>JAJYDQ010000079.1 GCA_021777225.1 Deltaproteobacteria bacterium
AATTGAAATTGAGTAATTCCTGTTTGAGTCTCCTTTTAATTATTATTGAGCTTTTTAAGCTGTTGTATGCAGGTTCACCTCTTCCGCCAAGGTCTTTTCTAAAATTTCCTTTGCCTTTTGGGTTTCCTGTGTTGTCCCATGCGCAATAAGAAGAAATTTCTCAGCTTTCAACTGAGTTTCATATTTTATTATACTTTCTTTGGGTATCCCGACGCTAAAGAGTCCCGCTCCCAAAGCGCTCAGACCGCCAACTACCACCGCTCCTTCCAAAGCCGCTACGATCCAGCTTACTAAAGGCCCAGCTACGGCGACCGGCCCTATCCCCGGGACGAAAAAGAACGCCGCCCCAAACAAAAGGCTCCACAGACCGCCCCAAAAAGCGCCCAGTTTCCCCCATGCTTTCATCCTGTCGCTGACAGAATAATATCCAACGACGTGTTCCTCGGTGTGGTAGTCTTTCCCAACGACAGAAAGCTTGTTCATATCAAAACCCGCTTTCTGTAATTCCTTAATTGATTGTTCAGCCTCCGAATGACTTTTGTAAACACCAACAACAGCATTCTTTTCGTCCATCAATAATCTCCCTCTTTTTAAGACCAGTGTCTCTGTATATTACATCCAAAACAGTTAAGCCAACTACGCAATATTAAAGGCTGTTACCACCTAAAATGGTTTGCACGGGTTAGGTGTCACAAACTACTATGGCATCATCCGGGCATTCGGCCACGCATGCCTCACAACCATTGCATTGGGCTGGGTTTGCCACCTGAACTTCGTCGTTTTGAATTTCAAAAACATCTTTAGGACATATATTAACGCAAAGAAAGTATTTCGTACATTTGGCTCGGTCAATATTGGGAAAGTACATTCTGATTGTCCTTCTTTAAAGATGTGGCTTTCTCGAATATTGCTCTCAATGTTTGTTTACTCACACCGTGGTCAACAACGTCCCACGGGAAGATTTCATCATGTTCGCGTGAGCGCTCGGAATAAAACGCAGGGCCAGGCTCAGTTTCAGAAAAACAAGAGAGATTGAACTTCCCTTGTGTCGCCATTTCTACGAGAGACCTCGAAATTCTTCGATCAGCCCTACTCAGGACCGCCTGAATTTCAGAACTTTTGGTGGACTCACTCCTGACCACTACATTATTCAGTTTTTTCAAGCCATCCTTAACTATTTTCATCCGGCGCTCCCAATCTTTCCGTGGGAGAGCGCTCACCCATTGGAATGGTGTCCAGGGCTTGGGAACGAAAGCGTTTAGCTGAACTCCAATCCTTCCAATTCTTCCCATTTTGCGAGAAGCGTTAACAAAAACCTCTCGTGCGTTCAAAACAAACTCGACTATTTGACTAACATCATCTTCTGTTTCAGCGGGTAAACCTACCATGAAATAAAATCTGATGTTAGGCACACCAGAGCGGACCATTTTTTCGATCAACTCATAGAAACGTTCAGATGGTATTTGTTTTCCTATTACCTCTTTCAGACGGCGTGAAGCCACCTCAGGGGCGAGCGTTGCTGTTTTTTGACCTGATCTTGCAATCAGATCAATTACTTGATCGTTTAAACCTTCGGGCCTTATTGACGAGAGAGAAAAGGTTCCACCCCTATCAACAATGTCACTCAAAATCTCCAAGAGTTCAGGGTGCGAGGCTAGGTCCGAACCTACAAGACCAACGGTTTTCTTACTCTTTATAGAACCAGCCAACATTTCTCTAATATTGGCATACTCATAATGCCGAACCGGGCGATGAGTCCAGCCTCCTGAACAAAACCTGCAACCTCTGCCACACCCACGATTAATCTCTACAAGACAGGAACCAGAAAATTGTGACCCTGTATCTTCAATTACGGCAATTGGGATTGATGGATCCAGAAAAGATCTTTTCACCGCTTTGACGCTTTCTGGAAATCCCGGTAAAGTGGTTATTTGGTGAATGATTCCATCATTCCGATATTCAAACTTGTAGGCTTCCGGGACATAAACGCCTGGAACATTCATGAAATTTTCGCAAATTTTTTCATGATCTGCGAGAACCTTGTTAGATGTGAAGCAATTCGCAACAGTTCTCCAAAAACCATTTGGTTCGTCAATATCACCAACAGTTTCGCCGATGAAAGCCAAGTTCAGAAAATCGCCCAAAACTTCTGGATTCATAGACACGGATACGCCGCCGGCAATTATAAGAGGCCCGGACGAGTTCCTATCTCTGAGAAATGGAGGAATACCAGCGTTTATAAGCATTCTGGGGACAATCCAGTAATCATTTTCAAAAGGGATGCTAAAGGCTATGACCTGAAAGTTTTTTAGAGGGGTCTGGTTGTCTGCTGAAACTGGCATACGTGAACCGGTTGAATTATTTAAAAGAGTCTCAGTGGCAAAAAATCGTTCAGTTGAAAAAAACTTGGATCCCCGGAACTTGTTCCACAGATATTGAAATCCAAGATTACTGAGCCCAACTTTCATAGAGTTGGGAAAAACTAGCGCGAGAGATACACGGGAATCGCTGTTTTTTAGAGTATGACTTGTTTTGGATTTTGGCCGCATTTGGAAAGAACCTGAGGCGACGGTTAAAAAATATTATGGCAAATTGATGATGAGTGTTTTTCCGTGGTCAGGAGGGAAACCATTCCTCCTGACCATGAGAAAGTTTTCGACAGGCTATTCGGCATGTTTTCGTAAGAAAGTGGGAATATCAAGATCTTCTTCAGCTTCAAGAGAGAAATCGTCTACTAGATTCAAATGGCGACTTCCCTTTTCTCTTTGACTCTTTCTGATAAAGGCCGGAATTTGAGAATCCCTAGGTTCATTAGGGACGATAGTTCTTGCTACCGGTGGTCTTTCCATTTTTATTTCATCTATTGCCTGAGCAGGGTTTTTGGAGAAAATCAAAGAATCAGTCTTGTCGATGAGGCCACTCTCGCTTCGACCAAATCCGGTTGCGATAACAGTCACATTTACGGCGTCACCCATATCTTCATCTATTACCGCTCCGAATATAATGTTAGCGTCATCATGGGCTTCATTCTGAATTATTGAAACAGCGTCATTTATCTCAGTCAGTGACATATCGGACGAACCGGTAATGTTTATCAACACTCCCTTCGCTCCTGACATTGACACATCCTCCAGCAGCGGGCTATTGATGGCCATTCGTGTAGCTTCTTCAATTCGTCCTTCGCCGGTAGCCGAACCTGTTCCCATCAATGCTACGCCTTTTTCCTGCATGATGGTTTTGACATCCGCGAAATCAAGATTAATCAAACCGTTAATGGTCACAAGATCCGAGATTCCCCTAACACCTTGCATTAGCACATCGTCGGCTCGCCTGAACGCTTCGAGAAACGAAATATCCTTCTTGAGGGAAAGTAGTCGTTGATTGGGAATAATGATTAATGTGTCAACCTCTTTTCGGAGGGTCTCAATACCTTCCTCTGCCTGGCGCATCCGTCGTTTACCTTCAAACAAAAAGGGCTTGGTAACCACCGCTACGGTCAAAGCGCCTACTTCTTGCCGCGCTATACGCGCAATTATAGGTGCTGCGCCAGTTCCCGTGCCACCACCCAAACCAGTTGTTATGAAGGTCATGTCGGAACCATCTAGAGAATCTCTTATGTTTTCGTAATCCTCATTCGCCGCTATCCGACCAATTTCCGGGTCCGCTCCAGCGCCCAATCCTCTGGTCTGCTGTTTGCCAATCTGTAACTTTAGCGGGGCCAGGTTGTGCTGGAGCGCTTGAGCGTCCGTATTGGCCGCAATAAATTCCACTCCACTTAAACCGGCGCGAATCATATTGTTAACAGCGTTTCCACCGCCGCCGCCAACTCCAACAACTCGTATTAGTGCGCTACGGTTAGATTCTATTTCGAAATCCAGCATAAGCCGGCGCCTCCTGTAATTAATATCAACCAAGCCCTTCCAAAATTGTAAGCCGCTTTCCACATCCTAAAACTCAAAATCCTGTCTTCGTTCCGGTCGTAATCAAACTCGTTGAGGACGTTTCAGTCCGGAATTCGCATACCACGAGCTGAGATTTTTCGCCAGAAAATTAATAACAGCGAAGGTTAAAAAGCTTCCGTGAACCATCTTCTCATTCTTTCAAATACTCTATTGAATACCCTACCAGAATCATATGTTGAACTCAAATCAGCGCAGCCATGTCGTGCTCCCCAAAGAACCAAGCCAACTCCAGTCGCATACACCGGTGAATTTACAACATCTACCAGCCCGCTTACGCCGGTTGGATAACCCAACCTCACCGGCATGTCAAAAAGTTGCTCAGCCAGTTCCGTTATACCCTGAATGGCTACGCTACCGCCGGTCAGCACAATACCGGACGCTACGGCGTTGAGTAAATTATACTTTTCCAGTTCTCTTCTTGCTAATCCTATAATTTCTTCCAGCCGGGGTTCCGTAATTTCGGCCAGGACCGACCTGGCCAACACCCTGGGCTGCCGACCCCCAACGCCGGGAACATGTATTGTTTCATCTCGATTAACAAGCGTTGCTAAAGCACAACCATATCGTTTTTTGATTTTTTCCGCTTCACCTGTTGGCGTCCTCAGACCTACGGCAATATCATTCGTGAGTTGATCGCCGCCAACAGCTATGACAGCAGTATGCTGAATCGCTCCCTCAATAAAAACGGCTATGTCCGTAGTTCCGCCGCCTATGTCGATTAAAGCTACACCCAATTCCTTTTCGTCGGAAGAAAGTACAGCCTCTGCGGCGGCCATCTGCTGCAGGATTAAATCGCTCACAATGAGTCCACTTCGATGGGCGCACCTAACGATGTTTTGGGCCGCCGAAACAGCCCCGGTTATTATGTGTACCTTAGCCTCAAGTCGAACTCCGGCCATACCTACCGGCTCCTTTATGCCTCCCTGATCATCCACCATGAATTCCTGAGGCAAGATATGGATTACCTCTCGATCTAGTGGTATGGCTACTGCCCGCGCAGCGTCAATTACACGTGAAACCTCCTGGTGAGTTACTTCACGGTTCTTTATGGCTATAACACCGTGGGAGTTGATTCCTTTGATGTGTCCGCCAGAAATTCCAGCAAATACTGTTTCGGAGCGCCGTCCAGCCATAAGTTCCGCGTCATCGATGGCCTTCTTTATACTCGAAACGGTATGGTCTATGTTGACAACGACGCCGCGCCGTAAACCTCTCGATGGAGATGTTCCCACCCCTATTATGTCGACCACGCCATCAGCGTTTAATTCTCCAATGATGGCGCATATCTTTGTTGTCCCAACATCGAGACCACAAATGATGCTATCGCTTCTTGACATTTTTCTACCCCTGCAGAAGCGGATCTTCAGAAGACCGAACAATAGCTCGATCTTCAAAATCCAGGTTTATTATCCGCGCGTTGTGCCACTGGCCCCTGTCGGTTAGAAACTTCTTCAGCCTTTCGTATCTATCTATCTTCGTTTGAAAATCTGAGCGTCCCATAACGACAGTCCTGCCTGAAGCCATTTTTAACGTTAGTCCATCTTCAAGGCTAATATTGATCTCTCTTACGTTCTTGACGTTAAACTCTGAACCCGGTCTGTCGAGTAGGTCTGTCATCTTCAGTCCGGATATCAGGGATTCTTGAACTTCTTCAGGGTTCAAACGTAGTTCTTCAGGTTGAACCCCTGTGAAAAGAGGAAGATCTACCGCGTCTCCCGGCAGAACACGCGTAACGATTTTCCCATTTTCATCGATGTAATAAAGCTTATCGCAGGCCAAGATCCCTCGTGGAGTCTTCTCTTCAACCTCGATGACCAATTGCCCTGGAAATCTACGATAGACAGAACCTTCTCTAACCCATGGATGGAGACGTAATTTCCGTGTGATTCCTTCCAGATCAATATTTAAAAGATTGATTCCCGTTTCAATATTTGCGGCCTCTATCACCTCTTCTGATGAAAGTCGATGATTGCCATAGACATCTACGTTGACCAAATTAAAATAAGAAGATCGGATAATAATTAGATAGCTCAACAGACACGCCATGAAAATATCGAGAAAAATTCCCGTCCAGAACAGGATTTTAAGTACAGCGCGGTTCCAGGGTACTGTACTTTTTGAGTTTTCAGACTCTGAAACCTGGGAGGATTGAAGATGTATAGATGCGCTGTTATCAGGCATAATTCCTGCTCGGCTTTATGATTTGAATTTCCAGTTCGAGGCTTATGCCGACTCGCTTTGCTGCGGCTTCAGTAATTGTTTCTATTAAATTCAGAATGTCTTGAGCCTTAGCCTTATTTCTGTTGACTATGAAATTCGCGTGAACACTAGAAACTTCGGCCCCTCCACACTTGGTCCCTTTGAAACCAAGCTTGTCAATTAACGCTCCAGCTTGTGTATTAGGAGAGGGGTTTTTAAAAACGCAGCCCGCATTTGGAAAACCTCGCGGTTGTGTCGATCTTCTCAAGGATTTGAACTTCGCTAGCTTTTTCTGAATTTCATCGGGATCGGCGCTATTGAGTTCAAAAGAGGCCTGAAAAACGATTGATTGTGAGGGCAAATCAAAAAATCTGTAACCATATGAAAGGGAGCCTCTTTTAAAAGACGTATTCCTGCCATCAGCGTTTACTAATTCGAGTTCCGTGATTAAATCGCCTACGGAGACACCTCCAGCCCCAGCATTGCAAGCCACCGATCCTCCTATGGAACCGGGAATGCCCCAGAGAGATTCCATCCCCGTTAAGCCTGAATTACAAGCTCGATATACGACCAAAGACAGAGGGGTCCCTGATTGAGCTTTAATTAGTGATGTGTTCGAAAGGCCCTTTTCCATGCTGAGGTTTTTCATTCTAAGTGGAGAAATAATTAGTCCGCGAAAGCCATCATCATGAAACAATACATTTGTACCGTTCCCGAGTATGAAGTATCGAATATCTTCTTGCCTGGCAAACGAAAGCAGGCGAGTCAACGATTCCAGATTTCGTGGCAATGCTACTACTTCCGCAGGACCACCTACCCGATACGAGGTCAAATTCTTGAGAGGAACGCCCGTTAATGGATCTTCACCCAAGATAGATCGAATTCTTCGAATTTGGGTTTCGCTAATTCTCAAGCAAAACTCCTTGTCGTTTTTCGAGTTCTTCCAAAACAGCCGGACCGAGTTTGGTAACATCCCCGGCGCCCAATGTTATTAACATGTCTCCTTGTTCCAGGTCCTGGGCAATTTCTGCGGCAATAGTCGTTTTATCCCCCAGAAACCGCGCTCTCTTGTGGCCTCTGGCGCGGATGCCTTCACAGAGTCTGGATCCGCTAACATCTTCGATTGGCTTTTCACTGGCGGGGTAAATGTCCATGATGTAAAGCAAATCAGCATCGTGGAAAGCAGTTAGGAAATCTTCGAATAAAGCTTTTGTCCTGGAATATCTGTGAGGTTGAAACAGAACTGCTATCCGTTTCTCCGCCATTTGCCTCGCCGCTAATAGAACTGCCCTAATTTCCGCTGGATGATGGCCATAATCGTCAATAACGGTTACTCCTCCTACAGCGCCCCTTTTTGTAAATCGTCTTTGAACGCCTGGGAATGACTCCAACGCTTCTTTGATCTTTTCAAAAGGGACATCAAAGAGTTCAGCTATGGTTACGGCGGCCAGAGAATTTACGATATTGTGCATACCCGGCATTGGCAGCCTTATTTCACCGAGTAGTATATTTTCCCTGTAAACTTGGAAAACTGACCATCCTCTTTCGAGTTTTGGTTTTGCTCCCCTGATAAAGGCTTGTGAAGATAATCCATAGGTTAGAAATCTTTTGGAAATCATAGGGATTATTCTTTGGACCTGAGGATCATCGAGGCATACAACAGCGTACCCGTAAAAGGGAATTCGATTAATGAACTCTAGGAACGTGGACCTAATTTCTTCTATGGACGAATAGCAATCCATATGCTCAAGATCGATATTAGTTATCAGAGCTATTGTCGGGAAAAGCTTTAAGAAGGACTTGTCGGATTCATCAGCTTCCGCCACCAGCAGGTCCCCTTGGCCTAAATGTGCGCCTCCACCAAGGGCGTTTAGCTTTCCTCCGATAACTACTGTGGGATCAAGCCCGGCATGAGACATGACTGCGGCTATCAAGGATGTTGTCGTAGTTTTCCCGTGCATCCCGGCGACAGCAATGGACGTTTGCATTCGCATAAGTTCAGCGAGCATTTCGGCTCTCGCAATAACCGGAATTCTTCTTTCCTTAGCAGCTAATACCTCAGGATTATTTTCTGAAATCGCTGATGAATAAACCAGCACATCAGCCTTATCAAGGTGTTCTTTTCTGTGCCCTACGTGAACCTGAGCGCCCAAAGATCTTAAATGAACCGCTGTTGGCGATTCCTGGAGGTCTGAACCACTAACGTTAAATCCTAGGGCAAGGAGAATTTCGGCGATTCCGCTCATGCCCACACCGCCTATACCTACAAAATGAACATCTCTAACCTTTTTGAATAAAGTTCCTATCACGCTGCTAACCTTTGGTTTTTTAATATTTCAAGAACTATCGAGCGCGCTGCATCCGGTTTCCCAAGTTTTCCAGCGTTTTCAGACATTAACTTGAGCTTCTCGGAATCATTCATCAGCTCTAGAATTTGTCTAATCAATGTCCCATTCTTCAGGTCCTCGTCCTTGACCATTGTCACCGCTCCATGGTTCTCAAGCCACTGGGCGTTCTTGGTTTGATGGTCTTCCGCGGCAAATGGGAAGGGAACAACTATTGCCGGCTTTCCAACTGACGTTATTTCGGCCAGAGAGCTTGCGCCTGCGCGACAGACTACTAGATCTGCCCACGAATAGTATGTGCCCATATCTGTAATAAAATCTATTGCTTCCGCGTCGACACCCGCGTGTTCATAAGCTTTCCCGACTTTTTCGAGTAAATTAGATCCCGTTTGATGAACGATTTTGATTCTTGATGTGGCATTTTTGAACTGGCCTATATGTTCAATGACGCCAAGATTAATGCTGTTAGCTCCTTTAGACCCTCCAAAAATCAGGATGTTGAATTTATTGGGGTCTTTTGGTTTTGCGCTCGTTACGAACAAAGCCTTTCTCACAGGGTTTCCGACAAGAAAAGTCTTGTCGATTGGAGTGGTAGGTATTGTATTTTCCCAGGAAATAAAAATCTTGTTGACGAATTTTGAAAGCATCCGATTAGCTGCTCCCATTATCGAATTCTGTTCCTGGATTCCACTTTCTACATTCAGGATCAAAGCCGCGATCAGAGGGGGAACGGAAGCGTAGCCACCAACACCCAGAACAAAATCAGGATTGAAATCCTTTATGATTTTGAAGGCTTGTACTATACCAACGGGAATCTCCATTCCAGCTCGAATCGAATTGAGAATTCCTGTCTTCATGATTCCTCTAGCCGATACAAACCTGATAGGGAACTCTGTTTGGGGGATTAATCGGGATTCTATACCGTGTTTTGTTCCCACAAATAGGACCTCGGACGATGGAGACATGGACTTAAAGGCTTCAGCCACGGCCAGCGCCGGAAAAAGATGGCCGCCCGTGCCTCCTCCGGCTAGGATCAACCTCATGTCCCGCCTCCTTCCTGGTTGGCTTTGGCAGTGGCGTTAATTGCCATCAGGATACCTATCCCGGCCAGGTTAGCAATTAGTGAAGTCCCACCTAGAGATATCAGTGGCAGGGGCAATCCCTTGGTTGGCGTGAGTCCCATGGTTACAGCCATGTTGAACAGCGCCTGGATACCTAGAAGAGAAGTAATCCCAAAAGCCAAACATCTCAGGAATATGTCATGAGTTCGGATTGCTATGGTCAATCCTCTAAAAATCAACAGATAAAACAAAATAATTATGGCTATTACTCCTGCCAAACCAAGCTCTTCTCCCACAACGGCCAGGATGAAATCCGAATGTGGTTGTGGCAAGTAAAATAGTTTCTGGATGCCCTTACCCAGCCCGACTCCCCAAAATCCGCCACATCCGAAAGCGACAAGACTTTGAATTATCTGAAACCCTGAACTTAAGGGATCAGCCCAAGGATTCAGAAAACTTTTTACCCTTGCGAACCGGTAGTGGGCGCTCATTCCGATCTGAAAAAGAAAAGGCAGACACAATATTGCCGAACCTATGAGGTGTTGTAATCGAACCCCAGCTATAAACATCATGAGAAAGCCGACGGTTGTAATAATAAGCGCAAGCCCAAAGTCCGGCTGTGCAAGAGCCAGCATTACAACAAGGGCCATTATCAGAACATGCGGCAGGAAGCCTATTGCGAAACTTTTCACCCCATCGCCCTTCTTGGCCAGCGAACGAGCGAAAAAAATTATCATAGCGTATTTGATAATTTCCGAAGGTTGAATATAGAAACCTACCGGCAGACGAACCCATCGTCGTGATCCACCAAGTTCCACGCCTATTCCAGGGACAAAAACCAGAATCAACAAAAGCAAAGAAATGCCCAAACCCACCGGCGCGGCGTCTCGCCAGAAAAAGGGATTGATCCTGGAAAACAGGAACATCAAACTCAATCCGGCAATTATGGCCAGGCCCTGTTTTTTGGTGTAATAAAACCCATCTCCAAACTTTGCGGAAGCTATCATGAAACTTGCGGACGTAACCATAACAATCCCGAATGTTAAAATCAGGATGGTGACAAATAGGAGTAGAGGGTCGTTAAAGAAAGATTTGTACCCTTTGAATTCTATTGTTTGGCACTGGGTTGTCATGAAGATTTAATTCCGCCAAATCCTTTGATGCTTAAATTTTGTCGCCTGTGTCTACCAACCTTTAAGCTCCGCCATGCGGTTAAATGTTCAGCGCAGCTTGAGTGTACTCATCGCCATGAGCGCAAAGACTATCGAAAGAATCCAGAAACGAACGATAACTTTCGGCTCCGGCCAACCTTTGAGTTCGAAATGATGATGAATCGGCGCCATATTGAATATTCTCTTTCCAGTCACTTTGAATGACGCTACTTGAAGAATTACCGACACCGCTTCAATCACAAATACTCCTCCTGCAATTGCTAGAAGTATTTCGTGTTTCGTTACTACAGCAACTGCTCCAAGAAGACCTCCCAAAGACAATGACCCGACGTCGCCCATAAAAACTTCCGCAGGGTAAGCGTTGTACCAGAGGAAGCCCATTCCTGCTCCCAGCATAGCGCCGCAAACCACGCAAAGTTCACCTGATCCGGGAATATATGGAACTTGCAGATATTGAGCGAGTTTTAGATGGCCGGCCACATAGGCGAAAAGAAGGTAGGTAGCGCCACAGATCATTACAGGACCTATGGCTAAACCATCGAGACCATCCGTTAGATTTACAGCGTTTGAAGCCCCGGCTATTACAAGGGCTGCAAAAACAGGGTACCAAAAACCAAGGTCGGGTTGGACATGCTTGAAAAAAGGCACGGCCAGCGTTGTCCTGAAGGATGGATCCATCCACAGGAACAAGCCTACTAAACCTCCAATCAAAAGTTGAAGCCCAAGTTTTTGTTTACCACTCAATCCCTTATGACTTTGCCGAAGAATTTTTAGATAATCGTCCAGGAATCCTATCGCCCCATAGGAAAGAGTCACCCCGAGCACAACCCAAACATATATGTTGTCCAATCTGGCCCACAGGAGACACGAAAAAGTCATGGCGAACAGAATTAACACACCACCCATAGTTGGTGTTCCACTTTTCTCAAGATGGCTTTGTGGACCATCATCCCGGACCATCTGTCCGATTTGGAATTCTCTCAAATAATCAATTAGCGGCTTTCCCAAAAGAAAGCTTATCATTAGCGCAGTTAGGGTGGCCATTATGGCCCTAAAAGAGATGTATCTAAAAACATTGAATAAAATGAGGTCAGCGTTTAGAGGGTAAAGAAAGTGATACAGCATTCTTTACATCTCCTTTTCGATGTGATCGGCGATTATTTCCATTTTCATAGATCGAGACCCCTTGACCAAAATTCTTTCAAAATCACCGATTTTTCGCCTAATGAATTCCCAAGCCTGGTCCTTATCAGGAAATAGACTTATCGACTTTTTGTCGCCGCCGGAAGTCAAAAACCCCGTAGAAAACTCATCCCGATATTTCCCTACATAAATTATAAACTTGATTCCGGCCTTACCTGCAAAAGCGCCAATTTCACGATGAAGTTCACTGGCATAGGCGCCCAGTTCCATCATGTCTCCCAATATGGCTAGGGTTGATTCAGCCTTATCACATGCCACCAAAGTTTCCAGAGCCGCCTTCATCGAAAGGGGATTAGCATTATAAAAATCCCGAATTAGCTTTCTGGAACGTCCCAAATCTGAAACTTCCATTCTCCATGACGGGGCCTTAAAGTTTTCAAGACCTTTTCGAATATCCTGAATTTCGATTCCTAGCTCCATACATGCGGCAAAGGCCGCCAGAGCGTTTGATATGTTATGAAGACCACAAAGATCCCATTGAATTCTTGTTCTTCCAAAAGGCCCTGTCACATCAAATATGGTCGGAGTTCCGACCCTAATGTTTTCAGCTCTAAAATCTCCTTCTGATAAACCAAAAGTAACGGTCCGACCTTTGAAATTTTTGAGGCGCTTTTTAATAAGATTATTATCTCCAGGAACAACACCCAGCCCATTTTCCGATATTGATTGTACCAATTTGAATTTTTCAGAAGCAACGTTTTCCATTGAGCCCAAACCTTCCAGATGAGCCTGACCTATGGTAGTTATCACCGCTATGTTCGGAGACGCCGCTCTGGCCAGCATATCCATTTCTCCCGGCTGATTGATCCCGGCTTCAACTACAGCAAATTTATGATCCCCGCATATGTCCAAAACCGTCATAGGCAACCCGATGAGGTTGTTGAGATTTCCTTTGGTTATTTTTACATGGTTTCGGGATCCTATTATCGATCCCATCATTTCCTTGACTGTAGTTTTGCCGGAGGAGCCGGTAATCGCGACTAAAGGGATTGGATATATCTTACGGTGGGTTGATGCAAGGTCGGTCAAAGCTCGGAGGGTGTCCTGAACTTTTATCAGGACCGATTTGGAGAGATTTAAAGGGATTTCCAAATGAACATCGCGATTTACCAGACTACCTCCGGCCCCGGCTTCCAGGGCCGGAATCACAAAGCAGTTTCCATCGAAATTATGGCCTCTTAACGGGACGAAGAGATCATTGATCTTTAGTTCTCGAGAGTCAGTGCAAATACCGTCGAAAAACCTCTCGACACTGCCTTGCGCCAAATCTCCTGAAGTTGACTCCAGTATATTCTTTACTCTATATGGTCCCGCGTCAGCTCTCATGTTCTAAGCCTTAACTTTTCTGAGTGTTCGTTCCGGAGTCTGAATACAGTTTATACGGGGGTTGAGTTTTACTGATTCTTCTAACGCTATGACCCGATCGTCAAAGGGATAACGAATTCCCTGGATCTCCTGATAAGTTTCGTGACCTTTTCCCGCTATGAGGAGAATGTCTCTTAAGCCCAATTTGGAAATTGCCCACTTGATAGCTTCTCTACGGTCATGAATCACAACGTATGAGCCCCTTTTGATGATAGTTTCAGGGGGATTATTCGAGAATTTTCTCAACCCGCTATCTCTTACGCCTTCCTCTATTTGATGAATTATATCTTTCGGATCCTCACTTCTCGGGTTATCTGAAGTAATGACCACAAAATCACTGCCTCTTGCGGCTTCCATTCCCATAAGAGGACGTTTCATTTTGTCTCTGTCCCCACCACAACCCATAACAGTTATTAAACTGCCTTCACAAATTTCTCTTAACGCCTGCAAAACATTTTTGAGGGCATTGGGAGTGTGGGCGTAATCAACGAATATAGACCCGTAAGTTGATTTCACCCGCTCCAGACGGCCCGGTACCGTTTTAACCGACTTAATGCCGGCTAGAATGGCCTGTTTAGGAATTCGCAATTTCAAGCTTGCCGAGAGAGCCGCCATGATGTTTGAAAGATTGAAGGCCCCCACAAGTTCCGATTGAATTTCAAATGAATCATGGGGAGTCTTGATAGTCACGTTCAAGCCTAGCTGTGAGATATCAGTCCTGACTGGAAGAATATCAGCGCTATCCGTGACGCCATACTTAAAGATTGGTATGGAAGTAATTTCTTGCGCCAATCGTAGACCGTAAGGGTCATCCACATTTATCGCGGCGCAGACCCCGTTTTTCGTAGAATTTGGCAATAATTCTTGAAAAAGGACCTTTTTGGCCGAGAAATAGGTCTCCATGTCGCCGTGAAAGTCAAGGTGATCATGAGTCAAATTACTAAAAATGCCGACATCAAAATTACAACCGTCCAAACGCCTCATGAAAAGGCCATGAGATGAAACCTCCATGATTACATGAGTAACACCCGCTTCTCGCATATCAGCCAGCATCTTTTGTATATCCGAGGCCTCAGGAGTGGTGTTGGAGGCCGCAATTTCGACCCCGGACCACCTATGCGATATCGTTCCTATCACCCCCGGAACAAGATTGGCCGCCTTTAATATCGCTTCAAGCAAAAAAGTTGTGGTTGTCTTTCCGTTGGTACCAGTAATTCCCACGAGCGCCATTGAATCAGATGGTCTACCGTAGACAAAAGAGGCTATCGGACCTAGAACTTTACGAGTATTTTGGACTTTTACCCATGCAATCCTAGTATCAAGTTGCTCAGGTGGATCGTTTTCTGCAACTATTAACGAAACTCCATTTTGGATTGCTTTGAAAACAAAATCATGGCCGTCAACTTTTTCTCCTCTTATTGCAACAAAGGCAAAATTCGGGGCAACACGCCGACTATCATGAGAAACACCTTCGACAACGACCTCCATGTTTCCCCAAGTTTTCGGCGCCTGGAGCAAATTTAGAATGTCAGGCAGGAATACGCTCAATACACTCCTCCAGAACATGAAACTTTTATTGGCGCCCCTTCTTTTACCATTTCCCCTGGTTTAGGGTCCTGTTTCTTTACAGTGCCGGCTCCGGCCACGGAAAGATCGCATTTGATCTTGCCGCAAATGTCCACCACCTGTCGAATATCCGATCCTTTGAGGTCAGGCATGATCCATTCGCCAGGTTTGCTTCCTGGTTTTAAATCTGAATTGTAAAAATATGCTGATGCTTCTTTGCCAGTTGGCCTCTTGTAAGCGACAAGTTCTCCAGACGCACTTGGAACATTACCAGACAAGGCCAGAATTCCTTCGGCTATTTTTCGAAAAACGGGGGCGGCCACCTTTCCTCCTGTACGGTCATTTCCCGCCGCAGGTTCGTCAATTAGCACAAGCACTACTATGCGTGGCTTGATACTTTCAATTGCGCCCAGAAATGACATTAAATATTTTTCCTTGGAATAACCGCCTTTTGAGTCAGCCTTTTGAGCTGTTCCAGTTTTTCCGATTATTTCTACCCCCGGGATGGCGGCGGCCTTTCCAGTCCCCTGGGCGACGGTTTTTCTGAGAATGTCTACTAAAGCAGCGGATGTTTCCTCGCTTATGGCTCTTCTCACCAAAAGAGGCGGATTTTCTAGGATTGTTTCGCCCAAAGCGTTTGTAATTTTTTTAAGTAATCTTGGCTTATAAAGATTTCCTCCATTTATAGCTGCAGCGAACCCTGACGCAAGCTGAATCGGGGTCACGCTTATCCCTTGTCCAAAAGCCATGTTCGCCTTGGTAAGGATTGACCACCGATTCGGTGGTGACAATAATCCGGGTCGCTCTCCGGGGAGGTCGACATTGGTCAAGGAACCGAATCCAAACTCTTTCAACATATTGTAATATTCGGCCCTTGTGAGTTTTTCGGAAATCTTTACTGCGCCAATGTTACTGGAATTTATCAATACCTGGTCGAAAGTCAGCTCTTTATGAGGAGTTACATCATGAATCTCCGATCCATTGTAACGATACAATCCATTATTTACAAAAAAGACGTCGGACCTCTTCGCCTTGCCCAATTCCAACGCTGCCGCGGCCAAGAAAACCTTGAAAGTTGAACCTGGCTCAAAGGCGTCAGCTACAGCCCTGTCTCTACGGGACCCGGTCGCCGCATGTTGGAACACGTTAAGATTATATGTCGGTCTAACCGCTAAAGCCAGAATTTCACCGGAATCGGCGTCAAGCGCAATTACAATTCCACTTTTTGCATGTTCTCGGTTGACCGCATTTTCGAGTTCTCGCTCTACAATGAACTGGATATTCCGATCCAGGGTTATGTGCACATCGTTGCGTTTTGGCGCCCAATCAAGAGCTGTGAACATTACCGGTCGCCCCAGATTGTCTTTTTGCGCAGTGATTGGTATCGGCGCGGTTTTAAGAAATCTGTCGTAAAATAATTCAAGACCCTCTAAGCCTTTAGAATCTATACCTGCAAAGCCGATGACATGAGCCGCAAGGTTCTTAAGTGGATAAAATCTTTGATATTCAGGGTCGGTGTAAATTCCGGGAAAATTACTTTTGCGCACTTTCTCCGCGGTTAAGGGAGAAACTCGCCTTTTTATCCATACAAATGGTTTGCTTTCGTCCAGCTTTTTGAGGATGGTCCTTGTATCCATATCCAGTATCTTTGACAAATTGTCGGCGATCTGAAGCCGTTGTGTTTTATTCGACAACTTTCGCGGACGAGCATAAACAGAATCTACTTCAAGGCTGGCCGCCAGTTGCTCTCCTGACCGGTCAAAAATGAAACCTCTTCTAGATTCCAAGTCGATATTCATTGCCCGTTGTTTTTCCGCTCTCTTCTTCAGGGCCTCGGAATCCAGAATCTGAAGACGATAGGCGCGAGCTGACAGAATAACAGCGGCAAGAGCAAACGCCATTCCTACCAGCGTTATTCGAACAATCATCCAGTTAACTGATTTGTCGCTACGGAACATGAATTATCCTGCCCACCGAAGGCATTCTAAGCCCTTGCTTCGTGGCCTTTTTCTCAATTTCCACAGGAGACTCCAATGATGATAATTCGAGGCTAAGTTCCCGAACGCGTCCTTGAAGTTCTTTGTTTTTGGTCTCCAGAGTAGAAATTTCGTAACCTAATTGAACCAGCGCCATTCTGTTCCACACATTAAACAAACCAACCAGGAGCAAAATTGATAGGGCTAAGACTACACAATATGGCAATATGCGAGATAACCTCGAAGGGCAGACGTCTTCAGAAGAAACAGTATCCCGTTTCTTTATTGATCCACCTGAAGAGGTTGACCCGGTTTCGAGCTTCTTCCATTGCGAGTCACGCATTTGTCAGAATTTCACAAGGCCTCGATCACCCGCATTTTTGCAGATCTTGACCGAGGGTTGGTTCTCGTTTCCTCAAATGAAGGGCGCAGGGGCCTTCGGGTGACTACTTTCCACTTTTCAACCTGTCGAGCCAGGTCTTTGAAAATGGATTTGACCAACCGGTCTTCCAAAGAATGATATGAGACGACACAGAAACGACCGTGCTGATTGAGTAGCCCAGGTAATTCTTCCAAGCCCTTTCTCAGATTACCAAGTTCATCGTTTACCGCTATTCTCAAAGCCTGAAAAACCCTCGTCGCCGGATGAATTTTTCCCCTTTTTCGCCCAAGGCTCTTCAAGACTATATTAGACAGCTCGTGAGTGTCAGTCAAAACCCCTCTTCGGAGGGCCTCTTTCAACCGTTGAGCGATTTTTCGGGCTTTCGGCTCTTCGCCAAACTCGAAAATGATCCGCTCAAGTTCAGTTTCAGAAAGATCGTTTAACAAGTTTTCGGCTGATTTACCTTGAGTTCTGTCAAAACGCATGTCTAAAGGACTTGAATATCTAAAACTGAAGCCTCTGTTCGTGTCTTCAAGCTGGTCCGAACTTAAACCCAGATCGATGACTATGCCGTCCACTCTATCAACACCAACAGAACTTAGTATTCCCGCTGCTTGATGATAGCCTGCATGCCAGCATCGGAAGCGTTTACCATAATTTTGCAATCTTGCCTGGGTTCGACATATGGCTTCCTCATCGAGATCAAATCCCAACAGTAGCCCGTCAGGAGAGGAAAACTCCAGAATAGCTTCAGCGTACCCGCCGGCTCCCAGAGATCCATCTACGTACAGTCCACCTGAGTGAGGGGCGAGGAATTCTATAATTTCTTTTATCAATACAGGCTGATGCAAATGGTATCTCCAAAATCCATCGTCCTCAATCAAGTGGCCCAAAACAGTAACTTCACAATTTATTCAAGTAACAGAAACACGCAATACTTATTTTCCACCCACAATACGATGGGTTTATTAACAAATCTTACAAAACTAATCTGTGTGACTACCAACAATAATAAAACTGACACGCCTTAAAAAAAGATTATAAAGTTATAGTTGATATGTCAAGTGATTTTTTACTTGAATATTTTATTCTTTTTATTTAAAATTATTGGTTTTTATTTATTCTTTTTTAATACCAAGTCTTGTATAGTCCTAGTCTGTTCAAACTGCTCCCTGTTGTTTTTGACACAACATTTTGACACAAAACAGTTGCCAAATTATTTCAATTAATACAACATATCTATCTTTAATGTTGCTGGTACAGGAATCATTTTTGACGGTATACATGATGGAAGAGGATTTACAATTCGTAAAAGCAACTCTAGGTGGGGATTTTAGCGCTTTCGAGCGACTTGTTGACAAGTACCAGGGGAAAATATTCAGACATTTACGAAAGATGGTAAGCGATTCTTCTCTGGCTGAGGATCTTCTTCAGGACACTTTTCTGAACGCATACCGCGGCTTAAACGGTTTTAGCGGAGCTTCATCCTTTTCTACCTGGCTTTTCCGTATAGCAACAAACGCTGCGCTCATGTACCTCAGGAGAGATCGTCCTGAAACGGTAGAATACGATGACAGGATCATGAGTGATCTGGTGGAAGTATTGACGCCGTCTCCAGCATTTGTAAGCACACCGCTCGAA
>JAJYDQ010000080.1 GCA_021777225.1 Deltaproteobacteria bacterium
AGGGGAGCAGATAGTCCGGTCTAGTCTGGAAGCGCCCAGACGGTAGAAGAAAGGATGGCCGGCGTTTCTCTGAACAATTCCCATCGTGCCACCGTATGAATAGGGAAGGATCGCCTCAGCCCCGTGCTCGGCAATGATTTCGTTCCAGCGTGCCGAGATTCGAGCGATAGCTTCCTGCCAGGAGATTCGCCGAAAATGTCCGGAACCCTTGCGCCCGTTCCTCAGAAGTGGGCTGGTGAGCCGGTTGGAGGAATGCGCTGTTTCCTGGTACCGGCTCATTTTGGAACAAAGGAAACCGCGCGTGAAAGGGTGCTCCGGATCACCTGTCACCTTCACAGCTTTGCCGTCCGCAACCTCAACCAGCAGCCCGCATGTATCCGGGCAGTCATACGGGCATACGGACCTCCTGACCGAATTAGCCATGGAGATTCTCCTTAAATTCTTTACGGCGCAGTAGCCCAGGGGCTCAATGTCCTTCCAGGCTATATACTCTGCTGATCGAAAAATGAAAAGTGTCCATCGCTCTTGTCAGAAGAGTGTCTGTTCTGAGACTAAACATTGTTGGCGCTCTACCTAAGCTCTTGGGAAATTGATGGTTTCTTACTTTATCGGAGTAGTTAATTTTGGTAATGACGGACCAAGGAAATAGTGTGATGCCCAAGTCGGCTATAATACTCCACCCTATTCACCGGATCTTAATCCCATCGAACATCTCTGGCTCGTAAACAGAAAAGATGAAGACACTAAGACTTGCGACGTTCCGACAGAACTTCAGAGAAACGCTATAACAAATTTTTCCGATTTTTATGTTCACTGGCCACATATTGATTTAAAACCGGTTGTAATATGGGACGCAGGCGCAATTAATCGCGTGTTGGACGTTATTTCAGAAACATCTTGCCAATTAATCGCAGCCACCCCATCCTTCTCTGACAATTTATCCAGGAGACGCATTCTGTTTCCGAGTTTTTCAACAATCAATATCTTGTCAAGGGGGATTGGTCCCCTTATGACACTACCTCGGGCGTTAAAACCCAAAGGCGAGACATAAGCCAGGCGTCCTTTATCATCATTAACCACTTCACTTTTCGGATATATAAAATAGGCGTAAACATCTTTGCGCCCATAAAGCATTTTTATCCATTCCCCCAACCCGTCAACCCCCTGAAATATTACCGCTCGGGCTATTCCATGACTGTAAACATATGATTGTAACCCGAAAAAAAGAAATGTAGTGTTAGGGACCACTTCAGGGACCTTTTCAATCAGACTTCGGCAAATTTGTGATCGCTCAACATCGGCCTGCCGCCATTCGGTTCGCAAACCTGCAAGAAAGACGGCCATAAGACATATAAAACCTGTAGCCGCTGTCATAATCGGGATTCTAAATTTTCTGGAACGTGGGGCGGTAAATAATGCAGCAAGAACAATCGCCAATCCAAAAGAAGCCGCCGAGTATATCCTGCTCTGACTGGTAAAACCAATATGCGAGTGATAGCCGGCCAAAAGATAAGGAAGCGTTCCAAGAACGACAAATAGAAGCCCTAACGCTCCTACATATAGGGAACTCTGGTCCCATGGCCCTTCCCTGATACCTTTAACATCAGAGTCAACTCTTGATGAGTAAGACAGTAGCGCAGCCAAGACCAACGCTGTTGGCGCCCCCCATAACCATGACTCAACATCCCAGGGAACATCATGAATCGGATATGCGATATAAAATCCAAGATTAGTGATGTATGACCAAATCAAACTCAGTGCTGGCAGTAAAGAATTTTGTTTGACGGCCCCTCCCGAAAAAATTGCGAACCGGGCCAAAACGAATATTGCGAACGCTCCAAGAATTCCTACCAAGAGTCTCGGAATGAAAATTTTCGGCGACAACATCCTCCCGCTTTGGGCATACACAGGCCAAACAAGTAGCGGCACGCTAAAGATCAGTAATGTTGTGTTTTCGTATGTGAAAGCACCCAGGAGATATAGAATTGCCGGTAGGGTTAGCCCTCTCCACGAACACGAAGACAGCGCCCAACGTTGGAACGCAAATACCGAACACCATAAAAATACCATCGAAATACGAGAATTGTCGGTATGAAACATATAAATGAGATTCGAAATAGGGGGAAGAAAAAAGGCAAAAAATGCGCCCAAGACGGCTAGAGAAACTTTTCCGGGAAAAGCTCTTTTCAGGCAAATCGCCAGTAACAAACACGATGCGCTCGATAGCAATAATGCAGTGAGAGTATAGAAGACCCGGTTTAATCCAAACGATTCAAACGCCAGGACTGTATAAATTCCCTCTATTGGTCTACTGGACTCCTTTGCGTATTCCCAAATGGACTGGGGAAACGGAAACCAATAAGGCCAGGAAAACTGCCACCAATCATCCCCTTCAAAGCCGATATTTCCAATCAATAGTGACAAACTTATGCTAAACATGACAAACGTCAAACCCAGAAGGAAGACAAGCCTATCAGGATATTTTGTTCCAAACAAATTTAGAGCGCCTTTCCCGGTTCCTTCCGCTGTTTAGAAGCGGGTTTCTTTTTGAGAGCATACAGAGGGATTTATTCACCGTCAGCCTCCTGAACCCATCTCTGGGTTAAGAGACAGCAAAGTGTATGACTTGTTGGACCAGACAACTTTTGCCCCTAAAGATGATGCCATATCCGGCACAACATTAAAATCAGTCATGACATAATCAGTATTCAATCTTTTGGCCAACTCCAGTGTCATTAGGAGTTTAGAACCAAGATTAGTGCTTGAGTTGATTTCGTCGATGCTTTTCCTTATTTTATCCCATTCCAGCAGAGATCCAAGATTCGTGTCCGCAAAAATCCCCCCGTCCTTGTAGGCGTAAGCAATTGGTCTTAGCGCCGCATATCGAACTTCCAGAGGAAGAACAAGAGAGAGAATCGTTGATCCTGGTTTGGTATTTTCCTTCATGGCGTTAACTGCCTGAAGAGTGTCTACCTCGTCCTTTGAAGGTCTAGGCGTTAAAGATCCATGCGCCCATGCTTTGGCTGTTTGAATGAAAGTTACCGGCGGGCCATGATAAACCCAGATTACAGTAATTAAAGCGCCGAGGACCATTGTAGAGATCCTGCTCAGACTGCCTTTTCTGAATTGCCTGGAGATTCCAGCAAGGGACCAGACACACATAAGCAGCATTATCGGCACAAGATACTTTACGCCCCTAATGGAATCCATCTGGAAACGCTTGAGATCATAAATCCGACAAATTGTCTGCTCAACAAAAGTCAATCCAACCGCCACAAATATAATGCCCAGACACCATACCGCCACCAGTTTTATATCGGCGCGCAGATCTCGTCTCCGGCTCCACAGAACTACCGAACCAGTCACAGACCATAAACAAAAGAGCCATAAAGGCCACGAAGAAACCTCTTTGAGCCAAAGTGTTAAAGCTAGACCTACGTCCAGAAGTTCGGCGCCGACTCGATCAGCGATGATACCAACGACGTCATTGTAATTGACCGCAGCGGAAGCCGGTCGCTCATGAACCAGAACAAGGTTTAACGCCCACGGAATTACGGTCACAACAAATATCAATCCCAACATGAACATGTAGGCGAACTTTTTCAAAATTCCCCATTTTGGCGGTAAAAAAATCCAGAAACCCAGCCATATGGCAAGCGCCCAGGGAGGGGCACTGACTGGATGCGTGTAAAAAATGAGCCCAGTGGCCACCATTATCCAGGGCCAAACACGGACTTCATATTTGAAACGAAACGCTGCCGCCAAAAGGAACGGGAGACAGGCATGAAAAAGTGATCTAGGCAATGGGTCGTCATAAATTCCCCAGAATTCTCTGACCGGTAAAGCAATTGGAGCCAGATTTATCACCACCAGAAGCAGAGCCCAATATCTGCTTCTGAAGAGCGTTAGACCCAATAGATAGAACCCGCAACATTGAACAAACACGGTGATCAGCAATAGAGAAATATATGCGAGTCCATAATCCCCGGTTAACTTGTTAATGACCAGAATCAGTAATGGATGGATAGCAAGATAATACCGGAAATTTGTGAAATCACCAAGCAAGACATCCCCTCGAAACAATTCCGGATGTTGATACGCCGCTACAAAACTCGAAACAATTCCGGCGTCGCTACTTAGGAATACAAATGGAGTAATACCTTTCCACCTTCCAAGGAACGTCGCAGCCGCGAACAATGCGAAACCACACAAAGCGACTGCGTCCAACCAAGAAAATGTTAGTCTTTGATCTACAACCGAACCGGAAGAATTGTAGGGCAAGACTACCCACGAAAGCATCATACTTAAACCCTGTAAACGGACCAATCATAAGGAAACTATTGCTTGGCGGGCCGATTTGTGTTCAGGCCAAAAGATGATCCGATGAAATCATGCCAATGATTTTGGAATATATCTGAAGCAATCCATCATGGTCAATCGTCCGGCTGTGTTGAGTGTGTGAACCCCATGCAATCCCTTTATCCAATTGGGTTCAATCCGAGTTACCAGCTCTTCTTTGAAGTCCTTTGTAGTCAGACTGGTGACGCGATTCAGGCACATCGCTCCACCCATCCTTTTGGAACAGTCCTGAGCTGGTCTAAACAGATCTCCATTCCGGTAGAACAAACGTCCCGCGGGCCGCGACGATCGGACATCGGATTTAACAGGATTTTTCCTGTGTGGAGTCCATGGCCCTAAAGGTGTTTCACTGTAAAAAAGATTTAATTCGTCATTGGACGCGAAGTCCTTGCCGCCAATATTGCAAAAAAGCCACCATAAACCGTCTTTTTCAAAAAGGGTTGTATCAACAGCCTGAACTTCTTCCACAAGAGCTTTTACAAATTCCCATTTGTGGGGGAATTCCACGCAGTGATACAGCTCAATGGCCCTATTGCCTTTTGTCTCCGGGATCATAAACAAATCGTTTTGCCATTCGAACATGAATGGATAGGAAAGATGGTAATCTCTTTCCAGAATTTTCACCGGAGCTTTGTGTGAGCCGTTCAAATCCATTTCCATAACCGATATATGGGCTTTCATTGATTCATACAGAAATTCCTCAAAAAAGATAAAAAACTTCCCGTCCTTCTCAATTGGAAAGGGATCGGCCCAGAATGCGCCTTTAGGCGGTTCTATATATTGCAGTTCATTTAAGTTTCGCTCTATGATGGGAATGTCGTTGATACTGTAGGCTAGTAGCCACTGTTCTTTACGGGTATAGTTCTTCAACCACAAGCGGAAACGCTTCATCGCCATCCTGGCCATAAAAACGGCCATCTGGGTGTTGTTTGGGCATATGTCGCGAGGTTCGCTTTCTATGATTACCGGCGTGGCTGGATCTTGTTCTAAAGCCCCTGGCCCCAGTTCGTATAGATTACGTAATGTTCTAACTATAGCCTTGGCCAATTTCCAGTAAACTTTGCTTCTGTTCCCTTTGACGGAATACATATCGGTCGCCGTCCATGAACGATAAAGCACCGTGTCGCATGATTTTCCTGAGGTTGACATTTGGAGTGTAAGTTCCGTCGTTGACTCATTATCCATTACCTCCCAAAAACTTGGGGGCCCTTTGCGAAATTTCGAATTGTAGGATGCCCCGGCAGTCCAGACGCCGTAAACGGCCAGGCCGCATAACTCCCTCGCCCGCCCGATATTCCCAAGATCGATTATTACATCAAGCCTGTTTTCCCGGATTCCGGTCATATCGGCGTCTGTAAGATTAATCTGTCCATCTTTTTGGAACGCTTCGACACTGAGAACCCTGCATTCTGAGCCAATCGCTGAATGAATATCAACTTCATCAAAAGGGTCACTATATGGACATATGGATTCGTTATCCCATTTAAAATAGACGTCCCATAACAATGAACCGCAAGGACTGGCCGGGGAATTTTTGGAAGATTTTACCAGGTTCTCGTCAGTCCCATATTTTACGATCAGAGCGATATCAGCGAAGTCTGATCCGATGATGCCCTGAATTACTCTGTTGACCCATGCCGGTTGTCTGAAAGAACTTATGGCAAGAGCGACTTGCACTTTGCCGGTTCTGCCCTTTTCCGCCATAAACGTCTCCGAACGAGTTTTTTCATGCGCACTTTCTGATGTATTTAAAGAATCAATATCCTGTGATAGAGTGACAGCCTCAACACTGTCCATTCATGCCTCCGATATTCTTGTGTATTATTGTACCGGCTTTACTTGAACAGCAATCAGATTCAGATCGTGTCTCCGATTCTTTTGATCAAGATTTAGGCTCATATCCAATCTTAGGCAATCTCCTCACCTGAACAAGAAGCAAAAGAGCTGGCAGCGTCACAAGAGTTAAGGGAACAGCGGACAACATCCCGACGATCATGGACCAACCCAGAAACTCCATGGAGTAATGCCTGGACGTTACCATAGCTACAAAACCAGCCATTATCGTCAAAGAGGTTAAAAGGGCCCTTGGAGTGACTCGAATCATAGTCTTTGCGATATTACTATTTTTCTCGTGCAGACTTCCCATTACTACATGGATACCATTGTGAATGCTGAAACCGAATACCAGCGGGGCGACACAAACAACGGAGAAAGGCAGGCCCGCCCCCACGAAGCCTGCGGCCCCTAAAGTCATTGCAAAAGAGCCTATCATAGGCACTAGACACAGGCCCACGCCAAGTGGGTTAGGAAACACGGCCAGAAAGATCAGTACCAGCGAAACAAATGCGTAAGCTCCCAAGCGGAACAGTTCATCTACCAGGCTGGATAGGATCGCTTCCATTGTCTGCCTGGTCCCGGAAATGTGGACTCGCACGGGAAGGGCCTTTACGGCAGCCATAATTTTCCTGTCAACATTTTTCAAATCTTCCGGATTGGTAATTGTATCTGAATATCTAACATCAGTGAGAAATCGATATTTTCCTGCTATTTTGGCAACATACAGGGACTTCTCGTGGGGGTCGGTAATTTCCCCCTGATTTTGACTGTCCGGCCCCACAAGATTAGCCACCATCTTTCCCGTAGAATCGAAAGATCTTTCCAGTTTGTCGGCAGCCATGGAGGAAAAATCGGAATGTGAAAGTTCTTTAATGAACACATTTCTTAGTTTTGGCCACGAAGCCACAATTTCTGAAAGAACGCCAAGATTAACTTCACGGACCCTTTGAGGGGCGATAAATCTTGAAATCGAATCAAAGGACGCAATTTCTGAAGGCTTAGCCATGAGCGACTCAAGTATCCTGTCCAGCTCACGTTGAATGGTCAAACCCGCCTGAAAATCGTCAACATCAAAACTCAGTTGAGTCGATTGAGCGAAGTTGGAGTGAAATTTACGGGAAATTTTGTCTGAAATAGCCATGGATTTCATGTCTCTGGCCAGGAAGACTTTAAAAAGGTCTTTCTCGTGAGTGACCTTGGTAGCAAAAAACGCCCCTATACAAATTAGGACACAGGAAACTACCACAATCATCCATGGATTCTTGCGGTACAAGCGTGCCAGGGCCCCGAACGAGACCTGCATCTTGGGGAAATAGTCTCCATTGCGGCTCGCCAGTATCGTTACAATGGCTGGAAACAGGAATATTGTGGACAACATCGTCAGAGCCAAACCTGTAGCGCCGAAAAAACCAAACTGCACAAGGGCCGGCTGATTCGAGAAACATAAACACAGGAATGCAATTATCCCTGTCAATGCGCCCAGTATAACAGGAGGACCAGTGTGTTCATATGCCCCAAAAACAGCCTGCGCCGGCTCCCCATGACTATCCAGTTCCTCCCGGAAACGTCCCCACAAATGCACTCCATACTCGGCCCCTAACCCCAGGAGCACACCCGTAGCGCCCATGACCACCGGATTCACTTCGTCATAAGCCAAATACAACAATCCATAGTTTGGTCCAATTCCTGCTGCGAGCGGAATCATCAGAATAACCGCTGAAACAAAACTCCTGTAGATTGCAAGAAAAGTCACCAGAACAAGGCCAAAAGAAATAAAAAGAAGCCTGGATGTTTCCTCATCAAAGATGACATCCGATTCATATTGAAATGCTGTTTTCCCGGAAAGGTCCCACTTTAGCTCTTTGAGGTCCTTAACGACGTGAACCTTTTCATTGAGTTCTTTGATTTTTTGAGGGATGAGCCTGTCAAGTCTCTTTACCAATTCTCTGGCTTTTACTATATCGGAACTCGGAAAATTTGGAGCCATCTGTATCAGATACATGGTGCTGTCAGGACTGGCTATCAGCAGGTAAGGATCACCCATCCCAATTGGACCAGTTTGCTTTTCCATGGAACGAGCGACAAAATTACTCAACTCCAGGGGATCACTCAACAATTGCTTTTCAAGGTGGGAGTTTTCCAATAAAATTAGATGATTGCGTGTTATGCGAAAAGCATCCTTCACTCCCTGCGGGCTCAATATCTTCTGAATACCCTGTCTTTCGTTCGATCCCATGCCCAAAAGAAAATGCTCAAAGAGAGTTTCCACATCTTTTCGGTTATCCGGATCAATCAACCGGTATCTGACTCGTTCTATGCCAGGAACCTTTGCAAGACTTTCTCCAAGGCCCTGAATAAATTCCAAACGGCTCCGGCCAGGCGGCTCCGGGAAATCCAAGACTAGAACAAGCGATTCCCGGTCACCAAAATATTGATTGTTTTCCTTGGTAAGGTTTATGACCGAATTGCTTTTCCCTACACCGGCTAAAAGATTTGTACTGGCCACTATCCAGGGCATACTCGCAAAACCTAGCGCTGAAGTTACTAAACTGACTCCAATAACCAGACGTGGATGATTCATGGAGAATTGAGCAATTTTTTTCAATATAAGGACGAGCCACTTCATTTAATAAATGCGAAACCCCTGATGCTTTATTTAGATAATGATGTGTACCAGTTGGGATTTTATGTGTCAACACCTGGAGAAAAATCCGGACTCTCGGCACAGGGCCCCAAGATTGGCTTACCGGTTGCGTTTCTAGGGCTCGAAAGACTATACTGTGAAATATGATACTTGGACATTTTGCAATAGCAGGCATTGCCAAGAGTACGCGATTTCATAGGGAAAGTCTCTTTTTCCTTACATTGGCGTCTTTAGGGCCCGATCTTGTGGATAAATCCGGCAACATGTTCTTTGGAATGCCGGGACGCGGTATAAGTCACAGTTTGATTTTCTTTGCCGGAGTAACATCTATCTGTTGGATCATCTGGAGATTGTTCAAACTCAAACCTGACACACTCACTGCCGGCGTGCTTATGTGGGGGTCACATCTGATCGGGGATTTTGTGCAATTGCAGGTCCTGTTTTGGCCTTTTCTTGGTCCATTGGAGCACGGTCAGAAATTTTACGTTACCGAGAAAGTTCGACTATTTTACATCGATCAATTATACCCGGATCAGTTCTGGCTGGAAATGTTTTGCATTACTACGTTGGTCATCCTGCTTCTCTCAAGACTGTTCACTACAAAAAAACCAGCGGCGATGGTTGTTATTCAACCCAAAGCTCCAAGAGCTGAATTGGACTCTCTGCAGGCAGAGAGACTAGGAGATTAATTGTCAACTCTTGCTCGATTGCAGATAGAGAAACTGGCTCTGGATAAAGTTTCTCTTTAATGGAGGCGCCATGTCCAAGAACAAACTTTTGTCTTCATTGAGGTGGCTAAGGTCTCGAGGGAAGTCAATCAAGTGCGAAAAAGAATTATCGGAGAATTGGGGGGAACTGATCTGCGGCGGAAGAAAATGGGAAGATTTCTACCGGCGACGATGGCAGTATGATAAGAAAGTCAGATCCACGCACGGTGTTAATTGTACTGGATCCTGTTCCTGGGATGTTTTTGTCAAAGACGGAATAATCGTCTGGGAGCTTCAGAATACCGATTACCCAGGTTGTGGCCCTGACTCACCTGACCATGAACCTAGAGGCTGTCCTCGCGGCGCCACATTTTCCTGGTACACTTATAGCCCAGTTAGAGTAAAACACCCTTATGTACGTTCAACCCTACTCAAGCTTTGGCAAGATGCCCGCAAACGAGAATCAGATCCCGTAAAAGCCTGGGAAAGCATCGCAGAAAATTCCGTATTGAAGAAAAGATACCAGGAAGCTCGGGGTAAAGGGGGCTTAGTCCGAGTATCAACCGACGACGCCGTAGAATTGATAGCCTCTTCTTTGGTCTATACCATAAAAAGTTATGGGCCCGATCGTGTTTTCGGTTTTTCTCCTATTCCTGCTATGTCTATGGTCGGGTATGCTTCCGGGGCCAGGTTCCTCTCGCTAATCGGCTCGTCTACAGTCAGTTTTTATGACTGGTATTGCGATCTTCCTCCATCTTCTCCACAGGTTTGGGGAGAACAAACAGACGTCCCCGAGAGCGCTGACTGGTTCGAATCAACATACATGATCGTCTGGGGTACTAATTTGCCCATGACTCGAACTCCTGACGCTCACTTCTTTACTGAGGCCCGCTATCGAGGCGCCAAAGTTGTAGGGGTTTCTCCAGATTATTCCGAATATGTGAAATTCTCTGATTACTGGCTACCGGTTAAAGCCGGGACTGATTCCGCTCTGGCCATGGCCATGACTTTTGTAATTCTGAAGGAATTCTATCTGGATAACCCAACAGAGTATTTTATCACATATGCCAAAAGTTTTACTGATCTTCCTTTTGTTGTCCGTCTCAAACCGCGCAAGGATGGATATGTTCCAGACAGGTTTGTCATGGCGTCTGAAATTGCTCAAGGCGGGGACAATTCAGAATGGAAACCGATTTGCTATGATATGGAATCCAAGTCTTTTGTGGCCCCAAATGGCAGTATAGGTTCTCGCTGGGACAATGACGGTAAGTGGAACCTTAAACTTGAGGATTCCGCCACAGGCTCAAAAGTCGACCCTGTTCTGAGTTTTGACAATGACAATGATGGCTGGGTATCTGTAACATTCCCTTTGTTCGGATTTGATGGACCAAAAACGAAAATCGGCGCAGTTCCAATTAGGAAAATTGGAACTCAAGAACAGGATTTTTTCGTCACAACGGTTTTTGATTTGATGGTCGCAAACGTGGGCATAGATCGTGGACACGGAGGGGACACGACTCAGAATTATGATGATCCAATACCGTATACGCCGGCGTGGCAGGAAGCGATAACCGGCGTTCCGGCCCGTGACGTGATAAAAGTGGCCCGGGAATTTGCGGACAACGCTGAAAGGACCCGAGGCAAGTCTATGATTTTTTTAGGCGCTGGGACCAATCACTGGTTCCACTCGGACATGATATACCGCACAATTCTGAATCTAACCACGCTATGCGGCTGTCAGGGTGTTAATGGAGGCGGTTGGGCCCACTATGTCGGACAGGAGAAGGTCCGTCCTCTTGCGGGTTGGACCACAATCGCTTTTGGGTTGGATTGGTTACAGCCCCCACGGCAGCATAACGGTACATCATTCTTCTATTTTGCTTCGGGTCAGTGGCGCCATGATACGCTTGACGCAAAAACCATAGCGTCCCCTCTAGCACCCATAGGTATGTCAGAACATCCAGCCGATTTTAACGTCATCGCTGCTCGCCTCGGTTGGCTTCCGGCCTACCCGCAATTCGACCAAAATCCTCTTGATCTTTGCTCTGCCGCCATTTCTAATGGGGCTAAAACCGATGACGAAATCATAGCCAGCATAGTAGACAAACTCAAAAATGGGCAATTGAAGTTCTCCGTCGAAGACCCGGACAATCCGATAAACTTTCCTCGCATTCTTTTTCTGTGGCGTTCGAACCTATTGGGAGCCAGTGGAAAAGGGCATGAGTATTTCCTGAAAAACTTACTGGGAACTCATAACTCGGTGTTCGGCCAGGAATCCAGATTACGACCCAAGGAAATAATATGGAGAGACCCTGCGCCGGAAGGCAAACTCGACCTTCTGGTGACCCTTGATTTTCGAATGTCTACAAGCGCTTTGTACTCTGACGTCGTCCTGCCTGCAGCAAGTTGGTATGAAGTTCACGACATTAGCTCAACAGACATGCATCCTTTTGTTCACCCCTTCAATCCTGCGATTGATCCACCATGGGACACCAAAAGCGATTGGGACCATTTTTCGGCTATTGCGGAAAAGTTCTCAGAACTCGCAACCACACACTTGGGGGTTCGCAAGGATATCGTAGCGACTCCTCTCCTCCATGACACCCCCGGTGAAATCGCTCAAACTCGGGTCCTTGACTGGAAAAAGGGGGAAACAGGGCTGATTCCTGGAAAAACAGCGCCCAACCTGGAGGTGATAACTCGAGACTTTCCAAATATTAACAAGATGATGTCGTCACTTGGGCCACTCGTCAACAATGCTAATATTGGAGCCAAGGGCGTAAACTGGGCCGCCTCCACAGAGTACGGGGACTTGAAACAGATCATTGGGGCTGTAAAGGAACACGGAATCAGTGAGGGAATGCCGGATTTGAGTTCCTCTAAACAAGCCGCAGAGACAATCCTGTCGCTCTCTCCTGAAACTAACGGAGCAGTTGCGGTAAAATCCTGGAAGGGTTTGGAGAAAAGAACGGGTCTCAACTTGAGTTACATGAGTTCGAAGCGGGAAGGAGAAAAATTTTCGTTCGAATCCATTACGGCTCAACCTCGGAAAGTCATAACCTCGCCTATTTGGAGCGGTGTGGAGTCGGAACATCGGCGATATTCTTCATTCGCCATGAATGTAGAGAATCGAATTCCTTTTAGGACACTAACCGGTCGGGCCCATTTCTACCTGGACCATGAATGGATGCTGGCTTTTGGTGACGCTCTTCCATTGTTTAGGCCTCCTCTCGATATGAAATCATTGGGATCAACGAATGTCGATACTGCGGGAAAAAACTTCATTGTTCTTAATTACCTTTCACCACATTCAAAATGGTCAATTCACAGCACATACGCTGAAACGATATTCATGTTGACCTTGTTTCGAGGGGGAAACGCCGTCTGGATTAACAACGATGACGCGACATCGATTGGACTAAAGGACAACGATTGGGTCGAATGCTTTAACGTCAATGGCGTGACGGTAGCCCGCGCGGTGGTCAGCCATCGCATACCCAGAGGTAAGGCTTTTATGTATCATGCCCAGGAGAGGCTGGTGGTTCCCGGATCAAAATCATCCGATCAACCAGGTGGGACTCATAATAGTGTTACGAGAATAATGGTCAAGCCGACTCAAATGATAGGTGGATATGCCCAGCTCAGTTATGGGTTCAATTATTATGGCCCTACGGGCGCTCAGAGAGATGAAATCATCATAGTGCGCAAGTCAGGCGAGGTAAAGTGGCATGAAGATTAAGGCACAAATATCCATGGTCATGAATCTTGACAAATGTCTCGGATGTCACACATGCAGTATCCCGTGCAAACAGGTTTGGACCAATCGGCAAGGAGCTGAATACATGTGGCTTAACAATGTTGAAACCAAACCAGGCATTGGCTACCCAAAGAAATGGGAAAACCAGGAGATACACAAAGGCGGATGGCTGGGAAACGACAAGGATCTTCGACTTCGATCTGGCGGCCGGTTAAAAAAGTTTGCCGGGATATTCCATAACCCTGACTTGCCTCGGATTGACGACTATTACGAGCCTTGGACTTATGACTACGAACTGCTTGTCTCAAGTCCAGCCGGTCAACGCCAGCCCACAGCGCGACCCAAATCGTCGATTACCGGGCGCCATATAGAGATTGATTGGGGACCGAACTGGGAGGACGACCTTGCCGGCGCCAATGAAACTGCACTCGACGATGTTAATTTTTCTGGTTTGGAAAAGGAGGTATACCTAAAGTTCAAAGATGTCTTCATGTTTTATTTGCCCAGGATTTGTGAACATTGCCTGAATCCGGCGTGCGTCGCGTCGTGCCCCTCCGGGGCCCTTTACAAAAGGGATGAAGACGGAATAGTCCTTGTTGACCAGGAAAGATGTCGAGGCTGGCGCTATTGCGTCTCGGGATGCCCGTATAAGAAAGTCTATTTCAACTGGGCCAAGGGACGATCTGAGAAATGTGTTTTTTGCTACCCAAGGATTGAGAGCGGCCTGCCAACTCTTTGCGCTCACTCTTGCGTTGGCCGCATACGCTACATCGGTGTGATACTTTACGACGCTGATAAAATAAAACCAGCGGCCTCGACATCGAATGATCAAGAAGTTTACAAAGCGCACCTGGAAATAATGCTAAATCCCCATGACGCCGATGTTGTTTTTGAAGCCAGGGCTCAAGGAATACCTGAAACCTTTTTAATCGCCGCTCAAAAATCACCTGTGTACAAATTGGCTGTTGAGTGGGGACTCGCATTCCCTCCACATCCTGAATTCCGCACATTGCCTATGGTCTGGTATGTGCCTCCCTTGAGCCCTTTGATTGCGGGATGGGAGGGTTCTGAAACTGACATCGCGAAAAGCGACTTCATGCGTATTCCGTTTAAATATCTTGCCAATTTGCTTTCCGCCGGAGAAGAAACCCCAATAAGATTTGCTCTCAAAAGACTCATGGCTCTTCGCAAGTGGATGCGGTCATTACGAGTTGACCACAAACCGAATTACCAGACGCTCGACGAAGCAGGCATAACAGGACCCATGGCCGATGAAATGTACAGGATACTTGCGATAGCCAAGCATGATGACAGATTTGTTATTCCAACAACGAAGCGGGCTGATTCAGAAAACATGTACAACGATCGTGGTACCCTCGGTTTCCCGACGAAATCTTAGCGTGTTTCTTGTTCATGGTCGTAGCACGTGGACACGCCTTTATTACCGCGGCAATTCGCAGATGAATAATCAAAGCAAAATGGCCAAACAGGAACATAGACCAAGAATTTTTAAATTATTTTCGGTGTTGCTCAGTTATCCGGATGAAGACCTACTTGAATCTTCTGAAGATTTACGCTTTGAACTCAGCACACTTTCCGAATTCCCAACGATGGCGCCGTGTCGATATTTCCTGGATTTCCTGGACTCGACTCCATTAATCGTAGTTGAGGAAATCTACACAACTGTTTTCGATTTTAACGTTCAGACCTGTCTCAACCTTACCTACCATGAACATGGCGAAACCCGCGAGCGAGGAGCCGCGTTGGCAAGTTTTCGTCAACTATACAAAAATGAAGGTTATGAGCAATCTAATTCCGAATTACCGGATTACCTGCCGGTAGCCCTGGAATTCCTGTCTTTATGCTCGGATGAAACTTGCTCCGCTATCCTGGATCGTCATATTCCTCATATGGACGTTTTGGCCGCACGACTTAAGGAACTTGGCCACCCTTATCATAATGTCATGGAAGCTCTTTCACTAACATGCCGGGAATTCACGGCTAAAGGAGTGTAACACCATGGGCTCATTATTTCAGAAGCTGGCGTTTCAAGTTTTCCCATACATTGCTTTGACCGTTTTCGTTGTCGGGCATGGTTATCGTTATTATGCTGACTTTTATCAATGGAATTCAAGGTCCAGTGAATTAATCGATCGCGATAGTCTTAAGGTCGGGATAACCATGTTTCATTGGGGCATTATCTTTACCTTTTTCGGACATTTCTTCGGTCTGTTGACCCCCCAGGATTTTTTGAACAAACTTGGAATCACATCGGAAATTCACGAGTTTGTCGCTCTATACACCGGAATGTTATTTGGAACAATGGCGTTTGTCGGACTTTTGATTTTGCTGAAGCGCAGATTACTAAAGCCTCGAGTTCACGCGGCTTCGTCTACCAATGATGTCATTGTGCTAATTCTGCTGGTTTTTGTAGTATTCGTTGGGACATATAACAGTTACGTCAAACGCTTTGATGTTCTCTATACCATTGCTCCGTGGATCAGGGGGATTGTTACTTTGACTCCGGATCAGAGTTTAATGAACCCCGTCCCATGGTCATATAAGATTCATATCCTTTTGGCGCTTACGTTATTGGGGTTTTCTCCATTCACCCGATTGGTCCACATCTGGAGTATTCCAGTAACGTATTTTCTAAGACCATATATTTCTTTTCGTCGTCGATTTGTGGACATCCCTTAACGAATCTGGAACACGTGAATTGAATTGACACGCCAAAACAATCTAATATCAGTGATCGAAGACCTGCCACCAGCCTATTTTGCCATGGTCATGGCGACCGGGATAGTGTCGATCGCAGCGGACTTTGTCGGTTTCCACCTCATATCGGTGGTATTACTCTGGCTTAACGTCGCATTTTATGTTTGTCTCTGGATATTCACAATAACCCGTATCATTTGTCACCGGGACCGGTTCATCAGAGATTTTCAAAACTTTAACCGTGGGGTCGGCTACCTGACCACAGTGGCGGGCACATGCATTGTGGGAAGCCAATTCGTAATCCTCGAGCGAGCCTATCAATTAGGGGTGGCCCTATTCTGCCTGGGATTGGGAATTTGGCTAATCACAATATACGCTGTGTTCTCCAGTTTTATGGTTAAGCGTGCGAAGCCTTTGATCCAGGATGGGATCAACGGGGCGTGGCTTTTGGCAACGGTAAGCACGCAGTCTTTGGCAATTTTAGGGGGAAGACTGGCTAATCATTTCCTGGACTACCAGGGAATTATCCTGTTCTTTTCGATATGTATGTTACTGCTTGGATGCGCATTATATATCGTCATTATAACCCTAATATTTTACCGGCTGATTTTCAAGGAATTGGCCCCAGAAAAGCTCAGCCCAACTAACTGGATAAATATGGGAGCTGTAGCGATTAGCACTTTGGCAGGGGCAATACTTGCGGAAATTTGTAAAGACAACGTAATCTTTGACAAATTCGTTCCGTTTATTTCGGGGCTCACTCTGATGTGCTGGGCAATGGCCACATGGTGGATCCCAATAATTCTTGTGCTCATGATTTGGCGACATATAGTTCGTGGTATCAAACTTTCGTACTCACCAGAATATTGGAGCATGGTATTCCCTCTAGGTATGTACACCGCATGCACAACTAAATTATCTCAAGCTTTTGGATTAAGCTTTGCGTCTGGCATACCAGATTATTTTATTTATATTGCTCTGACAGCCTGGTCATTAACTTTTATCGGTCTCATAAGGTCGATATGTTATTTCTTTTTGAATTCGCTGAAAACCGACTCAACCGGTTGAATTTGTATCGAACAAATGGAGGAAATCATGGAAAATCAAGACCATCTGTACATACTTTGGACAAACGCTGATCCAGTCACCAGTGAAAAAATGGTTTTCATGTATGCGGTTAACAGCTTGAAAAAGGGTTGGTGGGAGAAGGTTACCTTGATAATATGGGGATCCACCGCAAAACTTGCTGCAGAAGACTCTATGATTAAACAGAAAATAAGTGAAGCGTTGACCGAAGGAGTAAAAATTTCCGCATGTAAAGCGTGTGCGGATCAGTTAGGGGTCACCGAGATTTTGGAAAATATGGGCGTTGAAGTTATATATTGGGGAGCGCCCTTGACTGAAATTATAAAGTATGGACAAAAGTTACTCACCGTATAAAACCAACCATTTTCCGACAGAAAGGAAACAATATGATCAAGGTTACCTGTTTCGGGGCCGCTGGTTCAGTTACCGGCTCAAATTATCTTCTTGAGACATCTGGGGGGAAGAAGATCATAATAGATTGCGGACTATTTCAAGGTAACAAGGAAATGGAACTCCGAAACTGGGAGGATTGGGGCTACGACCCTCGAGAAATTAATAACCTCATCCTGACTCATGCCCATATCGACCACAGTGGACGCATTCCTAAAATAGTCAAGGATGGCTTCCGTGGAAAAATCATCACATCACCACCGACCGCCGAACTATGTGAGGTAATGCTCCTCGATTCCGCTCACGTGCAGGAAATGGAAGCAGAGTGGAAAACCAGAAAAAACAGACGGCGGGCTAGAAAGGACACTCATCCTCTTTACACGACGAAGGATGCCATGGAAAGCCTCAAATTTCTTGCGCCGACCGAACTTGACCAGATTGTTGAACTTGAGCCGGGAATAAAGCTGAGGCTTAGAAATGCTGGACATATTCTTGGATCTTCAATAGCTGAGTTATGGCTAGAGGACGAAGGGAAGGAAACGAAGATAGTTTTTTCAGGCGATCTTGGGAAACATGATCAACTCATAGTCAGGCATCCTTTCGAGGTTGGGAACGCCGATTTTTTATTTATTGAATCGACCTATGGCGATCGTCTGCATCGCAATTTCGAAGATAGCAAGGCAGAATTTCTGGAAGCGATCAACTATGCGGTTTCAAATAGGGAAAAAGTGATCATCCCTGCATTTGCTCTTGAGAGAACACAGGAAGTGCTCTATCTCCTCGGTGAATTTTCCAGGACCGGCAAAATTCCCAACATTCCAATCTTTCTCGATAGCCCTCTGGCCATCAAAGCCACTGAAATTTTCCGTAAAAACAAGAAATATTACGACGAAGCCACTCAGTCAATTGTTCATCAGGGATTTGATC
>JAJYDQ010000148.1 GCA_021777225.1 Deltaproteobacteria bacterium
AATGAGGTCAGTGGCCTCAAAGACTACTCAATTCATGGCTTTGCCTCCCGATATAGTACCATAGTGGAACCACTTGCTCACATTAGGCGTCACGCCAACTAAATGGACGTGGTCTGCTATCTTTATATAATTGTCTCCGAAGGCAAACTGCTTGGTGTAACAAACCTGAAGGAATTGTTATCTAACGGAATTTCACTCCTCTCGAACAAATAATGACTTCCAGAGTGATTACGGCCAACATTGACGATGGTCCAAAAGATCTGGCCAGCCTTTTTGCAAAATATCGTTTCAGAGGCATACCAGAAGTTTACTAAAGTGAATGCTCCACCGCCTTATAGGCGGTGGAGCATTCACTTTACCGTGTGCAGCAACCCTGTTCAAAGCGGGTATAAATGTTGAAGAAGCCGCTCAAGCCGCGCTTGCGCTTGGAACCGCTGGCCTGTAAATATTACACATGGCTTTTTTGCCTTTGGCCTGTTCAACGCGTCGGTATTCGCCGCTGCGATCCTGCCTCTGTTGATGGCTTAAACAATATGTGAAGCCTTTGGATGGGAATCAAGGCTGGACAGGAAATTTTCGGAAGCGTCACAATTTTATGGCCTATATTGCTTCATAATATTTTTCTCCGCCTTTGTGATCCTTGCCCAGAATTTACTTTTAGTTTCAGTAATGTATGTGTCTTAGATATTGAATGGGCTGGTTCTGCCAACCATTCTTCTTTTCATCCTTTATCTGGTAAATGATAGATCCGTAATGCGAAACTTCTCGAACGGTTATATTTTCAATGTGGTTGCGTGGATTTCAGTAATCATTTTGATCGTGCTGAGCCTTGGCGCAATCGCACTAACCTTATTACAGGGAATCGGCGATTCAATCTGAGCATCTCCACTCTGAGCACTGTCTGCTGTTATAATTTAAGCAAAAACAATATATTATATTAATTACTTAAAGTATTATATTGACTTTTAATCTGAATTAGCCTATATTCCTCAACTGTGAGAACGTGATTTGGCTTTTGCCAAATTGTTCCCGTTTGGACCTCTGCCCGGGTGGACACCCTCCCTCCCCCATAACCCCCCCATCCGGGCTCTGAGGTCTTTTGCGTTATCGGGTTTATTTTTATGACTCGCCTATTTGTCTTAAGGCGCCACTTTTTGCCGGTGCTTGAGATTGAGTCCTTAATATGCTCCTCGCCCATATCAAACATCTAACCTTATCCTTTAAAACCTCTATCGATATGTGTTAAATGGATTGAATGCTATCAAACTTCTGAGCAGGTTATTGGCATGAAACAATCTCTAAGTTGGTTGGTAACGGCTCTTTTCCTAATTGGAAGCGTAATTTTACTAAGATGGTTGATGAATTCAGGGTTTTAGGAAATGGGGGTGATTCAATTCGTTCCCTAGAATCTCAGCATCAGGATGATTCAAGCAGAATACCGAAAGGGCTTTGTAACGCGGCCCCGCTGCTCCCAAAATACTTTGGAAAAGAATGGCCCGATTAGCAACGAAAGTGATGTTGGGCTTGGGCTTCATGGAGTTAATCAAATCCACCAATCTTTCCCTGTCCCGATTGGATTTCGTCCTACCGAGCGTTAGATGGGGGTTGAACGATCTGGATTCACGTGGAAAACCCAACCCGTCAAAGGCGTCTTCTATTAACGAAACCATCTTGATAAGCTGGCCGGATGGTTCAGATACACCAGCCCATATTACACGGGGTTTACGCAGGTTGGGAAACGCGCCAATACTGGATATTTCGATTTGTAATTGCGACCGGGATGAAAAAATAGGTCGAAGGGTATTCTCAATATCCGGAATTCGAGCGCCGTTTATGTTTCCAAGGAATTTAAGAGTAAGGTGAATCGATGTGGGATTGACCCACCTGACATCCGCCCTGCTCTGTTTGAACCGACTGGAGATCTTCTCCAGGAAACAAGTGACATTCTCCGGCAGATCCAGAGCTAAAAAGGACCTGATTTCTTCCTGATTCATTTCGTTAGGCCCTTAGTTTTAATGCTTTCATATAGGCTCACCTAATCCATATTTTATAGTTGCTTTATCATAGATTTTTGTTGCTTCTGGAAGTAACTCCTTAAGATTACGAAGTCTTTCCTGGTCGGTTGGATGAGTCGAAAGCCAAACGGGTATTGGATGTTTGTCAATACTTGCCATTCGCTCCCACAAATGTATTGCTTCCGATGGATCGTAGCCGGCCTTGGCCATGTATAACTGCCCTATCCTGTCCGCTTCCATCTCGTGTGTTCGACTGTAGGGCAAAAGAACTCCAATTGTGGCGCCCAGTCCAAGCGCGCCGATAGCCACTTTGGTTTTATTATCCAACTTACCGTCTTTGTTCCTGAATATCTCTGATCCAACTGAACTTATGCCGTTTAGCGCCAATTGCTGACTAAGACGCTCTCCTCCGTGGCGTGCTACAGCGTGAGCAATTTCATGTCCCATGATAGTCGCTAGCCCCGCTTCGTTCTTGACATAGCGCAATATTCCAGTGTACACGACAATCTTCCCGCCCGGGAGACAAAAGGCGTTGGGTATATCCCTATCAACAACATGGACCTTCCAATCGAATCCGGGATGATCCATTTCTTCGGCAGCCTTACTGACGCGATTTGCAACCTTGTTTATTTCATCTTTGACTTCTTGGTCCTCGCACGATGGTTCTCGAACCAACAATTCTGAATATGCGCGCGCCCCAAGAGCATCCAGGTCCTTATCCGGCATGAAATTCAGTTGTTTTCTCCCAGAATGGGGAACTGTGGCGCAAGCGACGACTAGAGTCATGACGATTATACAAAGTTGAATTATCCACGAATGTCTAACCACATGATCCAAATTTTTCCTTTTGTGAAAAATGAGCAATAAATTAACCGCGCCTGCGTGAACTGTCGCCTATAGGAAGACCGGGCGGCAGAATAGCGCCGCAGAAAAATCATTCGGATTCAGACTCCAGTGGCCATCTATCCCTTTCCGTAAGGGTGGAGCGCAACACCTTCAGCCCCTGATTGACAACCGGCATTCCGCCGTAAATTCCGCACTGAAATATTACTTCAGCAATTTCCCTTGGTTTGCACCCAACGTTCAATGCGGCGTTAATGTGAAGTTTCAGTTCCTCGGATCTTTCAAGGACAGTAAGGGCTGAAATGGTTATAAGCTGTCTAGTGGTATGGGGAATCCTTTCGCGAGCGTACATTTGACCTGTAATGAACATGGAAAGGTCTTTGGCAAGGTCCTTGTCAAATGAACGCCACAGGTCGAAAGGTCTTTCACCATTGAAATTTTCAAAATACAGGCTAGCTGTTCTTGCGGTTCTGGATTTTAGGTCCTCAGTCAAGATGATTCCTCCACAGGTTAAGCGTTATCGTTTTCGTGTTAAATGTTATGTACCAAAATTATAACATGTAATCTACTTCCCAGAGACATTTTCTATACTAGCGGGGAGTTTTTTCCGGACCATTCGACAACGATTCGAATTTCTAGGTTTAGAATCTGTTTAAGACTCTGAGCGTCATACCATAGACTTATTACTTAACATGATGTTCATAAGGTTTTCCCGTGGTTTGAATCCTGGCGGATAGCGCCAATTTTAATCATTTTGAGTGATCCACTTATTTTAACGCGGAGATTGACTGTTGGGTTGTTGGCGACAGGATTCAGTGAGGAGATTCCGCTTAACCGATGGGCCTGTGATAATT
>JAJYDQ010000081.1 GCA_021777225.1 Deltaproteobacteria bacterium
CGATTACAGCCAACTCGCAACCAGCGGGCCCCGCTCCCGCAATCAGAACTTTTTTCTTTTCTGAGGCTGGGGCATAAACAGTGGAAGCTTCTTTGCCGGCGCGAGGGTTCACCATGCAGCCTACAGGCTTGAGCTGAAAAACATGATCAAAACACCTTTGATTGCAGGCTATACAACGTCTGATTTCAGACGCCCGACCGTCCTTGGCCTTATTTACAAATTCAGGGTCAGCGATCAAACCTCTTGCGACACCAACCAGATCGGCTACACCTTCCTTTAGGACCTCTTCGGCGACAAACGGATCATTAATTCGGTTGCAAGCTATGACAGGGAGATTTACGCTCTCCTTGATTCCTCGGGCCAAGTAGACAAAACCAGCCTGAGGCAGGTCCATTGTGATTTGAGGGACCCTGCTTTCGTGCCAGCCACCAGTGACATTGATGCAGTCAGCCCCGACTTTTTCAGCCTCTGCAGCGAATATTCTGGACTCCCTATTGGTATGGCTTCCCGGGACAAAGTCATTGCCTGCTACCCTGACAATGACAGCAGTATTTTTGCTGACAGCGTCCCGAACTTTGGATATCGTCTCGAGGCCAAAACGCATCCTATTCTCTAATGATCCACCATATTCGTCTTCTCTCTTGTTCGTTTTGGGAGATAGAAACTGGCATATCAGATATCCTGCGGAGGCCAGGACTTCCACAGCGTCGAATCCAGCCTTCTCAGCCCTTTGAGCAGCTTTGACAAAGTCATCCTGAACTCGATAAATATCGTCCAATGTCATGGCTGTCGTCTTTTGACGCGTAAAGAGGCTCGTGTACTCGGATGGGGCCAATGTGGGTAAACCCTTAAGGCCGCAGAAAGAATAGGCTCCCGCCATATATAATTGGATAGCGGTCTTTGCTCCGGCTTCATGGATAGCCTCAGTAAAACGTTTCAAACCGGGTACGAAAGAATCATCCTTGATAGCGAGCATTAGAGGGACACCCGAGGATTGATCATTAATTTCAGCTCCACCAACAACAATCAGGCCCGTGCCGCCCAGCGCTCTGGCTGTGTAAAAATCTACGAACTGATCGTTGACCAGACCATCGGGTGAATAATTTAAGTGCATGGCTGTCATTACGACCCGGTTTTTGAGTTCAACAGGTCCTATTTTTATCGGTTCAAAAAGTTTAGTTATCAATCTGGCCTCCTGGTTAAATGTATGACAAGGGGGAAGTTAAATATTATAATTTTCTTGTTGGATCCTAAGCGCCCTTAAAATTGCCCTTTCTCTTCTGCATGTACGCGCCGAAAGCTTCAAAGATGTCCTCGGACGGCATTATCATGGTTGATCTAGCCGCATTGAAATCGAGAGCGTGGTCAATAGGGACGTTTTGGTTATAAAGAAACACATCTTTAGCCCCCTGTACGGCCAAAGGTGGGTTGTCGGCTATCTCTCGGGCTATTTTCATGGTCTCGGATTCCAGTGTCTTCTGATCGGGGTACACATAATTTACTAGGCTTATATCAAGAGCGCGCTGAGCATCAAATCTATGACCTCGAAACGCGATTTCCCTTGCGTGTCCTTGACCAATTACTTTGGGCAAACGCTGAAGTCCGCCCACATCGGTGATTATAGCCAGTGTAGCTTCAGGGAGTCCGAAAAGCGTCTCACTGGAACACAGCCTAAAATCGCAACATAAAGCAAGTTCAAGACCGGCGCCCAAACAGTGACCGTGGATGCATGCTATAGTCGGTTGGGACAACCTTTCCAACCTGGTATGATAACCCTGTATTCGTCTGACAGTTTTGTAGAAAGTCACTTTCTGACTGGCTGAAGGATTAGCTGTAATCATTGGAATCAGATCATTTTCAGGGCTCAAATCCAGACCAGCGCAAAATGATCTTCCTTCGCCTCTTACGATTATGACCCTAACCTCTGGATCTTTCTCTGCGTCTCCTATTGCGTCGTTCAGTGAATCCCACAGAGCAACGTTCATGGCATTGCGTTTTTCCGGCCTGTTTAGTGTTATAAATCCGATAACGCCTTCTTTATCGTAAGTGACTAATTTATTTAATTTCTCATTTTGTTCAACCATGCTGTTTCTCCAGATTTTTGTGGTGGTGAATTGGGAAATTCTTAACCATGTGCTTCCTCTTTTACTGATTAAAACTAGACCCTCCATGAACGATCGGTTTTGGATGTCGTTTCCCGGGTTTGGGTAGAGATTCTCTTTCAATTGCGGCCCGGACCTTAAAATTTAACACCTGCTCCCCAAGAGACGATATTTCCGTCGATTCGGGAGTGGTAAATTTGAGACATTCGAACAGCGCTTCCTGATAGTCCGGGTCCTGTGAACGGGGAGCATGTTTCAAAAGCTCATACGCTTCCGAAGGCCGCTCCATTTTCAGAAGGATCCTGACCCTTTTCAAAAGGCTCGATGGCACGGCTGCTCCTATCGCCTCATAATATTTGAGTGCAAGATCAAATTTCCCGGAGGCCGCCAAGGTATCGGCTACGGCATTCAGGGCATGGGGTTTGCCTGCCAGAAGATTGGCCAGTTCCGTCACTTTCTTGAGTTTGCCTATTTTGGCAAACATGTGGGACAATGCCAAAAAATGACCGGGAGTCCTCAACAATGTTTGAGGATCAGCATCTCTCAGGCAAAGATAATAAAGAATTTCATTTTCTGTTCTTAAGAAATCCAGGTCTGGAAAATCGTAATGGTTTTGTTTAGATAAACTCAGGGTATCATCGATGGACTCAGGTTGGATTGTCTTGAAAATCTTGTGAATTTTTGCGTGGATCTCAACTGTTTTGTCCTGTAACTCTGTTTGTTGATAATCCTTAGGAAAACTGAATTCGAATTGCGCTTCCTGCCCTCCTGTCAGTCCAAGCAATCCGTTTTCAAATGACGGTAGCAATAAACCTCTACCCAAAAGCACGTCCCAATATTTTCCCGAAATACCTGTAAACGGTACCCCGCTAATATAACTTCTTGAATCAAATATAATTCTGTCAGATGGCCCGGAGGGCTGATCCGATTCATGAAAGAAAATTAGTCCTGAGATAAGTTCCTGAACGGATTCCTGGTCTCCGGTCAAGTCCTTAAAGCCAATGAGAAATTCCTTTAATAACTCAAATTCCTCAATCGCGTTTGAAGCTAGGACACCATAGACGTAATAATCAAGTTCACCCTGTAGGTCTTCTCGTGAGCTTAACAGAAAATCCAGTATTTCAAAAACTCTCTGTTTGTAATAGACATCCCGGCTAAGATGTTCATTTGCCAATGCCCAAAGATTTCTAACTTTACGAATCTCCGGAGAACTCATTGTCTCTGTTTCGTATTGATCACCAATCGAAAGATACTTTGGTTTCCATCTATTAAAGGGATGGAAACCATAGTCTGCATATCCATTTTGATATGCTGAGCCAAAATACAATTGCATCTGCTGGGAACCTGAGTTTGACTCGACAGATATATTGAGTGATTTCACAAAACTGATAGTGGCCCTTGCGTCATCAATCGTTTCCCCGGGCAGTCCGAAAATCGTAAAGAGTTCGGTTTCCAATCCTATTTGTTGAGCATAAGCTATGTTCTGTTCAACCCTTTCTAAAGAGATCCCCTTCCTGGTCCTCTTCAACACTTCAGGGCTTCCTGATTCCAGGCCGAAAGCTATGGTATCCGCTCCGGCAGCTCTGAGCGCATTGAGCAGCTCCTCGTCCACAAGATCCGATCGGGTTTGTAACCAGAATGGTGTTGTTATCTCGCGGTTAACTTTTTCATTAAGGATTTGCAGAGTGCGAGCTTTGTTCTCCGTGAAATTCGGGTCTGCGAACCAGAATCTCTTTATACCAAGCCGGCTGAGAAATTCCATTTCCTGAATTACCCTATCGACCGAATGATAACGGATGCGGCCTTTGCAGACACTCGGGGTAACGCAGAATAAACAGTTGTGCCTGCATCCACGGGATGAAAGGATGATAGCGGTGTCTTTTCCCTGAAGATTCAGGATCTCAGTCAAATAGGGCGAGGGATAAGTGTCCAGATCATCGGGGAGATCCGGTGAATCTTCATTGTGAAACACTTTTTCCCCGTTCCGATAGCTTAACCCCTTCACATCAGTCAATTCGGCGCCGCTTTCAATTGCCTTTATGAGGTTTAGAAAAACAACTTCGCCTTCAGCATGTATAAGGATGTCAATATCAAGCAGGCTTTCGAGGGCCTCAAAAGGCATACCGACAATCTGAGGTCCTCCCAGCGTCACCAGCATTTCCGGGTGTTTTAATTTAATGTGGCGGGCATAAAACCGAATACGCTCCATTGTGCTCTGATACGCGGTAAACCCTATAATTGACGGCTTGACTTTCTGTATCCATGATTCCAGTTCCGAAAGGCTCAGTGGTCGGTCCTGAAGATCATCCAGAATTATCCCCCTGGATCCGTGTTTCTCTGCAAAAGCCAGTATATAGCTGAGAGAAATGGGAATACTTTCAGAAGACTCATATCCGACGTCATGATTGATATTTATGAAAATGAGATTCACTTTGACTCCGTATCTATCCCGGCCTTTTCTTTTTGCCATATTTTCGAATGGTCGTTTATGTAGCAGGTTGACCTTTAGAGCGTCCACCATCTATATTGATGACTATCTGGTAAATAAATACCACAAGATTGAGATCTTAAATCTAGAAAAGTAACCGTTGTTAAAACTAACATTTCTTAAGGGGACCTGCAGATGAAAAAAATAAAGAGTCCATATTACGGATTACTATGGATTCTTATCTGGACAGCCGGGATCATCTGGTTTATTTGGACCGGCATTTTCAATCAGCGAGAATTGACTGGACTGATACTGGTTTGGCTCATATTGATCGGAGTAACCACATATTATATCTGGATCAATTTCAGGATGAGGCGGAAGCGATTTAAATGATCTGAGCCGGTTGTCGTAATTAACGATTGCCCCTAAGTGCGGCTTCGATTGTTTGGATAACTTGTGTCCGGGCATTTTCCATGAGCCAACCCTGTTTTAGGAGACAGGTAAGGTAATATCGTGCTGTAATCTGCATTTCCGCTTCTGAACGAGCGCTTGCTATCAACCTGGGATACTGGGAACAATCAATTTGTTGCGGTTGCTGAACAGGAGGGATCTGGCGCGCAGGAGCGGCTACCGGGGGCGGTTCTCTTCTGACTGTAGGCCGGGGGGGCGTATGGGGCCGGTTTCCGCCATTTGCAGGGGGATTAGGATAATAGTTTAATGGTGATGGTGGATTTGATACGACTTGCTCTTCAGCGTTTTCTGAAGGAGGCCCAAACCCAAAATTCTTCATTGTTTCAGGGGTGACTGGGGCGATTTTCGGACCAATCCCCGTTTGTGGCTGTGATTTGCCGGGTCCTCTCATTTGGGGAACGCCCCCGTCAAACTCAGGGGCGACCGGCGCGAGGTATGGAAAGTCCTGTGGCTCTACGAAATCAAATGCGCTAAACCCCAATTGCGCAAAAAAGATTAAAATTACTATGCGAAGGTACGATCTCATTATCCAGGGATCTCTCGAATTCCAAGCTGAACATTTTATAGCATATGCTTGCTTCAAAATCTATGTGGCAAAAGTCAATTCGTGATCAACCGTTTGGAATGTCAAGCTAAAATCAGTGGTTGTCAGGTCGTTTTGTCTGTTGCCTGTTAATAGCGTTTTTTGACTCAAAGTTGACATGTTTCATTCAATTGATTACTTTTGCCGCAATCGTCGGTACCCATTTATTTCATCTATCACCACAGAGCTTCAAATGCAGGATACACCGGATCGTTACAGTAGACACACATTGTTGCGGATGGTTGGACAAGGCGGTCAGGACAAGATACAGAAAGCCCGTGTGCTTGTTGCCGGACTCGGTGCTTTAGGATCAACCATTTCTATTCTCCTGGCCAGAGCAGGCGTCGGTTTTCTCAGAATCGTTGATAAGGACGTTCCGCAGTTGCACAATCTCCACCGACAAATACTATACGATGAGATGGATGTTTCGCTAGGGATCCCCAAAGTGGACGCCGCACGAATGAATCTGCTGTCTGCTGCGTCAAATGTAGAAATTGACGCGATAAATCAGGAAATGGCTGAAACAAACATCTACAGTTTGCTGGACGGAATTGACCTGGTGGTGGATGCGCTCGACAATTCAGAAACCAGGTTCGTCGTGAACGATGCTATAGTAGATCTTAAGATACCGTACATATTCGGTGGCGCTGTAGAGACCGTAGGCAATGTGATGACGATTATCCCGGGAAGGTCTCCCTGTTTGCGCTGCATATGGCCCGATCCTTCGAGTATTGTTGGACATGCTAGGGCCTCTACTGTTGGTGTGCTGTCGTCAGTAGCTTCTTTGGTCGCGTCAGTTCAGGTGACGGAAGCTTTTAAGGTCCTGGTAGGGGACATCGAGAACGCTATTAATGGCATACTTGTAATTGACATTTGGAAAAACCAGTTTCATGTTGTCCCTGTTGAACCGAGGCCAAACTGTACTTGTAAAAAAATCTGTTCACAGTAAGTCGCGACTATTCTAGTATTTGTTCATGAAAAAAAATGGTTTTGATTTTACCGCGTTTATTTTGGCTGGGGGTCTTGGAAGGAGACTCCGCCAGGTTGTTTCTGACAGACCTAAACCCATGGCGGATGTTTTGGGGCAACCCTTTCTTGAAATTCTAACCCGTCTTCTCGTTGCAAAAGGCATTCACAAATTTGTGATGCTCGTCGGATATAGGGCTAATTCAATAGAAGAATATTTCAATGATTCAAGATTTGGAGACATGGAAATAAGGTTCTCCCGTGAGATGGAGCCACTAGGTACTGGAGGAGCAGTGAAGAACGCTCAGCGGTTCGCCACTGATCCAACATTACTGGTAAATGGAGACACTTATCTGGATGTGAACATAAAGGAGCTGTACGAATTTCACAAAGTTAAAGGAGCCGACGCTACTATTTCACTGTTTCGGGTATCTGACGTAAGTAGATATGGTGCGGTCAGTGTGAATAGTGATGGTTTGGTAATCAATTTTCACGAAAAGAACGTGAATTTTCGTAAGTCTGGTGTGATCAATGCGGGTGTTTCTCTGGTTTCGAGACCCTTCATAGACTCGTTACCTGAGCAGAGTCAATTTTCAATGGAGACAGAAGTTTTCCCGAAGCTGGTGAACGCTGGCAGAATGTTTGGGCTTGAACAGAAAGGGCCGTTCTTTGACATAGGCACTCCTGAAAGTTATCTAGAATTTCAGAAATTTGTGAGAAGAGATCAACACGCTTTTGATTGAAGCCATTGCAATATAGTTTGATGTGATTAAATCAAGGATAAGGTAAAGTTGAGATGATTTTTCAGTAGGAGATTTCCAATGTGCACTGCCAGCGTAGGCGATATAATCATGGAAAATGAACTAATTCAGGAGTTGATGGCAAAACCTGATCTGGACCTTATACACAAACAGGTCCTTATAACTTTGTACGCGCTTGACTCGCAAAAACGACTGGATGACCACAAGACTATGTTGCCGATATATTTATCCATGGATTGGAAAAACTGCGAAGAGATTCTACGAACGCTTGAATCCGCTGGGCTGATAACCATAGATCAAGGATCGATTTTAATGAATTATCCGATAGATGTTGATTCGAATCAGTCTTCCTGTGGTTGCTCGAGTTAATGCTGGTACCGCATACTTGTGTGGCCTCTTTTACAAATTTAGAATTTGGGGGCCATTCAGTCCCTAAGTCATGGAAACTGTAGGCTCCGGCCCCATTTTCTGGGGAGAGCCGACGGTTTGGTGTTCTAATCCATCTGAGACCAGAATGCCGTCCCTGATGCGGATTATTCTGTCACAAGCGCGCCCTATTTCATCTTCATGTGTTACTAGCACGACGGTGAATCCCTGACGGGCTATATTTCTTAGCTGTTCAATAACAATATCAGTATTTTTTTGGTCAAGCTGACCAGTCGGCTCATCACCCAGAATAAGTGAAGGATTGTTAACAAGCGCGCGCGCTATTGCAGCCCGTTGACGCTCCCCACCGGAAAGCCTGTTGGACCAATGGTCCACTCTGTGGGATAGCCCCACACGCTCAAGCGCTCTAAGGATCTTGTCGCGTCTGATATTGGTGTCGGCTTCAGCATATATCAAGGGCAGTTCCAGGTTCTCATAAACGGTTGAGTTGGCCAAAAGATCGCAACTTTGGAAAACGAATCCAAGTTCCCTGTTCCTAAAGTGCGCCTGTTCTTCTTTTGAAAACTCCAGAATGTTCTGACCCTTAAAAAGATAAACCCCAGACGTTGGTGGATGCAATAGTCCCAAGACGTACAGCAAGGTTGATTTGCCTGAACCTGATGGACCCATAATGCCCACTATTTCGCCTCTGTAAATTTTGAGATTTATGCCTCGAAGAGCGGGAATTACACGGTCGCCATCATAATAATCTTTACCGAGATCTCTTGTTTCAATGATTACTTCAGTGTTCATGTTTTGAATAAGTCTACTCCATCAATTATTATGCAGTTATAATAAACTAAAGTAGGAATCTTCTAAAGGACAATTATAGCATAAGCTTTCACACCTCAAATTTGAAGACTGGCTCGTGTCTGACTTTACAGGTTTTCCAGATGTGAGTCGTATGCTATAGTCTTTAGTATGTTCCAGATTTTAAAACAAACAGAAGGTATTCGTGGTTCTTTTGTGCGCCTCATAAAAATGGGCGCTGATGATTTCACCGTTTTGTATAGGGCTTCCAGTGACGGTAGAATCTATCACCGGTATGTGGGGCCGGATTCAACAAAAGCCGAAGAAGTCTTCATTTTGGAATCTGAAAAGATTTTGGTTAGAGTCGACGCATAACGAGGCTTTATAAAAAGATGGCCAAATTGAAATTGAAAAACGAATGGAGACTATGGGCCGGTATCGGCGCTTTGTTTCTTTTGCTGATTGGTTACTTGTATTGGATCAGTCGTCCACCCACTGAAGGAGGAGAACCTCTGTGGAAGGTGACTCAAATATTAGATGGTCGAACGCTTAAACTCCGTGGTTCAGGAAAGATAATCGAGGTAAAACTCATTGGCTTAAATGTCCCGGCATCTGAGGAGACGGCAGCGCGTGATTTCTTGACTAAAACATTGAATGATAAATGGGTGAGAATCAAGATTGAACGGGAAAACCGAAACGGACCCAATGAAGGCTTCGTATATATTTCAGGAGAAGACGTCACCGCCCGAATGATTAGACTGGGTTTGGCGACCATTAATCGTGACGAGAAAAGCTTTGATGTACGGCCTTACATAGAACTTGAACAGGAAGCTGAGAATTCCAAAAGAGGGCATTGGAATAAATAGACTAATAGGGGATATTTTCTGATGAAAATTCTTTTGGTTGGATCAGGCGGGCGTGAACACGCGTTAGCCTGGAAAATGGCTCAATCGGATATGGTTAGAGAACTGATCGCAGCGCCCGGTAATCTTGGAATTGCTGGAGAGCCTAAATGCCGGGTGATGCGCGTTTCTTCCGATGATGTTCAAGGACTGCTGGAATTGGCCAAAATCGAAAAACCTGACCTGACTGTTGTTGGACCGGAAGCCCCACTTGTCTCAGGATTAACAGACCTGTTCGTCAAAAATGGCTTCAGAGTCTTTGGACCATCGTCAGCCGCCGCCGTGTTGGAAGGGAGTAAGGTTTTCTCCAAAGAATTAATGAGAAAATTCAGCATCCCGAGCGCGGATTTTGAAATTTTTAGTGATGCTGAACGGGCTATGAAATTTGTTGATTCAAAGAGATTTCCCCTTGTCGTTAAAGCGGATGGGCTTGCCGCAGGCAAGGGGGTATTTGTGTGCGATCGCCGTGAAGATGCACAGGGCGCTCTAGATCTTATAATGAAGCAAAAAGTATTCGGCGCCGCCGGAGCCAGGGTTATTATAGAAGATTGTCTTGAAGGAGAAGAAGCGTCTTTCATCGCCTTCACAGATGGCGTCACCGTTATGCCTCTAGCCAGTTCCCAGGATCATAAAGCAATATTTGACAACGACAAAGGACCGAACACAGGAGGTATGGGAGCTTATTCTCCCGCTCCCGTGGTAACTTCGTCAGCTCATAAAAAGATAATGGACGAGGTTATGTTGCCTACAGTGAAGGCGATGTCCACTGAAGGCCGTCCTTACATCGGTTTTTTGTATGCGGGCTTAATGATTAAGGACGATGTTCCTAAGGTCCTCGAATTCAATGTTCGTTTGGGTGATCCGGAAGCTCAACCTCTACTGGTCCGCATGCAAACCGACCCCATTCCGTTAATGCTTGCCTCGTTGGAAGGAAAGCTCTGCAGAGAGTCGATAAAATGGGAAAACGACGCCTCTGTGTGTGTTGTAATGGCTTCGCAGGGTTATCCAGGGGCGTATCCAAAAGGAAAGATCATAACGGGTATAGAGGACGCTGAGAAATTACGCGGTATTAAAGTCTTTATTGCGGGCGCTGACAGCTCTTCAGACGGGGTAGTGACGTCAGGTGGTAGAGTGCTAGGGGTCACATCCTTAGGCAAGGACATACCTGAAGCGATCCAAAAGGCATACGAAGGCGTAGGACGAATTACTTGGGAAGGCGCGCAGTTTAGGACAGACATAGGGCGAAAAGCCCTCACCAAGTCCTGAAAGGCAACCACGACCGACAAATCGTTGTCATAAAAAGTTTATCCGGAGCCTAAAAATTAAGGTCCCGGACAAACTTTTCTATGGGCTCGCCTGTTAAACAGGACAATAATCCTAAGAATCAATTAGTCAAGATTTGGGGCCAAATTGATTGACAGGTCAATCAATTATTGATATTTTCTCTACATGAGCGCCAACATTTATCACGCCAGTGATTCGAGAAAAGACAAGGAAACTGTAATTCTGGACGCTGCTTGCAGGGTTTTTAGAGAAAAGGGGTTTCATCAGGCCCGGATTACAGATATCGCACAGACCGCAGGGATCTCTTATGGTCTTGTTTATCATTATTTTCAGAGTAAAGCGGATCTATTCGACGCTATTTTGAAGGAATGGTGGACAGGCCTTTTCAATCTGATGGAAAAATGGGATAGTGAGGCGGAAAGTGTAGAAGGTCAACTTGGCGCACTTGTGACCTATTTCCTGGAGCAATACCAGAAAAAACCAGATCTGGTTCACATCTTTATAACTGAAATATCAAGATCCGCCGCTAATTTAACTCCAGCCCGTCTTCACTGGTTCAAGGCTTTTTTGTCCAGGACAGAAAAAATCATGGCTGTAGGGCAATCGGGAAAGATTTTGCGGACTGATATTAAGGCTAGATATTTGACATACATTTTCTTGGGCGCTATTGAGAGTTTTGTGTCGGCGATGGTTCTTGAAAATCAGCCCTTGAGGAGCAAGACTCAAAAACATCGGATTGCCATCGGATTGCTGCAAGTATTTATGAATGGGGCGCGACCGACAGATTCGTAATTTTAAAACAGGAGAGAGAAAATGGCCCTTACTACAGTAAATGAAGTTTTCGAAAAGATGCCGCAGGTATTTAACTCTGCTGCCGCTAGTGGTCTGGACATAGTTTTTCAGTTTCATATCACGGGGGATCAATCCGGTGATTGGAACGTAACCATTAAGGACCAGACGTGCCAAGTCATCAGTGGTGTCCACGCCAGTCCTACCGTAACTTTGACCATGGAATTTTCCGATTGGCTGGACATGTGTAACGGTAGACTGAATGGAGTTACAGCTTTTATGACAGGAAAGCTTAGGGCTTCTGGGGACATAATGGCGGCCCAGCGTATTCCTTCTTTGTTCCCTTTATAATCTAGGCCCTGCCTTTGAATACAAAAACCGCGCCTTGTCCTAGGCAAGTCGCGGTTTCTTTTCCAGATTTATCAAAATTCAAGGTCCTTGATCATTAACGATTGACCACAAACAGTAAGGATGACACGGTGGGCCGCTTTTGAGACTATTTGATTGCAACGTCCCACCAAATCCAGGAACAGTCGCGATTGTTCATTATCCGGAACAATACCCATGCCAGTTTCGTTTGTTACAAAGATAATTTTTCCTGGGTGGGCTGAACACGCGTTTACCAGCTCGTGACACTTTTGAGATACTATTTCCTCTGAAATTGGTATTCCCATTTTTGAAGACTCATACATTAAATTGTTTATCCATAGAGTAAGGCAATCTACAAGGACAACGCTAAAGCTGAATGTCCGAAGTATAGCTGCTGGCAATTCCACAGGTTCTTCTATGGTGGTCCAATCGGACTGTTCTCTAGCCTCTTGATGTTTCCGAATCCTTTCAGCCATTTCCTGGTCCAGGATGGGGCAAGTTGCTACAAAAACCCTACGCCCGGAGACGCTTTCCGCAAAAGTCTGCGCATATTCACTCTTGCCGCTTCTCCGTCCGCCTACAACCAAACAAATGGTCCCCATTATAAAAGCCTCTCTAGAAAATGATATGGTAGTCCAGAAATCTACATGTTTGCGCACCTAGGCGCAATCAAGAATAATTTGTGCACCAAATACTGTGCTTTGGTCAAATTTGTCGAGTGGAAATGAATTTATGCCGACTTTTTGATATAACTCCACCGTGAATATATAAGAGACACCCTGTTTTATTTGTTGGAATAGTTGATAAAATCAACCGTAAATGATAATTTCATACAATTCCTGTTTCTTATTCCGTCTTTAAAATAATTTTGTTCGGAGTCTTTATGAATCTCAGTCAGATGGTCGACAGAGCCGCAAGCGACATGCCTGATCACACGGCGTTGGTGTTCCAGGATATGAAGATATCGTATTCTGAACTTTTGAAAGGTATTAACAGGCTATCAAACGCGTTGGTCCAGGCAGGAGTAAAACAGGGGGATCGAGTAGTTACCCTCATGGGAAACAGGCCTGAGTTTGTGATGTCATATTTCGCGGTGATTAGACTTGGCGCAATTTGTGTAACATTGAACCCAATGTCCACATCCTATGAGTTGAGCCACTATGTTGGCGATTGTAAACCTGTAGCAATTATTAGTGGGCCTGACCAGTCTTTGAAAATAAAAAAGGCGCGCGAGCACGCTGATTATTTAAAGACAGTAATTTCTGTCGAACCTCAAGATGGGGAAATAGTCTTTGCAGAAATTCAACGTGATTTTCCCGACGACTTTCCTGCTGTTGATCTCGACGAGAATTCCCCGGCTGTGATCATTTTTACCGCTGGTTTATTGGGGAGAGCGCTTGGGGCGACACTAAGCCACGGGAACCTTGACTCGAATTCAGACCTGTTAACTGATGTTTGCGGCCGTGGCCCGGAAGCGCGGAGCCTAGCTCTGATTCCTCTATTTCACGCTTTTGGAACTTCGGTAAATCTCTTATCCACGATAAAGGCAGGCGGAACAGTGTACTTAGTGGAAAAAGTTGATTTTCCACGTTTGATTCCATGGCTCAAAGAAGCGCTAATAAACTTCGTGGGATTCGTCCCGATGGTGTTTTACGGGCTGATTTACCATCCGTCATGCAAAGACCTTAACCTTTCCAGCCTAGATATTGCGATTAGTGGTGGCGCTCCTCTCTCAATGGAAATTTACGAAAGGTTCTGTGAGAAGTACAAAATCGATATCTATCACGGTTATGGTTTGACAGAAGCTTCTCCGGTTGTTTCCTGGAACAATATTAACGTTCCCAACAAACCTAGGACAGTCGGTCTGCCTATCCCGAAGATGACCATAGGAATTCACGATGATGCGGGGCAACCTCTACCTGTGGGTGTTGAAGGAGAAGTAGTAGTACAGGGCGCCAGTGTGATGCTGGGGTATTATGGAAAACCAAACGAGACTAAAACAGTAATTAGGAACGGATGGTTATACACAGGAGATATCGGGTTTCTGGACGACGATGGTTATCTGACATTAACGGGTCTAAAAAAGGACCTGATAATTACATCGGGTTTTAACGTTTACTGTCAGGAAGTTGAGGAAGTCCTCATAAGGCACCCCAGCGTGGCCGACGTAGCTCTTGTTGGAGTTCCGGACCTAATGCGAGGCCAGGTGATTGAAGCGGTCATTGTGCCTGAGAGTGGCGTTAAACCGGACGACCGGGAGATCATCAGATTCTGTAAAGAGTATCTGTCTCGATATAAATGTCCTCGAAAAGTTACCTTTGTTAAGGAAATTACGAGAGACCCCAACGGCAAGGCTTCAGGTTGGAAATGACGGGAGCGATCAAGGAAACACTTATTTGAGATGAAAGAATTTGCCATAATCGCATCCCTTGATCTTGACACATCGGCTTCAGTCCTGGAGATCGCGGCAAAGATTGCCAGGACGGTTGACGGGATCAAAATTGGGGTTCCGACCCTGCTTGAATCCGGGACAGGCATTGTCGCAAGAGTCAGGGAGCTGCTGGATGAAAAGCCGCTTCTTGTTGACTTGAAGATAGCTGATATTGGTTTTAGATCACCAAAATCGTGGGCCGGCACTAATGCCAAGATTTTGGCAAAATTGAGGGGTTGTGGAGCGTCCCACGTAACTGTTCACGGTTTTCCGGGCCCTTCATCGGTGGCAGAGGCGGTGGGTGTGGGCAATGAGTTTGGGATTGGGGTGCTGTTGCTTCCTATGATGAGTCACGTTGGGGCTGAAACTTTCTTTTCAGGACCACTCGACTTATCCCAATTTGAGACGTTCTGTAAAAATAGCGGAATAGATCCAAATTCAGTTGTAAAAAAACCTTTGAGAGACGTAACGGATGGAATCCTGGCTATAGGAGAAGCAATTGGAGTTTCCGGCTATATTGGTCCGGCGACAAGACCGGAAGAATTGACGCGTTACAGGTTACTCACACAAAAGCCGATATGGTGCCCAGGATTTGGCCGGCAGGACCGATTGGGAAGGTCACTCACACGCCAGTTTGATGATTGGGCGGTTGCCGTGGGGCCTAGTTCCGCCGCCATAGTCGGTTCCACGATTTACAAAGCCCAAGACCCATGTGCGGCAGCCGCTGAAATGATTGAAATTCGAGATGCTGTAACACAAGAAATAAGAAAGTAAATTCGAGTAATATTTTATTGGGAGTAGACATTACCAGTATTGTCATCAAGACTCAACGCCGGTAACTCTCCCAATCGGTTTATTAAGGCCTATTTCCTATTATTTTGTTGATGAGTGACCGTGTCTAACTATTGCGCCGGTTACCATGTAAATGACGTCCTCAGCTATATTTGTCGAATGATCAGCGATTCGCTCCAAGTGCCTTGAAACCAGGAACAGGTGTATCAGTGCTCGGCTTCTTTCGATTTCCGTCCCCAGTCGCTCTTCAAAATTCCTATGCAATTTGTGTTTCATCATGTCTACTTCGTCATCATCGGCCAAAACCTCTGTGGCCAACGCGTCATCCATGTTCACAAACGCGTCCAATGCATTCTTGAGCATATTTTCAGCTCTTTCCGCCATCAGGAAATAATCCGAAGGAATTTGAAGTGGAGGTTCTGAAGCCAGGAGAACAGCGGTTTCGGCGATGTTGACTGCTAGATCTCCAATACGTTCAAGTTGATTGATAATTTTAAATCCACCCGTTATGAACCTTAAATCCATTGCTACCGGTTGGTGCAACGCAAGGATTTCCAGGCAGTCTTCCTCAATTTCTATTTCTACCCGATCAATTTCCCTGTCACCGTCAATTACACTTGTAGCAAGCTTCGCGTCCCTATCTCGAATAGCCTTAATCGCCAGCTTTACACTTTCTTCAACAGAAGTCGCTAACGAAATGAGCTTGCTTTTGAGCATCTCATTTTTTCGCTGCAACCTGATTCTAGGGGTCCGAATCATGTCATTTCCTTTTGACGTGCTCTTTGGTTCAATGGCTGTCAATCTTGTATTGCAAACATCTCCTACAATTTACAATTAAACTTATATTGATTCAATTGAACCTTGCAAGTGATACGGTTAGAATAATGGCGCCTTTTGCGGAATCAAGCATTAGAATGGGATAAGCTGGAAATTTGAAACAGGAATCAGACCCTTCATTAAATATTTTAACCAACAGACAAAGATAGAGAACGCGTCAGAATCACCACCTCTGCGCAATAGAGAAAATTGATGTAAAATTGAGAGGAAACTTATGGTAGCCAGTAAAAGATTGGATTCATTATTTTGTGAAATGATGGAGTCTATCTTTATAATAGACTCTGCGAAAGGTTTAATATTGTGGACCAACCCGTGCGCGTGTGTGACTTTCGGATTTGAGAAAGGCGATTTTGCTGGACAACATTTCACCTGCTTGTTTCCTCCCGGGTCGGAAATAGAGGCGGCGCATGTGCTGAACGAAGTGGTGTGTGCAGATGGAGTATTCGTAACCCAGAGTTTTAAGCGTAAAGACGGAGTTGTTCTTTACATGGACCTTACAGCTTCTCTTATCCCATGGGACGGGGAATCTACCGCTATACTCGCTGTCTTGCGAGAAGCGTCTGAACGTAAGGAACTTGAGGAGTTGCGTTTGGAATCCGAACGCCTGAAATCTTTTTCAGAGATGTCGGCAGGTGTATCCCATCATTTCAATAATATGCTTCAGGTCATTATCGGTTTTGCGGGACTTGCGAAGACAGAACTGGAAAGCGGCGAAACGAGCGGCGCCCTGCGAAAATTGGAACAGATAATCGTTAGCGCCACTACGGCTGCTGGCGCAATAAGAAGTTTGCAGGAATTTGCTCATTGCGGTCAAACTACTGGTTATTTATCAAGGGATATCATAAATTTGAAGACCCTGACAAAAAGGGCTGTTGACCTGTGCGTAATATGGCGGAAGGCCCGGACTGAGTACAGTAAAATTCCAATTTCAATTGTAACAGACCTGAAAGAAGATTGTTATGTAAGGGTGAATCAGGACCGCATCTTGGAGGTAATGACAAATCTTATTAAGAATGCTATGGAATCTCTCTCCGAAGTTGGCACGGTTGAAGTGGGGGTCCACCATAAAAATGATGAAGCATTGTTCTTCGTGAGAGATTCTGGGGTGGGGATAAGCAAAGATGACCTGAAAAGAATTTTCGATCCCTTTTGGACCACCAAAGGCCCCAGGAAGAGCGGATTGGGATTAGCCAGTTCTCTCGGAATAGTAAAACAGAATGGTGGAGAGATAACGGTCGAGAGTTTTGAAGGCCAGGGTTCTACTTTTAAGGTTAGGTTCCCTTTAGTTACGCCTCCAGATGATTCTCAACCCGGGGATTTCTCAGAAGCCGCAGTTCGAGGGATGACGGTACTAGTAATCGATGAAGAAGAAAAAGTCCTTGAATCTCTGGGCTCCGGCCTGATCTCCCGGGGAAACGTGGTCTACACTGTTTCTACAATTCAGGAAGGATTTAGGATATTAGACACTAATGATGTAGACGTCATAATAAGTGATGAGGCTTTCAAAGATATCAGTGGCTGGGATTTTGGAAGGGAATTGAAAAGACGCTTTTCAGAAATGAACAGAGTAAAACCACGCTTGATACTTCTGACCGCGTGGGGTGTGGGAGAAACTCATAGCGAAAAAATGAAAAGAACCGGCGTAGATTGTGTTCTGGCAAAACCATTAACAATTGAGAAATTAATCCATCACATGAGAGAAATTCTATCGGGGAATATTTAAATTATTCCGAGGGACCAGTAGCGCTCAATCTTTTGATGGAGCATCATTCCTTAAAAGTGATGAGGATTTCGTCGGTATCGACCGTCTGTCCGGGTTTTGCAAGTACTTTGTCAATTTGGCCATCCCTGGGCGATGCGACAGCGCTTTCCATTTTCATTGATTCCATCCGAAGCAGTTCCTGTCCCTTGCGGACTTGAGTTCCTTCTTCAACAATGACAGCGGTAATTAGGCCTGGCATTGGACACCTTAGAGAATTTTCCTGAACAGGCTTTATGTCGCGAAGCATAAAGTGAGCGAGGCTCCACTCCAGAGGGGTAT
>JAJYDQ010000149.1 GCA_021777225.1 Deltaproteobacteria bacterium
GAAACGAAAGATTGAGTAGATGACAACGATTATAATTCCGATAATGATCCATCCAAGCCTGGAAACACCACCCGGTTGATCGGATTGGAATGGCTGATAAGGATCAAAGAGCGGCTTCTTTCTTTTTTCAGCGGCTTTTTTCGCTAGGCAGCGTTTTTCTTCCTCAACCATCATTGCGGCGATTATAAGAGGTTCTTCGTCCATTCCATACCCAGCTTTGTGGGAGAATTATCCACTCAATTTAGACGACGCATCGCTTCCACATGTCAGCTATACACCACATAACAACAGCTTTTTACAAAAAAATCTTTAATAGAAAATATTTAAAATACTTCTTGGAACATGTGTCCTTGTTTGACATGTGTCTCATTTAGAATCAGCACAATTGTTAAAATGGCCCCGTGGTCGATCCCCTAAATTTTGAGCTGGGAATTACTAGAGACCGGGAGTTAGGGAATTGGATGAGGCGTTACAGGAAGAAATTGATAAAGAACTAACGCCGCACGGGGCCAAAAACAAATAGTCTTTACAAACGATCTTAAGAGACGATTCGAGAAAAGGAATTGACAGATAAAATTGAATTCGTACTTTCTATTGTAGAAATGGCGCCTGAAAAATGAGAGACTATCATATCAATTTTTTTTAGTGAAGAAGACGGCGGGTACATCGCTGATATACCCGATTTCGATTCACGCTCAGCGTTTGGTAATACCCCTGAAGAAGCGCTCGCCGAAGTCGAAAAAGCTAACAAAATATGGCTGGAAGCTGCTAACGCACAGGGGAAACCTATTCCTCAGCCCAGATACAGGCCCATCATTTACCAGGTTTCTGTTTAAACTCTCAGTTGATTAGGCATAAAGAAGGAACTTAAACTCAAAGTTCCCATTCAACTGTCCTAAACCATTGACCATTCCTAAATCGCAATCTGACTTGACAGGAAACCCGACAAGAAGCACGCATGACGGAGTTTTCTTGAACAAATCACGAATTAGTGACCAGAAAGAACCTCGACGGAATATTGTTTCCTTTGCACCCCCTAAACAGTCTGGATTGTTGAAGGAAAAAGCTCTTGAAGGGCTGACATGAATTCATCAAGTTGTAACCCTCTTCGCCAGTAGGCGCTTTCCATCAATCTGATCACGCCTAAACGGTCAGTGGCGGAAAAGTATTTGTACACTATGTTCCTAGCCTCTATTGAGAACGGTTGATCTTCATATTCATCTCTCAATTCCAGGGCATACCTCCACTCATCGTCTGTGGTTGTAGCCAGGATGGTGTACGTGTCCAGCGCGTGGTAACGACCGAACTCCTTGTCAGCGTCGTTGAGGCGGTCTCTGAAAGCGAATAGCTTCATCATCAGGAAGGTGTAGGCGTGTGGGAGAAAGACCTCGCCTGTCCATGGCTCGCCGTTGCTGAGACGACCGGCCAGTGTCTCGGACCGTAGCCCTTTTTCCAGGGTGATCGCTTCTTCAACGGGGTGAGCGTGAATGCCTACAGAAGGGTTGGGTCTCGCGCGGCGTCGGTCCGTTTTCACGCCCGTTCCGTGAAAAAGGGATCGAGGGCCGGTAAGGATATCTATTTTTATGCTCCCTGCTTCCGAACCGCCAGGCCCAAGCTTGATAAACTGATATTTCTCTGCCCCCGGGACAATTTTATAACCTAGATTTTGAAAGGCCTCTTGAAGGGGTTTCAGTTTTGCTGATTCGATGATTAGTTCAGGCCTCAAAAACAAATCCAGGTCATTGGTAGAACGCGGTTCGGGCCATTCTCGTAAAACTGTGCGTATCCCACTTGTACTAACGGGGGCTTCCCTAAGATAAATACCAAAGCCACCCCCAATGATTAGCTTGATATTGGATCCTTGCACTTCGTAGAGCAGGTCGAGCAAGGCCGTTTTAAGATCTGGCATGCCGATCATTGAGGCGCCTTCTGAAGATTCGTCAGGATGTAGGATTTTACCTGTTCGGCGGCGTCACGGTCCCGTTTGTCTCCGGCCATCAGTTCCAGATATGACTGGATAGGGGAGGCCCAGCAGAAGTTTCCCTCCATTCTGGAATCGAAATAAACGGTTTCATCGTCAGTTTCGATTACTTCGACATTTGGGAAACGATCTGATTGATTTCCATCCAACCGATCCAGCAGGGTGTCCAGACGAGGACAGTAGACGGACAGCATTTCGCCCCTCTGCATAACCGCAAATTGTGTAACAGCGGATGTTCCTGTAGACACAACCGGCAACTCCAATTCCTTCGATTGCTTAAGTATTAATTTGTTGATGGTGTCCTGTGGGGCCACGATCCTGATACGAACACGATTTTTGATTTTGGGCGGTTCATAGTTTACGCTCAACTTTTCCAGGAGTTTATCAGGCTGTAACAGGCGAATCTTATCCTTGCGCTCCACAATTAGATCCTGCGCCAATGTGTTCAATGCCTTCGACACTGTAGACAGGCTTATGTTTTTTTTGTCCCAGCGTTGTACTAGCATGTTCCGCTGGTTGATCGCCGTACCAATTTCCTGAACTGTGTCATAAATGGGGAGGGCCAAAAAGACCCGAGCAACCATAGAACTATTCCTGCGATAAATGTTTTTGATTGGGGCTGATGACGAAAAACGATTCCTGGCGCCGGTTCGAAATACGACAAATGGTCCATGAACCACAACACCGTTACCAACCAGGTCGATACCACTGACGCCTGCTCTCTCCAGTTCCTGTAATTGTTGCTCACTTAGGAACGGGACAAATAGCATGGGTTTGTAACCATTTGGAAGCGACACTGATTTCAACAGACTCAGAGCCTCCTGGAACACCTTGGGAGTCGAAATGGACTTGCATTCAACGGCAAATCTCACAATTTTATCATGCCATGAAGCCTCGATAAATGCGTCAAGACGGGTTTTATTGTTTATTGTCGGCTGATTTTCCATGAAACTAAAAGATACTGGCGGCAGGGAGATTTTTCCTCTCCGGAGTTCCTCAATCATTTCTCGCTCTGTAGGTATTTTCCTGTTTATCATGATTTTCCTGTTTAAGAAAATAGCCGTTTTTAGGAAAATTAGCAACCCAATTTTTTCCCGCCGTGACCGAAACGAATACTTGTTTTAGCGTTAGGCTGCTAGGCTTGACGTAACTCATACTATCGAATAACGTAGAATTATGATTGTGAGCTTTCGAGACAAACGAACACCCGAGTTTGCCAGTGGGACCCTATATAGCGCTTTCTCCGGCTTTGAACGGAAAGTGGAAATAAAGATTGACCAGCTTGATGCCGCCACATCATTACTCGACGTGAATTTGCCCGGCAACCGTCTCCAAGCTTTAAAAGGTGATCGTAGAGGACAATATGGTATCCGCATCAATGACAAATGGCGGATTTGCTTCGAGTGGCCGACACTCGAAAAAATGAAACATTGTCGTGAATCGCAGCCGGAAGTCGGACTGTAATAACCTTTGCGAGGTATAAATTGAACTCATTAAAAAAGCTTAAAATGAAGAGGGTTGTCCTGTTTGAGTCCAAAGAGGATTTAAGGAAGGCGTTTTCTTCCCTAGAAGAGAAGACGGCTTCGTCTTTTAAGGACTTTGCTCAGTCTAAACAAGAAACCCAGGAGATGGCCCACCGAATTTATC
>JAJYDQ010000082.1 GCA_021777225.1 Deltaproteobacteria bacterium
ACCGTTGTCAGTTGGACGCTCATGCATATCCCTCCTCCATGTTCCGGGGTTCATATTATGACTCCCGTCGGGCAACTAACAACTTTTTCTCTCAGTTTTTGTCCAGATTCGGCTGAAACATTATACATTATTCATGGGTTATCCTTAGTAACTATTAGGTTTGTGAGAGTCGCTGAGCGCATTCTCACAAACAATTGCTTACAGTCAATTAGGTGTAGTTAACACAACTATCGATGATTTTACAAGAAGAAAGAGGTTTTGGTCTCTTGGTCGTAATCCCTCAGTTATTCGCGGCATTTTGATGTCTCTTTCTTGAAGTCATTGAGGATTTCTGCTAGTTCGCCGCACGTAACTGAAGGGTTACTTTTGGTCAAGGGGAATTTGTGTGGGAAGGGGTGTTTGATAGGGGTAGACTCCCGCGTGGCCAGAAAGCGCTGAACAATCTTTCGCAGGACGCGCAGATGGAAGCGTCCAGGATCATTGCTCAGACTAACCAGTTAAGGCTTCAGCAGCGACTTCAGATCCTTAGCCAGGGCTTGCCGATGACTTTGAACTGAATCCCCTCACTGAAGTTATAACTGACATGTAAGTTGGACCGGTTACGGAATTTTCTGTCTGCCCGGTAAGAGTAGTACTACTTTTTTGTTGTTTTTGAACCGCAAATTGTGTTCTATGCTACTGTGGGGTTAGAGGGATAAGTTATTAACATATATTCTACAATATTGTAACGGCCCGGGGGGCTTTGGCGCGTTCCCAATTGATGCAAAAGGGATTGGACATGAGCAATACGGAAAAGGCCGGCGACAGAATGGTACAGGAGCTTGCTTACCTCAGAAAACGCGTAAACGATCTGGAGTCTGAGGTCCAGTACGCTCAGTTCAACCCGATGGTCAAACAAAAAGAGGAATGGTTCCGCAAGCTGGTAGAGACCATGAGTGATGGTGTCGTGGTCTTGGATAGGGACTCTAGGGTCACGTATTGCAATAACAGACTGCTTGAGGTGCTCGGCCGCAGAGCGGATGAAGTAATTGGGCGGTCGGCCTACGACTTTATCGACAAGGATTCTCAGGGTCTGTTCACGAAAGAGTTTCAAAAGCGTAGCGCCGGCAAACATGGACTTTACGAACTGGAACTTAAAAGTGGTGATGGCCGTAAACATCCTTTTCTGTCTTCAGCTACGGCGCTTTTTGACGATCAGGGGAAGTTTCAGGGGAGTTTGTCCACTCTTACCGACATGAGGTTTCTCAAAAAGGCTCAGGAAATCATCAAGTTGGAGAGAGACAGGTTTCAGTCACTTGCTGACGCGTCTCCGTTTGGATTGGTCCTGGTTTCCCCTAATGGCGCTTTTGAATACATGAACCCAAAATTTATTGAGATGTTCGGGTATGACTACCAGGATATCCCCGATGGTCGGACGTGGCGTCTCAAGGCGTTTCCGGATGAAGACTACAGACAGGAAGTCCTGAACGCATGGGTAGAAGACCTCAAAAACGCCAAATTCGGTTCCATCCGCGCAAGAGTGTACACAGTCAGGTGTAAAGACGGCACAGACAAGACAATTCACTTTCGTCCGGTCCAGATCAGCACCGGTCAGGACTTGATGACCTGTGAGGACATTACTGGATACGCAAAGGCGGAGGCCGAACGGAAAAAGGCGTACTCCATACTGGAATCAGCTCTTGATTCCACGGTAGATGGTATTCTGGTAGTTGATAGAGACAGGCGTATCAGCGCGTATAATGGGAAGTTTCTTGAAATTTGGCGCATACCTGAAGAAAATGCGACTAATCTCCACGATGAAGGTCTGTTGGACCTTGTAATAAATCGGCTCGCGGACCCGGAGACTTTCCTCCGGAAGGTCAATTATCTCTATGCTCATCCTGAGCAGGAATCTCTCGATATAATCAAGTTTGCGGATGGCAGGATTATCGAAAGATACTCCAAACCACAGCGAATAGACGGGGAAATCATTGGACGGGTCTGGAGTTTCCGTGATGTTACCATCAGGATAGAACTTGAAATGGAACTCGCTGAAGCCATAGAAGAACTCAAAGTAGCTAATAGTGGGACCAGCGCTCTATTTAATTCAGCCCGTACCCTCCTTGAGAGTGACAATTTTAGGCACGCCGCTCAGTTTATCCTGAATTCAGCGCAGGAACTCACATCGGCTGAGGTTGGGCACATCACTGTGATGGACCCTGAGGGTAAGGAACAGTATCTTTTATGTTTTGGGGCGAGCGGATTGACGTGTGGCTTGGATCTCAATCAGCCAATTCGAGTGACCGGATTGCATCAATACGTCTATGACAAGAGAAGGGCTGTTTTCAGGAACGACCTTAGCAAAGTGGGGAACGCTCTTGTGCTTCCCGAGGGACACGTGCCGCTGGATAACATCTTGTTGGCCCCTCTTGTGTTCAGGAACAGGACCTTCGGGTTCCTTGCGCTCGGTAACAAACCCGGCGGTTTCACAGATTCGGACAAGAAACACGCTGAAGCATTTGCTGAACTCGCTGCGATTGGACTCCTTAACAGGCAAATGGAGCGAGAACTACAGCAAAGTGAAGAACGATACCGTATGATCTTTGCGCACTCGCCGCTGGGCATAGCTCATTTCGACCAAAAAGGCACGATTATAGATTGTAATGATCAATTTGAAGAGATTATGGGCGCCTCATACCGCAAAGGACCCGCCTTCCGTATGTTGGAAAATCTGGAAGACCCAAAAATGTTGGCTGCCATCAGGGCGAGTATTGAAGGCGGAACCGGTTATTACGAAGGCGATTATCTTTCCGTAAAAGGCGAAAAACTCACTCCATTGAGGGCGATCTTCAGTTCTGTAAAGTCTGATGATGGCTATTTTATGGGTGGTGTAGGTATTTTTGAAGACATTACCGAATTAAAGGCCGCTGAAAAGGGGCTCCTACAGTCTGAACGTGTAAAAGCAGTGGCGGGTCTGGCCGGGGGTGTCGCCCACAACTTCAATAACCTTTTACAGATTATCATGGGTAACATCGAATTATCGCTCATGGATATAGCGGCCGGCAGGTCTTCCAATCTTGAAGTTTCTCTTCGACAAATCAAGGACACTGTCCGGCTCGGAGCGGAGACGGTCAGAAGGCTCCAGACCTTTGCCGAGGTCAGGCACGAGGACAGTCAGGAAGACTACAAGGTTTTCGATATCTCTGATGTGATGAGTAAGGCGCTGGAAGCGAGCGAACCTTCCCTGAAATGCGTTCCCGGAAAGAGTGGCGTGGATATAACGGTTGAACAGGACCTCAAAAAGGGGGTTATAACTAGAGGTCGTGACGACGAGATCCTTGAGGTTCTGGTTAACCTGATAACCAACGCGGCTGAGGCGTGCCCTAATGGTGGAGAAATCAGACTCTCATGTTATTCACAGGGTGAGGACGCTGTGATCAAAGTTTCGGATAATGGGATCGGCATCGCTGAAGGTGACCTTAAAAGACTTTTTGACCCGTTCTGGACAGCCAGGAAGACAAACATCGGCACAGGTCTAGGCCTGGCTCTGAGCCGCAGCATAGTGGTGGCGCACGGTGGCTCCGTAAAAGTCGCCAGTAAATTGGGAGTAGGGACGACATTTACAGTGACCCTGCCATTGGCAAAGGGACACGCCACTGATACCGAGCAGCCGGAACAGACCACGATAGCGTTTGCCAAAACAGTCCTGGTGGTTGATGACATGGAGCCGATAGTCGAGATGTTGGCCGAGGTCATGACACAGGTTGGACACACCGTTTTTACCGCAAACTCGGGAATGGAAGCTGTCAGGATCTTCAAAAAAAACAAAATCGATGTCATTATCTGTGATCTGGTTATGCCGGAAATGGATGGGTGGAAAGTGGGGCAGGCCATCGCATCCATATGCGCTGATCGTGGCGAACCTAAGACTCGTTTTATACTTCTTACCGGATGGGGCGGTCAGACCATGGAAGCGGAACTTATCCTGAAATCCGGGGTGGACGCGGTGCTGGAGAAACCCATAGACATGAAAAAGCTCCTTGATACGATGGGTAAGCTGACAGTTGAAACGACAAACTGAATCTTGGGGATGGGCTTGTTCACATTGGTGGCTGCAGGCCTCCGCGCCTGCATTCTTCGATATGGGCAACGGAAGCCTGAGAGGCTATATGTTGATTATTTAGTAACCATTAATGGCAATTTTCCGTCCAGCCTACATCATGCCGCCGCCGTGACCATGAAAACCGTGCCCGTGCCCTGTCCACACGCCCATTTTTTCTCGCTGCTCAGGTGTTAGTGTGGAACGTATGGATGTCCCGAAAGCCCTGGCTTCTTTCCTCATCTGATCTTTGACCGCCCAGATTTCTTCTTTCTTCTTTTCAATAGCGGTCTCATCCTGCGGGCTCTTGGACATAAGCTCGATCAATTCGATCCTTTTCTGACCTTTCTGCGATTTGAGGGCCAATTTCTTTTTTAGAAAGTCGATTCTCAGAGAATCAATTTTTTCTTTCTGGGCTTTTGTGAGGTCCGGGATTCGCGCCGCAAGGCCAAAACCGAAGATGGTCCTCAGTTGTTCCCGTTGCTCCGGGGTCAAAATGGAGCGGACTTTCAAGCGGAATGCCCTGTTTTCATTTATCATCTTGTCCTTGAGCGCCCAGATTTCTTCCCTTTTTTTCTGGATGGCGGTCTCATCCTGCGGGGACTTGGTGGCAAGTTCGGCCATTTCAATTCTTTTCTGAGCCTTCTGAGCACGCAAGGTCTCAATTCTCTTCATAAATTCGTTATGAAGCTTGTCAAACCGGCCTTTTTGCTCCTTTGTCAGATTGTCGAGTTTTGAAAGCCACGCGCCATGTCTATAACCCATGGCCCCGTCCTGTCCCTGACATCCACAACGACCCCAGTCTCCCGCGGAGACGATGGTTGTGGCCGCCAGTAATGCCGTCGCGACGATGATACCCATGATTGTCTTTGGATTTCTCATTTAAAAAGATTCTCCTTTTCCAAACTGGAATTACGATAAACGACGTGATCGTTCATGCTCTATTATACCACCTCATTTAGAAAATCCCGCGCCTTGACAGCATGGTATTACTTTGTAATAATAATAACAGTAACATTCTCCGGATGAATCCACCCAAGAGGGTCTACCAATATGAAAAAGGAAAAACAGGACATCATAACATTCAAGGTCCCGGAATCCTTGATGGAAGCGATGAAGGGAATTCCCAACAGATCCGAATTTATAAGAACAGCCGTTGTAGCCGCGCTGGACAGCGTATGTCCTCTTTGCAGAGGCACAGGTGTAATAATGCCGAAGCAGCGCCATCATCTTGAAATGTTTTTGAACGATCATCACCTGGAAGAATGCAAAACATGCAACGCAGTCCATCTGGTTTGTGAACGGGACCCACACGTGACTGTTAATGATGCTGGTTTATTGTAAAAACGCTATCGCGAGTGAAATCGATAATCCAAAAGTTATTGCGGAGGTTTTCCATGATTGCAAGACGATTGGTCATTTTGTCATTAACGGTATTACTGGGAATCTGGTTTGGCGTGGCTTCCGCCGCGGAAGTTGCAGCCCCGAAGAAACCAGATGTGTTCGTGAGTATTGAGCCTGTCGAGTACTTTGTAAAACGTGTAGCCGGTCCTCTCGTGGATGTGAATGTGCTTGTTGGACCTGGCCAGGAGCCTCACACCTTCGAGCCTACTCCAAAACTCATCGCAAAATTGGCGGACGCTCAGGTCCTTTTCAAGATAGGGTTTCCCTTCGAGGAGGCGCTAATAGCAAAGGCGGGATCTACTTTCAAGAATTTGAAGGTCGTTGATTTGCAACAGGGCATAAAGATGCGGATGATCTCAGATGCGGAGGAAGAGAGCGATCACGACGCAGGAGCGTCTCACGGACATTCTCATGAGGCGGGCGCAGTTGATCCGCACACGTGGCTCGATCCCCGGCTTGCCAAGATCCAGGCGCGGACTATAGCCGCCACTCTTATTGAGATTGACCCGATCCACCGCGCTGTATACGAAGAGAATCTGAAAAGATTCCAGTCTGACCTGGATAAGATCGACGATCAACTCAGGGCTTCTTTGGCGCCTTTAAAGGGCAAAAGTTTTTTTGTGTTTCATCCGGCGTTTGGATATTTGGGCGATGAGTACGGTTTGAAACAGGTCGCTGTTGAAATCGAAGGTAAAGAACCAACGGCCAGGCAGCTTTCGAGATTGATAGAACAAGCGAAAAGGCAGGGAGTCAGAGTCATATTCGCTGAACCCCAGTTTCCGAAAAAGACCGCGGAAACTCTGGCCAAGTCAATTGGTGGGGCGGTAGTCCTGATTGACGATCTGGCGCCTGATTATATGAATAATTTAAAAGACGTCGCCATGAGTTTGGAATCAGCCCTCAGAAACCAGGCGAAGTGATTTTGTGACATGTGATAAAGGTTTTTCCGTGAATGTAACAAGCTCCCCAGCGATTTTTGTAGAGGACCTGTGGTTTTCTTATGGTTCGAACTCGATCCTCGAAGATGTAAACATCACTATCCCTCAGGGAGACTTTGTATCAATCGTCGGTCCTAATGGCGGCGGTAAAACCACACTTTTGAAGCTGATGTTGGGCCTGCTCAAACCATCGCGCGGGCTGGCGCGGATATTTGGGGAAACACCCGAACAGGCCCGGCGACGCATTGGATATATGCCTCAACATTCCCAACTGGACCCGGACTTTCCTGCCACGGTCATGGATGTGGCCCTGATGGGACGCCTGGGACATGGTAGAATTTTTGGGCCTTATTCAAAAAGGGACAAGGAAATCGTAGCTAATGTTCTGGAGCAGGTGGGTCTGCGCAATTTTCGCAAAAAGTCCTTTGCCGCCATTTCCGGTGGTCAGCGTCAGAGGCTTTTCATCGCTCGCGCTCTGGCTTGTGAGCCGGATATCCTCCTCCTTGATGAGCCCACAGCCAATCTGGACGTGGTCATGGAAGGAGACCTGTACGAATTGCTACAAACTCTTAACAACCGCCTGACGATAGTGATGGTTTCTCATGATCTCGGATTTGTTTCCAGAATTGTCAAGAGCGTTATTTGCGTGAAACGGAAAGTCCTGATGCACCCGACCAGTGAGGTTACCGGCGCAATTATCAACGAAATTTACGGCTCACCGATGAGAATGATAAGGCATAACGGAGAGAGGGACTGCAATTGTCAGAATTCCTGAACGACCTCGGGCATTACGTTTTTCTTCAGAACGCCCTTTTGACCGGAATCCTGGCTAGTGTGGCGTGCGGCATAATCGGGACCTATGTTGTAGTCCGACGAATTTCATATATCGCGGACGGAATCGCTCATACTGTGTTGGGGGGAATGGGAGCCGCTCTGTATCTGAACAGGGTCTACCACTGGCACGGTCTGATTCCTCTGCACGGCGCCCTTGTAGCCGCTCTTGTCGCAGCGGTCATAATAGGGCTTGTGAGCCTACGTGCAAAGCAACGGGAAGACACAGCCATAAGCGCTCTTTGGGCGATCGGTATGGCTGCCGGGATAATTTTCATTTCACGAACCCCCGGATATAACGAAGATTTAATGGGATATCTGTTCGGTAACATCCTAATGGTTTCGACCGGCGACCTTTGGATGCTGGCAGGGCTGGATGTTCTGATTGTGGTAGCCGGCCTCATGTTTTATAACCAGTTCCTTGCGGTTTGTTTTGACCAGGAATTCGCAGGTCTACGCGGACTCAGGGTTGAGGTTTTTTATCTTTTTTTGCTGGGTTTGGCCGCTTTGACCGTGGTGCTCCTTTCTACGGTGGTGGGAATCGTTATGGTGGTGGCGATGTTGACGCTGCCGATAGGGATCGCTGCGCTATTTTGCCGGAGTCTCTGGGGTATGATGGTCATTTCAACAATTCTGTGCGCCATATTCACCACATCTGGTCTTGCTGTCAGCTATGGTCCCGACTATCCCGCCGGAGCTACGACGATTATCCTCGCCGGCGCAGCGTACCTCGGCGCTCTATCCGTAAAATGGGCGATTAGCCGCTCTTGAGGATGAACGGGAAGTTCAAATCCTTATTGCTCGCAGTCGAGATTAAATAGTTAGGATTACAGAGGCCGGGTAGAGAAAATGGATTTTGGATTTCGGTCCTGTGACTTGTCGGCGGTACGCATGGCGGATTCCGGCAGGAGTTGTGATTCACGAATCACCACTGACTTGAAACGACCTTGGAGAGGGGCGGGGATGGATGCGGGGTTTCTCACCATTTTTACCTTGGTCGGATCAATGCGTTTCCCTTGAGTAATGATTTCAAAGAAAAGATGCGGTCCCGTGGATCGTCCCGTCGAACCAATGAGCCCGACAACTTCCCTCTGTGAGACTCGTTGACCCTTTTTGACCAATATCTTGCTAAGATGGCTGTAACGGCTCTCAATCCCGTTTTCATGACGGACACTTACCCAGAGCCCGTAAGCATCGCCCCATCCCTGGAAGGTCACGACCCCACTCGCTATGGCATAAACCGGCGTGCCAATCGGCGCCCCATAGTCCACTCCGGTATGAAATTTCCAGACGTTGAGGACAGGATGTATGCGCCAGCCATAACCGGAAGTGACACGAAGGACGTTTAAAGGCGCTCGGAGGTAGTCCTTGCGTAATTCTACACCGTGTTCGTCATAATATTGGCCATTGAAAAGACACGCCGTTTTCCTGCCTGTGCGTTTACCCTCGTAACTGGCGAACAGGATCCTGCCATAGCCTGCGGGGGTATCATCGGCGTACCGTCTCTCAAAAACAACTTTACACACATCACCTTTCCTAGGGTCTGACTGAAAATCAATGTCCCACCTAAAAACGTGAATTAGTTTAAGGGAAAATTCTTTGTTTTCATGGAGCCCCAGAATTGTGGTCAGGAAATCTTTCTTAATCTGGAAGGTTAACGCCTCAGTCCTGTATTCCAGCACTACATCTTCCCGCCATGATCGGTAGTTGTCTCCGTCCTTGACACAATGAAAAACATCTGAGGGCGACAGCTCAATGGTGGCCTTCCGAAAAGCGCCATTTTCATCAAGATAGATAGAATATCTCTTGCCTGATTTTAGGTTGCTGGTTGGCGTAAAGCCCTTTCCCGTCCGTGCCTGAATTGTGGTGGCAAGACTCTTGGCGACCTGATTGGCCACTGTCTCATCAAAAAGGTTCATGGAAATAAGTGAAAGCAGTGTTTCATTATCACTTGATATATCGGTGATTTCAATGGGGCGACCCTTAATCTCCTCGTCGGTCGCTCTAACCACAATGTCTTTAATCGGACAGGAATTATTGGTGTTTGCTTGCGTGTTGCCGGTGCTGCGCGTCGTAATCGGCGCGGACTGGGGCGGATTTTTAGGCGTGAAGTATTTCGGGAAGCCGGCTGCAGTCAAACCGACGATAATAATCGAACAGCAAGCGATGATGATTAAGGGCCAAAAAGGTTTCCGTGAGCTATTGATAGCCATAGAAGCCGCCTCAGGAACAGATTACGTACAAATTCGAACTTCTCTCAATCCGCAATGACAATAAGTTAAACTCAAACCGGAGCTAAACGATTGGGCCGAACTTTACGAGTGACAGCTAACGCTCCGGAATCTAACCAACAAAACTTACTATCCTCGTTATCATAAAAATGTGGGAGATGTCAATTATTACTTGCGGTAAGATATCAATTACCAGCTTCAGAATATGCTTTTGGCGTGATCCCGGGCGGGAGTTACGAGAACTGACGTGGTCTATGAGCCGATTTTTGTCCGGATAGGTTTTAACCGGGCTGTTCTTCATCGGAAAAATCATTTTCTGTCCGGCGCCCCGGAGCAAGGCTGTAGACTTGTGTAAGACTGGAAACATTTTTGAATTTCATGGCGCCTCTATGGTGCAGTATCAACTGATCGCCAATCCTCTTGGCCGTGTCGGGCCCCACAAGGATGTCCCCGTTGGCGGCCTCCGCTGCAAGCCTTGCCGCAAGATTGGTCACAGGTCCGCTGGCCGTAAACGTCATTCGAGTCCCGGCCTTTCCCTGAAAACGCGACATTCCAACAGACGCGATCCCTGAATTTATGCCCATATTGATGACAATCGGCTGGAAGCGACCTTTCATCTCTTCGTTGATTTCAGCCGTACGACGGCGGATATCAAGGGCAGCTCTGCCCGCGTTCAGAGCGGTTTGTATCGGGTCTCCCTGGAAAATCACCATTAGTCCGTCGCCTGCTGTTTCGTTTATATCGCCGCTATGTTCATAAATGATGTCCAGAAAGCTCGAAAAGTACTTTTCAATGATGAAATTGACCTGGTCCTGGTTGAGTGATTCACTGATTCGAGTGTATCCGGCTACATCGAGAAACAGCACCGAGATTTCCAGGTCGATCTTGTCCAGGGACGGCGAATCCGGGTTTTTGTCGACTATTTTTTGTACCGTCTGAGGAACAAATGGCCTGAGATGACCCAGTATACGATCAACAGTCAGCTTCTGCTGAGACATCTGCCAGTGTTTCTTGGCGTTTGTGATTACATTGGACGCGAGGTCCGTCAGGTCCTTGAGCAGTATAAGGTCCCTTTCGGTTATTTTTGAATCCTCTTTTGCGATGGCGTTCAGGACTGCAAGGGGTTTTCCGTCATGATATATCGGGATCGCTACTTCCGACAGACCACCCACTGGGGTCGAAGAAGGGAGCATCCTGGAACCGTCAGGGCCGGGGATTATGCAAAGATAGGCGCCGGGGTTCTCGAGACTTGCCGTTATGGCGCTACGGCCCCGCTTACACATTTGACAATTTATCGATTCGGTAGACATCGAGCAGTGAAGGGGCCTCGTGTAATTTGCCGCGTCGGGGTCAACCAGCAGCAAACAGGCTTCCTGGAGATTTGGAATGGATACCTTGGCTTCATCCCTGATGGTCTCAAGGATATTGGAAATATTTAGTGACGCCGTGATTTTAATGGCTACCCGGAAAAGGTTTTCGAAACGTTTCTGATAAAGCATACGGGCCTCGTCAAATGTGCACGATTTCAGCAATCTTAATCAAAAAATCATTTTTTACAATAGGGGGCCAACATATATGGACCGTGAAACGCTCCGGTGGACGGCCAGTCGGTCGAAATTCGATCATCAGACTCGTTCCGTCGCATCGAATAGGACGAAGCATCCAGCTTCGTAAGCGCGCATCGTAGTTTAACCCATGAACGTTGGGTGTTATGTTACAAACACAAATCATACTGTTAAGTAATATTATAATAACGTTTAAAACTGAATTACTAGGCTCCAATTTATATAAAGTTTGTGGACACAGAGACGGACATCGAATATATTTCGTTGCGCCTGTACAAGGGGTGTCGGAAGGTCAGACGTACCTGACCTGATTTCCTGAAATGGTGGAAAACTTCATAAGCTCACAACTCGATTACATCCTGTTCGTTCAAGGGCTGGCGTTCATAATACTGGCCATAATTTGTCTGGCTCTGGCCCGTCAAAACAGAGATCGTTTGCCCTTCTCCATGTTGGCGCTCTTCGGGGCGCTTAAAGGCGCCGACGAGTTGTTGGAGATGCTGGCCCTGAGCCTGCCCGACCCTTTTTTGTTCAGGGTAGTCCGGTTAACTCTTCTGGCCGGGTCCTTCGTCGCACTGTTTGAGTTCGGCAGGCGGACCTTACAGATCCAGACCAAAAACAATGATCTGGGTTCCTGGATATACTATCCTTTGGTTTTTCTCACCGCCATAGGCGCTCTTGACGGCATCAACGGGACTGCGGCCGCAATTGGGTATGCTTTGGGTATCCCAAGCGCTCTAGTCTGCGCCATGGCATTGTGGCGGGAATCTGAAATTCGTAGTTCGGCTGAGAGCAAATACCTTCTAGTAGTCTCGATAGCAATGCTTGCTTATGGCTTGGTTATTGGACTGTTTCCCTCCGATGCCAGCTTCTTTCCCGCTTCATTGCTTAATCAGCAATGGTTCTCCAGGACTTTTGGATTTCCAGTTCGGCTGATCAGCGCAACCTGTGCTGCGGTCGTGGTTTTCGGGTTAGGCCGGTTCTATTTGGAGCGATGGTTCGGATCAATGGAGTTCCCGATGGGGAAATCCGTTGCGTGGGGCGGCCGGCTCATAATTGCGCTTATTTTGACAATTGGCGCCGGATGGGGACTCACCCAGTTTATTGGAAATCGTGCGGATGCCGCCCAGCGAGCCAATTTGCTGACTCAGACGAACATGCTGGCAGGTGGAGTTGACCCGGCTGCAGTGGAAAGCCTCGCCGGATCAGTGGCTGACCTTGAGTCGTCCCGCTACGAAGCGATTCACAGGCAGCTTGAAACGATGAGGAAACGTAACCCCGCATGCAGATTCCTCTATCTCTTGGGTTGGAAAGACGGATTGCTCATTTTTCTGAGCGATTCCGAACCAGCCACGTCCAAGGATTATTCAGCCCCTGGAAGTGTTTACGACGACGCCCCAGTCACTGTCAGGAAGATCTTCGAAACCGGCAGGGAAATTACGGAGGGTCCGTATACAGACAAGTGGGGATCGTGGATAAGCGCATTTGTACCTTTACGATCGCCTGAGAACGACGCCAGGATCGTTGCGATCATGGGAATTGATGTAAGCTCTGCAGCGTGGATGAAGACAATTTTGATTAGCCGGTTATTCCCGATTTTTGTGACTCTGGTAGTTGCGATCATGATTGTTGGTTTCTGGACCGTTCAGCTAAAATCCAAAGAATCCGAACTCGATGTAAGGGCCTCTGAGGGTAGGTTGAGAGCAGTCTTCAACTCGGCGCATGACGCCCTCATCATCCAGGACGCTACTGGCAGGGTAATCAGTTTCAACAGGATGATGCTGGATCTGTTCCTATTGACCGCTGATCAGATTATGTCCACTACTATAGAGAAAGATCTCCCTGGTCCTGCCAATCCAATGGAATCAATGCCCGAAATCTGGAGGCAAGCGTTCGGAGGAAAAGATCAGGTCTTTCGCTGGGAAGCCAGACGATCAGATGGATCGACCTTTGACGCCGAAGTGATTCTTAAGAAATTTGTCGACGGCGCCCATGATTTCGTACTAACGAGTATCAGGGATACAACCGAGAGAAAAATTGCGGAAGAAGCCTTGCGCAAAGCTAATACAGAGGTCGAAGAAACTAACCTCAGGCTTCGGGACGCTATAAGGGAAGCGGAAAAGCTTACAGTAGAGGCAAAAGCGGCGAATGTCGCCAAAGGACAGTTTCTTGCTAATGTCAGTCATGAAATCAGGACCCCGTTAAATGGCGTTATAGGGATGACGGAACTCTTGCTGGATACCAACTTGGACGAAAATCAGCGTGATTACGCTCAGATTATAAAGACCGGCGGCGACGCTCTCCTTACCCTTATTAATGACATTCTGGATTTTTCAAAAATTGAGGCTGGCAAACTTGAAGTTGAAACCATCGATTTTGATCTGAGGGCCACTGTCGAGGACATTTCGGATTTTCTGGCCGTGCGGGCCCAGGATAATGGTCTCGAATTCGTTTGCCTGATTGATCCTGAGGTCCCCGCATTCGTTAAGGGAGATCCCGGACGACTGCGTCAGGTCCTGGGAAATGTGATTGGAAACGCCGTGAAGTTCACTCCTCACGGGGAAGTGTTAATTCATGTGTCTTTTCTGGCCGAGTTCGAAAACCAGGCGATAGTCAAATTTACTGTCGAGGATACTGGAATCGGTATACCTGAAGACAAAATCGAGAATTTGTTTAACCCGTTCTCACAGATCGACGCTTCCAACACGAGACAGTTCGGTGGGACAGGTCTTGGCCTTTCCATTTCCAAAAACCTCGTTGAACTTATGGGTGGCGAAATTGGTGTCCAAAGCTCAGTTAACAAAGGTTCCACCTTTTGGTTCACCATCATTTTGGAAAAGCAGCCATTTGTTCCGGTCCGAATGACGGCATGTCCTGAAGCGGTGTGTGGGCGACGGGTGCTGGGTGTTGATGACAACGCCACCAACCGTAGGCTACTCGAAGCCTATCTTCGGAACTGGGGTTGCAGATTTGACCTAGTGGATGGAGCACAGTCCGCTCTGGCTGAACTGAGACACGCCTATCTGGATGGCGACCCCTATGAGATTGCTATTCTTGATATGCAGATGCCTGGAACGGATGGAGAAACTCTGGGTGAAATGATCAAGGGGGATCCTGCGACACGCGACCTGGTCTTGATCATGATGACCTCGTTGAGCAGGCGTGGTGATGCGAAGAGACTTGAAGAAAAGGGATTCTCCGGGTATCTCACCAAGCCGGTCCGTCAAAAGCAGCTTTACGACTGTCTGCTAATGTCGTTGGGGCAGGTTGAGGGGGAATGTGACCCACGGAAAAGAAGCATCGTAACCAGGCACACCATAACCGAGGCCAAAAGAAAGAGACTGCACGTGCTGGTTGTTGAGGACAATTTCACAAATCAGAGGCTGGCGGTGTCAGTCCTGGAGAAACTGGGTCATGACGTCAATGCTGTTTCTCATGGATTGGAAGCTTTGGATGTTTTAAAGAGAGAAAAATATGACATAATCCTGATGGATGTTCAGATGCCGATCATGGATGGTTTGGAAGCCACCAGGTTCATACGGCAAGGCAGTATTGAAATTCTGGACCCGAATGTGCGCATCATTGCGATGACGGCCCATGCGATGAAAGGTGACAGGGAGAGATGCCTGTCCGCGGGTATGGATGATTATATCGCAAAGCCCGTTCAGGCCTCCGATCTGGTCGATGTTTTGCAAAGATGGACTGACGGAAACAGCAATGGAAATGGTAACAGCGCATCGGCCCTGCGGTTGGATAGTTCTGCGACGCTCAATGGCCTGGAAGGTCCCCCGGGGTCAAGGTCTATGCCCGCAAATTAATTGGGCGTGTTGCGGGCCCCGGATCCCGTTAAGTTTGGCGCCAAATGGACCACAAATTGTAAATATTGAACCTGGCAATGCCTGTCCGCAGATTTTTGTCAGCCCATTTTGACCACAATGTCACTGATAATATTTGCGGCGTCATCTACAGTGTCGGCGCTTCTGTTAAAATGTCTGTAAATCTCACGGTAACTTAGCATGAGCCTGACATTAGTCCCTGAGAAAAGCTGTTTTAACGCGTTTAAATAGGCGTCGTTCATCTTGTTTTCTATTCTTTTGGCCCTCACAACGTATCCGGTAGCGACATTTGGGTTCTTTTTAAGGTGTTTAATCGCATTTAGCAGTTCTTCTGCGCCTTTTTGCAGCAATTCCGCCATCTGTAAAAGGAATTCATTGCTTTCAACTTCGAAAATATCCATTTCCTTAACTGTGTTGTAGGCATGGTCAAGCACGTCGTCGATGGCCCTGGAGAGCATAAATATGTCTTCGCGGTCCATTGGTGTAATGAAAGTCTGATTGAGTTCATCAATCAGAATACGTCGGATGTCGTCAGCTTCCTGTTCGAGTTTCAATAGCTCTTCGGGTTCCCCCTCATTGTCCAGAAAACGGACCAGGGCCTGGCAGCCCGACAGGGTTTTCTCCGACTGAGATAGCAGAAGCTCGTAAAAATCAACCTCACGTCTTTGACCGAATATTTTCCATAGCGCCATAATTCCAACCTCTAAGTCAGGAGGTGAAGATGCGGGTAAAACACCAGCAAATCGCGGCCCCAATTATCATGGAAACCGGGAAGGTAAGTACCCACGCGTATGTGATATGGGTGGCAAATGACCATCTGACTCCACTAGCCCGACGGGATGCTCCGACGCCCAAAACAGCCGGCCCGACAACCTGCGAAACAGCCACCGGTCCACCCAGTAACGATGCGCCGGTCATTGTTATTGCGGAAGCGAGTTGAGCGGCAAACGCGTGGACTGGCTCCATTTTAGAGATCCTTAGTCCTACGGACTTTACTATACGCCACCCTCCGGTCAACACACCGATGGCTATAGCCGCGGCGCAACTATAAATGACCCATTTGGGGATGGGCATTCCACTTCCTACATCGCCAATTCCGGCAGAGAGGATCATGGCTATGATCCCCATGGATTTTTGGCTGGTGTTTGAGCCATGACTTGCGGCCAACAGAACCATTACGGGCCTTTGAAACACGGTGAAAAACTGCCCGATTCGTCTATGAGCACGGCCGAACATAGCCCTGATCGTGGAAAAAATGACATATCCAAGAAACACGGCTACTATTGGCGCCGCCACCATTGGCATGACGACCTTCCATGCTATCATATTGACCAATATTGATTGTGGGCCGATGCCTACGATTCCTGCGCCCACCAAACCACCAATAAGCGCATGAGACCCACTTGAAGGCAACCCCACGTACCATGTTGCGAGTTTCCAGAACAACGTTCCAGCCATGGCGCTGGAAACAATTATATACAGAGTATGCGGCACAACCGTTTCAATCATGTCAGGCTTAAGGACACTGGAGGACATCGTTTTCGCAACTGCCGTCCCAAGCAAAACGGGTCCCACGAATTCTGCGATGGATGCCCAGATCAGCGCCTTCCACGGACTCATGGCGCGCGAACATATTGTGGCGGCAACAACATTGCCACCATCGCTGAAACCATTTACAAAAGCGAAACTCAATGTGAGCGCCACTGCAATATGGAAGAAAGGATCAGCCACATTCACCCCAATGTCATGTTGAGGACGCCGGAGGATAACAGCTATTGGCAGGCCAGGTCAATAATTAAAACAGACCTGTTTTATCGATATACAAGACCATTATTAGATCCAAACGGGGGGAAAAACTCAGGGCGCTCCTTGACCACGGCAATGTCCAGACCGCCGGTGAAAGCGACTCTACCCGATTGCACCACAATGACCCGATCCGCTATAGACAGTATTTCGTCAGTTGAATGACTCACATACAGCACTGGTATCATGAATCGTTTCTGCATCTTTGACACAAAGGGGAGTATCTCGGCCTTTAATCGTCCATCAAGTGATGAAAGAGGCTCATCCATTAACAAAAGGGAGGGGCTGGTTAGCAGCGCCCTCCCGATAGCCACCCGCTGTTTTTCACCCCCGGACAGTTTTGCAGGGCGCCTGTGGAGCAAGGCCTCGAGATCTAGGAGATTAATTACGCTGTCAAACTGTAGCCTGCGCTCCTCCTTGCTAATCAATTTCATGCCATATGTAAGGTTTGATTTTACCGAAAGGTGGGGAAACAGACGGCCGTCCTGAAATATATAACCGAGCCTTCGCCTGTTCGGTGGGACATTGATCGCCTTTTCGGAATCAAAGAGAGGCTCGTCGTTAAGATAAATTTTGCCTTCGTCAGGCTTAAGAAGTCCTGCGACCATGTTGATGATTGACGTTTTCCCGGCCCCGGAAGGGCCAAAAACAGCCGTTATTCCGGAATCTCCAGTAGAGAACGCCACGTCTATCATAAATGCTCCCAGTTTCTTTAGGACCTTTAGTTCAAGCACCGTTTAACCCCGGACCCTGTTGAAAACGTACCTGGAGCTGAATTCGGACAATATCAGAGCGACAAACGCCACAATCACCGAAATCACACAAAGTCTGAAGGCGCCGGTTTCGCCATCCGGGATTTGGGTCAGAGTATAGAGAGCGAGGGGCAATGTTCTGGTTTGGCCGGGAATATTCGAAACAAATGTAATAGTGGCTCCAAATTCGCTGAGGCTGCGGGCGAAAGCCAAAATCAC
>JAJYDQ010000150.1 GCA_021777225.1 Deltaproteobacteria bacterium
TGGCCCTAGTGAGAGGATATGCTACCGGCTTGTCGTTCATTACCTCCTCTACTGTCATAGAATTTTGGTATTGTGACAAGGGATTCAACGATCCATGAGTGTGATTCTTGGATGCGATTACGGCCAAATGTTTTTGAGTGGTGCCAAATCTGTCCATGTGCCAGCGAGCGCCCATAGCGTAAGCGTCCATGAATATGCTTCTGCCTTGCCCGGGGGCTGACTGATCTTCGGGAATTTCAATATTAAAACTGTTGCCTACTTCCATGATCATCTGAATATGAGACTGGAAATTCTCCATATCCATGCAAGAAGCGTACGCCTGCATGGATCGAATTTTGTCTGGACACGTAATCTTCTCCGACCCAAGCGCAAGGGCGCAATCAAACATATCCGCCTTTATCCCGATGTACGCGAGATGAAGAGCTGTAGCTGCGCCTGCGCACGCGTTTTCGACATTGGTCACCGGAATCTTGTCTATGCCCATGCCTCTGAGAATGACCTGCCCCCGAATTGAGTGTTGATTGGTGAACATTCCCCAAAACGTGTTGGAGAAAAACGCGGCCTGAAGGTTTTTCTTATCGAGATGTGAATCCTCCAGAGCGAGTTTCACGGCCTTTTGAGCCATAGTCGGGACTGTCTCGTCAGGATATTTTCCAAATCGGATCATGCCAATTCCGATCACATACACGTCACGCATACAAGCCTCCACAATTGGAACTACAAATCAACTGGAGTTTTCAGTTCAGCGTTGCTATTCTTTTTCCGATTCATAGGGAATGAGCGCCGATCAGCATGAGGCTGTCATTGACTCCGTCTTCAACAAGGGCGGCCCGAGTGTCGCGAAATATCTTTTCAATTGTGTACTCCTTGCTAAGCCCATAGCCCCCAAACATTTGCAGCGCTTCATTTGAAACTTCAAACGCAGTGTTAGTACAAAATACTTTAGACGCTATCGAATACTGAATCGAAGGAGGAGTATTGTTATAGTTGTAAATCATGGCCGCCCTGGACAAGGCTCTCGCTGCTTCGATTTTCATGAACATGTTAAAAAGCTTGTGTTTGATGATCTGATGCTCAAAGAGTGGTTTGCCTCCTTGAATCCTTTCTTTGGAATATGTCAAAGCTTCCTCGTACGCCGCTCTCGCGGCCCCTGTGAAAACCGCTCCCATTGCGGCGTTAGCTGTGGCAAGGGTTAAATCCACCATAGATTCATAACTTTCCTGATCTACCAACATGTAATCATAAGGAACCCTGACGTTGTCGAAATAGACCTCGCCCTGCGGCAGATCCCTTTGTCCCAGCTTGTTTAAGGCGCGGCCCCTGCTAACGCCGGGAGACAACAGAGGAATGATACAGATTCCCCCACCAGCCAAACCCATTGAAGAATCGAGGTTCAGATAAGCCAGGGCGTGGGTTGCGATTGGTCCGTTGGAAACCCATGCCGATTTCTGGCCGTTTATTACCCATTCGTCTCCGTCGAGACTGGCCCGCAACTGGCCTTTGATTCTGGAATCCCGAAATGCGTCTGTTCCTGGACAAAGTTGGTCTGTGCCATGGTTTGGCTCAGTTATGGACCAACAGCCTATAAAGCTGGCGTCAGTGTTTTGGCAATACGGATAAATTATGTCTTGTTCCAGGAGGTCATTTGGAAGCATGGACGCAAAGAAGGCTGGAAAACATGACACACCTATGGATATAGCGAGACCGGCGCTGCCCCAGCCCATTTCTTCCAGGACCAGATGGATGTCCAGAGGATCGAGACCTAAGCCACCGTAAGAGTCAGGCATGAGTGTATTGTGGTATCCCAATTGATACGCCTGTTTCATCGTGCTCCAATAAATTGAGCTTTTGGTCTCATCTTCCGGATCAGCAATTTTATCCAATTCTATACTGGCGGGTCTCATTACTTCCGCTGCAAACTTGTGGGCCTGTTCCTTAATTGCGTTTTGTTCATCGGTAAGATCCATGTTTAGTTCGAGATAGGACATTTTTCACCTCTCCGGATTCATCACCTGTAGTCGTCATATGAATAAACATTCTGGGCGTCTGGTGAGAACTCACTTCTTAAGACTCTATCCAGGGCTTTTTCGGAAATACTCTTGGGAATCTCACTCACGATTTGCAGGTACGATGGGACGTAGTTGGGCTCGAGTTCCCTTTTGCACAACTTGTAAATAGACATAGGATCTATCGTTGCGCCTTCCAACAGCCCAATAGCGGCTACCAAATCACTCTCACCAGGGGCTCCTGATGCGGCGGGAACTCCATACACGCAGACTTCGCTCACATCAGGATGTTTACCTAGAACCGCCTCTATACAGTCTGGCTGAATGAATTCACCAGCCCGTCTCAGTTCAGATCCCTTGCGATAATCGAAAAAATACCAGCCATTTTCGTCCCTATGGACCATGTCACCAGACCGCAGCCAACCTCCCCTGGTTTTTTCGGCCGAGGCCTGAGGTAGATCCAGATAGTCCACCTTGGTTTCGCCTCGAACCATCCGGGAGATTAGCTCACCTGTTTTCGTCGGAGGAACTTCATTATCATTTTCATCCACTACTTTAAATTCCATAATTCCCGGAATAGGTTTACCAAAAGATCCGATCGGCCCTTGGCCAGGAGGTTTGAACGCAAAGCCTCCTTCCACAGCGCCATACCATTCGAGAATTTTGACCCCAAATCGCTTCTCAAAGGCTTCCCATATAGATCCCGGAGTCCCGGCGCTGAGCACAATTTTGACGGGATTGTCGCTGTCGTCCTGTTTCTCCGGCTCATTGTAGATGCCAGCCATCATTCCACCTAAAAGTGAGAAAGTTGTGCATCCATATTTTCTGCAAATGCCCCAGATCCGGCTCTTAGTGAATCTGGGGCTGAAAACCGCTTTTATGCCCATGCTTAGCGCAGGAAAGAATGTTACAGCCTGGGCGTTACCATGGGTCAAAGAAAGACCCGTATATAAGCAGTCGGTTTTTGAGTACTTCCAGCAAAGTTTTGTCATGATGTTAAACACCCCAAGTCGGTTGTTGCGTACCATAACTCCCTTTGGCATGCCGGTAGTGCCGGAGGTGTAAATGATCTGCATGGGATGTCGAACGTCCATTATCTGTTGTTCCACTGGCGACCAGGAATCCGACCCTAAAGTTTCGTTTAGCGCATGGAAGTTTGGATCTTCGGGGACCTCCTGGTCTCGCTGGTAGGCCACGGTGACGAATTTTAGGTTGGGAAGATCCCCAATTACTTCGGTCAATTGTTCAAGGCATTCACCTGACGCTATAACGGCTTTTGCGTTACTGTTCGCAAGGATAAACCTCAGTCGATCGCCTCGCAACCTAGGGTCCACAGGGACCATGATGGCCCCGGTAAATCCACCCGCAAGTATACAGTACGAGAATTCGGGGTAATTCCTCATGAAAACGGCAAAAACGTCGCCCTTCCCGATACCATTATCCAACAAAAGACGCGCGACTTTGTTAGAATTTTGGTAAAGATCTTTATATGTTAGAACATCATCGCCAAATTTGCCACGCTCAAAAACAAATATCTCCTGGTCAGGCGCTTCGTCAGCCTTAATT
>JAJYDQ010000083.1 GCA_021777225.1 Deltaproteobacteria bacterium
AAATAAGGTCAAGAGAAAAATGATTGATTCACGAGTTTGAACTGACAAAAAAATAGGCCCGGAACCATTTTCTTAGACTCCGAGCCCATTTCAAAATTCAAAAGCTAAATTTATGAAAATTAAAACAAATTAACTCCTGTCCCTGGTGTGGTGTAAACGAACCTTTCTAGGCTGCCAGCTTCTCCCTACGCAGAATTCGACCCTGACCGCTAATTACAACCTTTTCCAGAGGTATTTGTTTGCCGGCCTTTTCCATACCCATTTTTACAATTTGAGGCAAGCCGGAACAGCACGGAACATCCATGACAGCTATAGTGACACTCTTTATGGACGCTGCGCTGAAAATCTCGGAGAATTTCTCGACATAGGCGCGTGCGTCATCAAATTTGGGGCAGCCTATTAAGAGAGTTTTTCCCTTAAGTAATTCACGGTGCAAGTCAGGATACGCGAAACCTGTGCAATCCGCAGCGACCAGCAAGTCGGCGTTTTTCAGGAACGGGGCCGCAGGTGGAACAAGTCTTATCTGGACAGGCCAATGGGTAAGTTCTGATCCGGTGCTGCGGCTGATCACAGGCTCATTGGTCTTATCACAGGAACAACTTCTGGGCGTAAAGGTCTGAATATTGGAAGAAGGACAACCGCATGCCATTGTAGTGGGGCTTTGTTTTTCCGGAGTTTTAACAGTCTTCAAACGTTCTTCAACCGCTTCTTCATCAAAGTCTTCAGCATCCCTCTGAATTATTTTCAGAGCGCCTGTCGGACACTCTCCAATACATGCGCCCAATCCATCACAGTATACCTCGGATACGAGCTTTGCTTTCCCGTCGACTATTTCGAGCGCTCCCTCAGCGCAACCTGTAACACATTGACCACAGCCGTTACAAAGCTCATCGTCTATCTGTATAATGTTTCTTTTGATTTTCATTTTTACGTCCTTTTTAATCACTTACATCACAAATTGGCGCCGGCCTGTAAATGAGGCGTGTTATTCGGGACGAATTCGTACGCCAGGCTTCGCCCCAAATCTGTCAGAAAGTCTCGCTCGATCACTTCTGAAAGATAAGCTTCATTTAATTCACCCTTCTTGCTCTTTTCCTGGAGAGACGCCAGCAAATGAGCGTCGTAAACTAAGTTCAGCTCCCCGGATTCATGGCCTTTAGGATTGTCAAGATTTTTTATGATTGAACAAACCTCTTCGATGAGTTCTTGTGGCGCGTCGAGCTTCTCAAGTATCTCGCGAGCCACAGCATTGTCTCCGTGGTTGACATCTTTCCCATCAATGCTCTGAACAGGAGGCTCAACATCGTGGAGGTATGCGGCTGCAAATAGAACAGCCGGTTTAGTCTTGTCTACGCCAATCAGACGTTCCACCATACCGGCTACCCTGGACGCGTGGCCAATTCGTTTGAAGTCGTTTTTGAGCCGCATTTTCATTTCAACAGCTACTCGGTCCTTAAAAAGGTCTTCTTTCTGCTTGATAAGCTCCGGAGGAAGGTCTCCAAAACACTGTTTGGCGAATTTACAATGCGCAGCGCATCCGAAATCCATCTTGGGATTAAGTACATATTCACCGCAGTTTTTGCATTTGCGCCGAGTTTCATCTTTAAAAAACTCTATCTTGGAGCCGCAATTCGGGCATTCAGCGTCAAAGATCGCGTCAAATTTCCAATATCGAGGGTCCTGTCCGGGGCATTTCATTTTTCGTCTCCCTTTCTTTGAAGGAGTCAGCCATCATAATTGCGGCGCGTGAACTGTACCATTTAGACGCGCCGCTAAACCTTGTAATTAATTTGTTGTCGTCTACGACACATAAATTAGATGAATATTAATTCTATTGGATTCTTAATTTAATGAGTCAAATATTCCCTACAATCATCCTAATATAGCCTTCAGATCTTCATCCGGGGTTGTAATGGGTTTAATATCAAAGGTCTTAACTAGAGTATCCAAAATGTTAGGCGTAATAAAGGCCGGCAGGCTCGGGCCCAAGCGAATTCCTTTTATTCCGAGGTGAAACAAAGTCAGGAGGATAGCGACTGCTTTCTGCTCATACCAGGACAGAATCATTGACAATGGCAATTCATTAACACCGCAATTGAAGGCTTTGGCCAGAGCTACCGCTATCTGAATAGCGGAGTATGCGTCGTTACACTGCCCGACATCAAGAAGACGGGGGATTCCTCCGATATCGCCCAGGTCTTTATCGAAGAAACGGAATTTCCCACAGGCCAATGTTAATACGACAGTATCTTTTGGAGTTTTTTCCACGAACTCGGTGTAGTAGTTGCGCCCCGGTTTCGCTCCATCACATCCGGCTACCAGGAAGAAATGTTTGATGGCCCCGCTCTTAACAGCATCAATAACTTTGTCCGCCACGGACATCACAGCGTTTCTGGCGAAGCCACACATGACTTCTTTGCCATTGGAATCAGAGGTAAAACCTGGTAGTTGGAGCGCCTTGTCAATGACAGGACCGAAATTCTTGTCCGCGATGTGTTGCACGCCCGGGTAACCGACTAGTCCAGTGCTGAAGATGTTGTTGTAGTAAGATTCAGCGGGCTTTTGAATGCAATTTGTAGTCATCAGGATCGCGCCGGGAAACTCTGCGAATTCCTTTTTCTGGTTTTGCCAGGCTGTCCCAAAATGACCATAAAAATGAGAATACTTTTTGAGTTCAGGATAACCGTGAGTAGGCAACATTTCGCCGTGCGTGTAGACATAGATTCCTTTGCCTTCGGTTTGTTTGAGGATTTCTTCCAGGTCTTTCAGGTCATGTCCAGATACTAGGATCGCTTTTCCCGTTTTGTGCCCAAGAGGTACTTTTGTAGGTACAGGATGTCCGTAAGCTTCGGTGTTAGCCGCGTCAAGAAGTTCCATGGTTTTCAGGTTTATTTCTCCGCATTTGAGCACCAGGCCAACCCAGTCATTTAGTGTCAAGCTATGATTCATTGTCGCAGCCAGACCTTCCGCCACAAACTTGTATATCTCATCATTTTCTTTGCCCAGAATATGAGCGTGGTCCGCATAAGCGGCCACACCTCGAAGACCGAAAAGTAACGTGTGCTTCAATGAAACTATGTCCTGATCATCGGAGTCGGCCTTGAAACCTCTTGTGAGGCCCATTGCTATCATTCCTGCTTTGTCCGGCGCAGGCTTGAACGTCGCTGCGTCATCACTGAAATCCACTTTTCCTCCAGCCGCTTTGACCTTATCCCTGAGCCTGTCTCGATATCCTACGGCTTTATTGATTAGCGGGGGAAACCTGTCCTCATCAAAATCAACATTTGTCAAGGTCGCGAATAGAGCTTCATTAGTAAACACTGAGGCTTCAGTGTCTACAATTCCGAGTTTCCGTCCTTCAACGGCAAAAAGCGCCAGTCCTTTTATGGCGTGTATCAATAAATCATGAAGGGCCGCCGTCTCAGGGGACTTTCCGCATACTCCTGCGCGGGTGCAAGCGATTCCGCCCGCTGTTTGCTCACACTGATAACAAAACATCTTGTCAGCCATTTTATCCTCCTGTTTTTTTGAGTTCCCACTAAACTGGGTAACTTGAAATACGTTTACTAGCGTTTCTGTAAATAATATGGAGGTTGGGAGATACAGTCGCCTTGACTTAAGTCAAGACCACGAGATTTTTTTGATTTTTTTTTGAATGATCAGTAGCAGTCCGTGAATTTGTTAGTGTGCCAAGACAACACTATTTAGCGAATTGATTAAGCTCTTGGACGCCTACTCGCTCCAGAATCTCTCCGAACCTTTCTCCCCTCGTGTTGTTTTTGACATATAAATCAAGAAGTTGGTTGATCAATGTGAAAGTTTCGTCCATAGAAAAGACCCCTGGAATTTCAGATGCCAGTCTTGGTCGTCGGCCAAGTTTACCGCCGACCATTATTCGGTAACCTTCTTCACCGCGGACAAGAGTTTCTGTCGGACACGCATTTACACAATGTCCACAGAAAAGACATTTTTCGAGGTTGATCTCGGGTCGGGGCATTTCTTCCGTCATGGTTACAGCATTTTCTATGCAGATTTCAGCACACACCCCGCATTGGCTGCAATCGGCGCCACTTGGAACGGGCCTGACCGCCGCAATTACCCCGAGGTCCGTGACCTGCGGTCTGGAGCACGCGTTGGGACAGTCGGAAACAGAAACCCTGAACTCGTGGTGAAACTTCAACGGACCGTCCACTTTTGATTTCAGCAGGGTCTTCAGGTTTCTGGACTGCAACATTTCTTCTAAAGTTCTGACAAAATTGTCTTCAGTCGGGATTCGGTTTGGACATCCACCTGTTCCGAAACAACTTTCCAACTGATAGCCTTTGATTTCATCTTCCATGTTTTTCAGAAAATTTTGTTGGCAAGTCCGGACGTGTTCTAAAGTGACCTCGGACGCGTGCCGCGCCTCCGCTTCCATCTCGACCTTTTTTTTAACTCTTCGTCTTATGAAAAAAGGAACTTTAGCTATCGCTTCTTCAGCGCTTTTGTTCCAACGCATATCCAGTTCTCCTCAATCGACGCCTATGTTAGCGGAAAATTAATTAGTTTAGTAATACTTATAAAGATTGTCCAAGTTTGTGTTACCACTTTTGTAGCCCGATTCCGAAAAATGTTCCACTAAAGCCTTAGTTACTATCAAATTTACATGATATACTCGGTTAAATCTTAACGAAAGCGTTTTTGATTGAAGAAAATCAGTGCTCATGGTTTGAGGAGAAACGATTTGAATCTTGTCCAGTCACTGGAGCAGATCCCACTTTTCGAGGGGCTTCCACCAAATCAATTGTCCGATTTGGCCTCAATTGCTTTAGAAAAAACATATAAAAAGGGCACAACGATATTTTCTGAAGGAGACCCAGGCGACGGCTTTTATGTTGTCAAAGAAGGGCGGATCAAAATTTTTAAGATATCAAGTGAAGGGAAGGAGCAGATCCTGCATGTGTTCGGATCAGGCGAACCATTCGGAGAGGCCCCGGTCTTTGAAGGGCGTCGTTTTCCGGCTCACGCTGAAACATTGATGGACACGGTTTGTATTTTTTTCCCCAGGAAATCTTTTACCGATCTCATAAGCAAAAACCCGTCGCTTGCGATGAATATGCTAGGAGTACTCTCCAGGCGCCTGAGACGTTTTGCTGCGCTTGTAGAAGATCTTTCCCTGAAGGAAGTTCCGGGAAGACTCGCCGCCTATTTGTTATATTTGAGTGAGACCGAATCAAATCGCTCAGAATTGTCTCTTGACATGGCTAAGGGACAGCTCGCCGGCATGCTTGGCACTATCCCGGAAACTTTATCCAGAATACTGGGAAAGATGGCTAAGCAGGGCCACATTCAAGTGATAGGCCCAAAAATCAAACTTATTGATCTGGAAGGGTTGCAGGAACTTGCAGATGGATCTAAACGCCTTTGAGAGTTAATATAAAGCCCTTGCCTGTTCTGTCATCGTGTCCTATATAAAAAACTTGGGTTCCCAATAAATCGACTGGGAGGATTGAAAACTGGCGCCCGCCAAGGCATACCAGAATAACCTGTGCGATCTCTACAATTCCTACAATAGGAGGGAGTTTGTCCATCCTGATCCCCTCGAGTTCCTCTACAATTATAATGATCCTGAAGATAGGGAGATTGTCGGCCTCATAGCCTCCAGCTTCGCTTATGGAAGCGTTTGGCAAATACTCAAAACCGTAAAAAACATACTCGAACGGATCGATGCGCCAAAACGCTTTCTGGTTAATGTTTCTTATGAGACGCTGCTGAGAACTTTTCAAGATTTCAAGTATCGTTTCACAACTGGGGAAGAACTAGCTACCATGCTGTTTGGGATAAAGCGGGTACTTGAGGATTATGGATCAATTCAGGAATGTTTTCTTAAGGGTTTCAATCCTGGAGACGAGAATGTTCTTGGTGGCGCGACCGTCCTGGTTAGCGAACTGTCCTCAGTCTTTCCAGTTCGTCCCCGGAGTTTGTTGCCGAGTCCCGTAGCCGGGAGCGCTTGCAAGCGTCTCAACCTTTTCCTTCGCTGGATGGTCCGAAATGATGATGTTGACCCGGGCGGCTGGGACAGAGTCGCTCCTTCAAAATTGATTATTCCTATGGATGTTCATATGGGAAGAATATGCAGAAGCCTGAAACTCACTTCTCGCAGGCAGTCAGACATGAAGGCCGCCCTTGAGGTGACACAGGCATTCAGGAAGATCGAACCTGACGATCCGGTTCGTTACGATTTTTGTTTAACCCGGTTGGGAATTAGAGATGATCTCACACCCGACAGTTTTCTCCGTGGTTGTGGTGTCCAATGACCCCAAACAAAAGGCTCAATTGCCCAATTTGACTTTTTGTCCCTCCTTGATCCCATATTTATTGCAAAAACCCGCAGCAATTTCAAGACAATATCGAATCTTAAACAGAGAAGGATATACAATTCCCGAATTGGGCTGAATTGAGCTGTATATGAGTTTTATGACGCCGTTTGAATCTATCCATAGAGCATCGATAGGAAACTTCATTCCTTGCATGTGAATAGCGAAAAATCCTGGTCTAATGAAATCAAGCAACATTCCCTGATCTTCTGTAATTTGCGCCCAGCCTAGCAAGCCTTCGATCCTGGTAGTGTCCGTATTCGCTACTGTAGCTGCTATAGTGCTTGCTCCCAAGGTGATAGGGACTGTGGAAGTGGATAAAGCCTTGACAGTGTGGTCGTCGCTGAGGCCGTTGGACTGTGCTGGTGAGCTGCTGGCCGCAAAGAGAATGGCCGCCACCACTGCAAAAAAGAGTGAGTGCGCTTGGGGCAAGGTTTTAAGCATTTTTCGCCTCAAAATGTTTGACCTATTGATGACAAAAATATCCGCAAATCTTGCGATTCTTTCCTGCTCGTTATATAGAAGAAATCATTCTATGACAACCTGATCCAGGATGTTAAAATTGAACGGGCGTCTCGGCCCATCTACATTGACCGACGCTAACGGACACAGACCCGGTTTACGGAAAAGGCGAGGTGAAAAATGGCTGTAAATCCAAAGCTCCTAGAAATATTAGTTTGTCCGAAGTGCAAAGGCGACCTGGTTCTAACCGAGAATTCAGATGGCCTTATCTGCGACGCTTGTCGCTTAAAATATGAGATCAAGGATGACATTCCTATCATGCTTATTGACGAGGCCATCCCGCTGGATCCCAAGGAATAGAAATAGTTTAATTTTATAGTAATGTTGAATCAGGGGCAGAATTCCGGGGTGAAGGTGGTTTCATGGCACATAGGAAAAGCGGACATGAGGGCAGCTAGGTATGAGGGGTCCACGCCCTCCAGAATAGTTGTCCGGGGAGTCAACTGGGTAGGTGACACAATCATGAGCCTGCCTGCGGCGCGAGCCCTAAGGAGATTGTTTCCCGCAGCTCACATAGTCTTCTGGGTCCCGGCTAACCTGGAACCACTCCTGAGGCTTACGGAAGTCCCTGATGAAATAATTGTTTTCAAGAAGAATGAGGGGGGGTCTTTTAAAAGAACATTCCTGATGAAAGACCGGTTACAAAAAGGTCATTTCGACATGGCTGTCCTGTTTCAAAATGCGTTTGAGTGCGCATTTACGGCCTGGATGGCTGGTATAAAGCTCCGCGTCGGATATCCTACGGATTTAAGAGGGGCGCTCCTGAATATTAAAGCGCCGTTGATCCCATCAATACTTTTAGGACATCAGGTTTTCTACTATCTGGAGATCGTGAAATACCTTGATAGTTACTTTGGGTTTGGACGTTTTCAGTACTTTGACAAACCGGATTGCTCCATAAAACTTAGAGCCAGGGAAGTCGATCATGCCCGTGACATAATATTGGAATCAGGGGCGGACCCTAAAACGCCCTTCGTATGCTTATGTCCAGGCTCTGTGAATTCCGAAGCAAAACGATGGCCTCGTGAACATTATGCTGTTTTGGCGGATATCCTCATTGAACGGGCCGGTTTACAGATCATTTTTCTAGGGGCTACCCAAGAGGTGGATTTGATTGATTCCATAATTGGTGAAATGATGAAGGGCCCAGCCTTCAACCTCGCTGCGAAATCCAGTATCGTGTCGTCTCTGGGCATAATGGGTATGAGTTCGCTGGTAATTTCGAATGATACAGGTAGCGCTCACCTCGCTGTTGCCGCGGGCGCAAAATGTTTAACCATTTTTGGACCTACCATTGCGGGAGCAACGGCGCCTTTTGGAAATCGGACGTTTATTATTCAAGGAAAGGCCGAGTGCGCTCCATGTGACGATCATAATTGTCGTTTCCATGGCCATCCTTGCATGAAGGGTCTTTCTCCAGAACTTGTGGCCAGAAAAGCGCTTGAAATTGTAGCGCTGCATCCCAGTGTCTGATGAAGCCGTTTGTCAGCGTAATAATTCCCACATATAACCGTCTTGAGTTGCTCAAAAAGACCGTAGCCTCGGTTAGAAGCCAGAGCTTTCGGGATTTTGAGATAATCGTGATCAACGATGGGTCGAGTGATGGAACTGCTAAATGGCTTACCGAACAGCATGATATTGTTGGAGTTAATCAACCCAATTCAGGTATTGCTTCTTCCAGGAACAAAGGGATATCTGCAAGCAGGGGCGAGTGGAGCGCATTCCTTGACCATGATGATATCTGGGCCCCCGACAAACTTGAGACGCAGGTTGATTTTGTGCGGGCCAATCCGGAAGTCAGTATGGTGGCTGTAAAACATGTCAGGCTGGGAACGGAGATCAGCCGAACAGGTCCCTGGAAATGGATAAAGGGTGATCTTTTTGTTAAGGTTTTTTCAGAAAGCTTTATCCACACTTCATCAGTCATGATTCGAAAGGACGTTCTCGATAAAGTAGGGGGGTTTCCAACCAGGTACCGGTTTGCCGACGAGTTTGACGTATGGTTGAAAATCTCCAAAGACTACGAAATTGCGTTTTTTGACAGGCCGCTAGTTTTTATAAGATTTTATGATTCTAATACCAGTCACAATCGAATAGGGGTCAGGACAGACACGTACGATATCCTGATGAGCAATTATGACCCTGATCGTATCCCACGAAAAATTTTCCTCAGGACACTTTCAGATCATGATATCTCATTTGGTAGGGCGTACGTAAATCTAGGTGATTTTGGAACAGCGTTAAAATGCTTTAAAAGCGCGGCAATCAGGACTCCCTTGAGAGCTAGGCCCTGGCGTTATTACGGCAAGTATAAAATCATTTCAATTTTGAAACATTTCCGGCAGGGCCCAGAAAATGACTAAATGCGGTTCCATCCCTAAACATCGTTCCTGCCGGTTAGCCGAAAACATGAGCATCGAGATTAGCCCCTGTTCACAATCGATAATTGATATAGGCCCGGAAAATATTGAAGCGATTGCGCTTAGTGCAATTGATGAACATCATCGCCAGATTCAGGGCGGGTCCGGAAATGTCAGGAAAAACGCCCCGGAGACATCGGTTTCAATAGTTTCGATCCCGGATTTTCCTACTTTATGTGTGAAGCGATTCAAATACCGTGGGATAAATTATTCCATTAAGGGTCTTTTCCGGAATACACACGGATTTCGAGCTTTACACAGTGGAGCTTATCTCTTTGAGCATGGATTCACAGAGGCAGGGCCGCTGGCCGTAATCCGTAAAAGTCGATTTAAGGTTACCATTGAGGAATGGCTGATCATGCTGGCGATTCCGGACTCGAAAGAGCTGGATCGTTATATGGTAAACCGCATCAGGAAAGGATGGCCAAAAGAAGAAAAGTGGAAGTTTCTGGACAACCTTGCGAGATTTATGGCCGGTCTACATGAATATGGTGTTTTTCATACTGATCTGAAGACATGCAACATACTGGTGTCTGATGAATGTTCTGCGGGTTTAGACATGAAAGCAGCGGATGGACGCGACATGCCGTCGATATGTTTCTCATTGCTTGATTACGATGATGTGAGGGTCCAGTCTGGAGCGGTAGATGTCAGGATGAGAGCCAAAAATTTTGCACAGCTTTATCTGTCTACACCTTCCGACATTTGCATGGATGATCGAGGACGGTTTATTGAGCAGTATCTTAAATTCTGTGGCAATATTAATATTGATAAAAATCGGCTAATTAGGTTGTTGCTTGCCAGAATTAAAGGGAAATCATTGCTTTACGTTGGACCGGAAGGTGACATATCCGAGGAGTGGCCATCGGCGAAAGAATTCGAGAATTGCTGTGGTCGTTAAAGAATTGATACAATTGCGAGATTTATAAATTGGTGATGAACGACCAAATAGGAATTGAATCATTATCCATTTACACTCGGTCCCATCCTTAAATAATGCTGACAGCAGTTGCTAGCGCTAAGTAATCACAAAGCTATCAAGATGGCGGAGTAAATCCCCGCCCCGAGAGCGAAAGCCCAGAACCTGCTTTCTCGTCCTTCCGGCAATTCCTCTTTTAATGTATTCACGATTGCTGAACCAGCCAGAAATGCGAACAAGACAGCTACGACCGCCTGATGTGACTGAATGAACAGACCTGCCACCCAGCCGAGAATTACAGCCCCGGCAAGGATCCATCTACCAATAGAATCGTAAGTCTCTTTATGATGTTCCCGAAGCCCGTGATCATTGACCAGAAAATGAAAACCCATCGCTACAAAATAGAATAATCTGTTGATTACGCCGGGTTCCTCCTGGTGAAGCAAAAGGTATCCAATTAGCGCATTATACACGGCGAATGAAATGATGTGCATCCAGAATATCGGTAAAGGTGTCTGACTGAATTGAACGGGGTCCGTTTCCCGGCTTTTAACCAGAAACATGGATCGTTCGAGACCATAAAACGTAAGAAATCCAATCAGCGCTATCAGGTAAACATGACGCTCAGCAAACCCCAATGGTATGAACTTTGTCACCATCAAGGTTTTTTGACCTTCCGCAAGGTTGGGAAGGATGTGGACGAACACATAGGCTACAGACGCTCCGGCGGCGGCCGATAACGACGCGCTTCTGGGCGTCACATGCAAGAAACGGATCTCTCTCGCGTACAAGTGAACAGCGGCAAGGCCGACCGCAAGCAGGAAGGCTGAATGGATCATGACGCCCTTATTATCTTTGGACCACTAGTTCAAGAAATTTCAGTATCGTATTCGAATCAGGAACCTGAAACTAATATATCGCATCAAAACATTAATGGGAAAAGACAGGAAGTTAAATTCATGAATTATATTCATCCGTATCAGAAGACTGTTTTCCGGTACTTATAAATAGGAGATTGAACCAATGACGACAATATTAATCTGGAGTTTAATTATGGGCCTATTCGGCCTTTTGCTATCAGTTGTGACGGTGAACGCCGAGACGCCATTAGAGAAAGCCACATTCGCAGGAGGATGCTTCTGGTGCATGCAACCCCCATTTCAAAAACTTGATGGAGTAATAAGCGTTGTTTCAGGTTACACAGGAGGAACGGGAAAAGATCCAAACTACCAGGATTATGCCGAAAAGGGCCATATAGAAGCGGTAGAGATAACATTTGATCCGTCAAAAATAACATATTCTCAACTTCTAAGCATTTTCTGGAGACAAATAGACCCTTCAGACCAAGGCGGGCAGTTCGTGGACAGAGGGCCTCACTACCGATCCGCAATTTTCTATCACAACGACGAACAGAAACAGCTTGCTGAACAGTCCAAGCAGGAACTTGAGAAATCAGGGCGATTTGACAAACCCATTGTGACCGAAATATTGAAAGCGTCAAAATTCTACATGGCGGAGGACTATCACCAGGATTATGACCGCAAAGACCCGATCCGATACAAATTTTACAGGTCACACACTGGTCGTGACCAGTTTCTGGATAAAATGTGGGGGCATGAAAGAGACTCAAAAGGCCTGAACAAAAGTAACAATCAAACGCAGAAATTGAGCAACGAAGAACTCAGAAAGCAATTGACCCCATTGCAGTATAGAGTGACCCAGGAAAACGGCACTGAGCCTGCGTTCCATAACGAATATTGGGACAATAAAAAACCAGGGATCTATGTCGATGTAGTTTCCGGGGAGCCTCTTTTCAGTTCGCTGGACAAGTTCGATTCCGGAACTGGTTGGCCAAGTTTCACGAAACCCCTGGAATCCGGCGCCACAATAGAAAAACAGGACAAGAGTTTCTGGACGACACGAACAGAGATTAGGAGCAGGAAAGCGGATTCTCACCTAGGTCATGTATTTAATGACGGACCGTCCCCAACTGGACTCCGCTATTGCATGAATTCAGCGGCCCTGCGCTTTATCCCGAAAGAAGATCTAGAGAAGGAAGGATACGGTCGATATAAAAAGTTATTTGAAAGATGAGGTTTAACAATTGCGTCTTGGACAATAAGGAAGTCATCTTTACCGTAATATTCACAATCTTTATTTTCCACAATCTTCTATAATATTGTAAGATATGGAGGTAATGACAATTTTCAGAATGTTGTCCAGAATTTCTGTACTTAAAAATTGGCCCTGATAACATACCCGCCAGGAAAGTGTGAGGCGCCAAAAAAAATGAAGCAAAAACCAAATACCGAGATAAAGCGCTCATTATTAATATTGGCCTTTGTGTTTGCAGTTATAATTATTATTTCAGGGTCTTATATCTATTACCGCCATGAGGTGGACCGAATCCGGCATGATAAATATGAAGACATATCCAGCATTGCAAATCTCAAATGTGAACAGATCGAACACTGGAGGCATGACCGGTTCGAAGATGTAGAGCGAGACGCGAAATCTCCATTGTTCAGAAAAGCGGTTGAGCAATGGCTTCGTGAACCCCAAAACGGGGCGCTAGAATCGCAGTTAAAGGAATTCTTGGGAACGGAAACTCTCATTAGAGGCTACGCAAACGCCTTGATGCTTGATCCAAAAGGCAATGTCCTGCTATCGGCTCAACCAGGACCCAATGAGCTGAATGGCGTTGCAAAACGGGCTGTTGATAAGGCGGTAGCTACTCGCTCCGCAGTTCTGAGTGAATTGTACAGGGCCCCCGATGGGCACGCCCATTTGGACGCAGTCGCTCCGGTTTTGAATTCATCAGGCGTTCCAATAGTGGTGATAGATTTGGTGACCAATTCTTCCACCACGCTTTGTGAATTTCTCCAATCCTGGCCTGTTCCGAGTGATTCGGCGGAAACCCTTTTGGTGCGTAAGGATGGATCGGATGTTCTTTTTCTCAACAAACTCAGATTCGACCGAAATGCGGCGTTATCACTTCGAATACCTTTGACAGATACTAGCGTGCCCGCTGTTCAGGTTGTCCTCGGGAAAACAGGAATATTTCAGGGACTGGATTATCGGGGAGTGGAAGTGTTCGCTGATTTGCGGCCTGTCCCAAATTCACCCTGGTTTATCGTCACAAAAGTCGACTCAGGGGAAATTCTTGCCGAGGCACGGTACAGAGGTCAAATAACAGCCATATTCGTGGTCCTTTTTATATTGGTGGCGGCTGGAATGACCGCCTATTTTTACCGGGTTCACCAGACCAGGCTATATCGGGAGCTTTATCGCTCCGAACGGGAGAAGCTGGAAACTCAGGAAGAGTTTCGGACAACGCTCTACAGTATTGGCGATGGTGTAATTACTACGGATAGCAATGGTTCTGTCAAACTCATGAACGTTGTGGCTGAACAACTGACTAGTGTGACAGAATCCGAAGCCACAGGCAAGCCTCTTGAACAGATCTTTCGGATCATCAACGAAGAATCCCGTGAATCCGTTGAAAACCCTGTGCAGCGAGTACTGAAAGAGGGAATAGTCGTTGGCCTTGCAAATCATACCATTCTCATTTCAAACGACGGAAAAGAACGTCCTATAGCCGATAGTGGAGCGCCAATCCGAAACCGAACAGGTGAAGTTATTGGAGTAGTGCTGGTTTTTCGTGATCAGACTGAAGAAAGGACGACCCAGAACCGTTTGGAAAGAAAGCGTCAGGAACTTCAGGAAAGCCTGAAGCACGCCGCATTCCTGGCTGAATTGATTGAAATGTCATCTCAACCGTTAGGTGTCAGTTACCTCGATCAACGACTGGGATTTGTTAATCAGGCATTTTGCGATCTGGTTGGATACACAAAGGAAGAACTAGCCAACGTTGATTGGGAAAGACTCACGCCTGCGGAATGGGCAACAAAAGAGAAAGAACGACTGAGGGAACTTCGGAGTGATAGTAAGCCTGTCAGGTACGAGAAAGAATATATACGAAAAGATGGTTCATGTGTTCCAATAGAACTGTTTGTCCATTTGGGTCGCGACGAGAACGGCGCTCCAGAATATTACTATGCGTTTATCACTGACATTACGGATCGTAAAAATGCTGAGGTAGCCCTCCGAATCGAACAGGACAAACTCAGAAATATTCTGGACAACATGAACGACGCCGTTCGTATTGTAAATTCCGGGCATGAAATTGAGTACATTAACCGGTCTATGGAAGAGGATTTTGGCCCAGTTAGCGGACGAAAATGTTACGAATATTTCCGCGATAGTCTGAAACCTTGTGAAAACTGTGGAAATCATGTGGTTTTTATCGAAAGGCCTACCCACTGTGAATGGCTGTCTAAGAAAACAAACAAAACTTATGAAATATTTGACACTCCAATCCGTAACGCTGACGGATCCATATCCAGGCTCGCGATATTCCACGACATAACTCACCGAAAAGTAATCGAGGAGGAAAAGGAAAAACTTCAGGCTCAACTTCTCCAATCACAAAAGATGGAGGCCGTTGGGACTCTTGCCGGTGGAATAGCTCATGATTTCAACAACCTGTTGCAAGTCATCCTTGGTTATTCGGAATTGATGATGGGTTTGAAACAGGCTGATGAACCAGAATACGGAGATCTCGAACGAATTCATCAGTCCGCGAAAAGTGGAGCGGACCTTGTAAGAAGATTGATGGTGTTCAGTCGAAAAATTGAGCCCCAACTTGTGCCTCTTGATTTGAACAACATTGTGAAGCAAACACAGGAAATCCTCAACCACACTATCCCGAAAATGATAGATATCCGTCTGGAGCTTTGTGATGACATTGATCAAATTAACGCTGACCCGACGCAAGTGGAACAAATTCTTATGAATCTGGCGGTGAACGCCCGTGACGCGATGCCTGATGGCGGCAATCTGACCATAGCCACAAAAACAACCATACTGGACGATGAGTTTTGCCGAAGCCACGCAGAAATCAGGCCGGGCAAATATGTATCGATGTCAGTTGCTGATACCGGGCAAGGAATGGACCGGGAAACCGTCAAGAGAATATTCGAACCGTTTTTTACCACCAAGGACCTGGGCAGGGGGACCGGCCTTGGTCTTGCTGTCGTCTATGGCATTGTTCAGCAGCATGGTGGATACATCTGGTGTTATAGCGAACCAAGAAAAGGGACTGTTTTTAAAATTTATTTTCCGGTATTGGAAGCCGGACAGAAGCAGGTTGAAGAAGTAGCGGAATTGACACCACCTGGTGGCAAGGAAACCGTTTTACTTGTGGATGACGAAGAGTCTGTTCGAACTCTGGCTCACCGGACACTTTCTGTAGCGGGTTACACGGTAATGGTAGCCAGTGACGGCGCAGAGGCCCTGGATGTTTATAATAAAAGCGGCAAAGATATAGATCTCGTAATTTTAGATCTCATGATGCCTAAAATGGGTGGAGCGCAATGCTTGAATGAATTGCTCAAGGTGGACCCAGCCGCTAAGGTCATCATAGCCAGTGGTCATTCCGGCGAGGGTGGTAGAGACGAGTATATACGATTCGGCGCTAAGGACTTTGTTGAAAAACCGTATGAATCGAGAATATTGCTCAACATCGTGAGATCCGTCCTGGACTCCGATTGATTTAGGATGTGTTTGAGTCAAGATCCTGCCCATTTTAAAAAAGTAGGAAGGGACGCCGTGTGCCGTACAGGGAATTGGCCAATGTAAGGCTTTATTGTGAAATTCATGGCAGGGAGCGCCCCTTGTCATGATACGAGGTCTGGGCAGTAACGCTGACACCGTGGGTTTAATGGATGCGTTGCAATTGCAAAAGGCTTACGTAGTGGGTCTTTCCATGGGAGGCAGAGATAGCCCGGGAACTGGCGATCAATTATCCTGAGAGGATTAAGGGCCTTGTCCTGGTCTGTACACATTGCGGCGGGGCTGCCCGGATTGAGAGTCAAGCCCTGAAGTGGCGGAGCTGTTCAAGGAGACGATTGTGGAAAATACTCCGGCAGCCAAGGTAAAAGCCGCTTCTACACTGTTTTACAGGCATACGTTAACCAATTTTCCGGAAATCCCTGCGTATTATTCTGAAGTATCCCTTAAAAACCCGGCAAAAACACAGATATTAATCAAACAATAGCAGGCCGTGTCTCAACATGACACGTTCGACCGATTACCGCAAATAGACGCTCCAACGCTTGTTGCAACCGGCGCTGAGGATGCGCTTATTCCACCCGGGAACTCCAGAGTACTGGCAGAAAGGGTCGTGGGTAAACTGACGGTTTCACCTCTCTGTATCGATAATAACTCGGAACGTTTGCGATCGGGGAAAGTAGAAGATTTTTTAAAACCAAATAGCCTAATCAGTTTGGAACCGCTTGAGCGGTCATTTCTCCCGGCCCACCCCTGACTCTCAAGATGGTTCCTGCCGCATCAATCCCATGTTGCAACGCCAGTGTTTCCATATTGCGGATGAGGCCGGCGAACGCAGGATCCTGCCAGTTTCCAGGGTCATAGCCCGAAGACCCCACCAGCGACCGTCCCAGTTCCACGACAAAGCGATTTTTTTAGATTGAAACGAGCTTGTCGGATTTGGAGGAATTAACTTTCGTGGCCGCAGGAAAACGTTCCATTACCAGCACGGCGTAGTTGCTGATCTCATGAGTGAGTTCCGCCCACCTCACGATAGAAGGGCCTCTAGCTCGTCCAAGGTGTAAGCCCCCTCTTGCTTGACTCTTTCGATTGATTTCACGGCCTCAATATAATCAATTCGATCCTCATTATCCGTCAAAGCGTCAAATTCCGCCTGACGTATGGAATCATCAAATTTATGAGTGACTAACCCTTGGACATCAATTGTCATGTCCCTCGCAGGAACGGCGCTCATAGCACAACTCCTTATAAAGTAATTTTGAACATTTTGTTGTTCTCAGTCAAACGATTTCAGATTCAATGTCATGGGAGTGAGAAAATTCCCACCTCAAAAAGTAGCTGAACTTCTTGAGGGGCACTTTCGATGATAAGCCGGCCATATTGATCCTGGTTGTCTTCAGAGCAGTGGTTACGGATAGAGCATGACACGAACACATAAAGATGAAAAGCTTTACCTTATCGGTAGAATGCGAACTCTACTAGTCTCGCGGTTAACGCTAATCAATGCCGGACCTGTAAAGAATTTTGTGTAAATGGGGTACGTGGTTTCAAAAGTTTGGTAACCTGTCTTCAAACATGATGCTGAACTGGTTCAGCGCCATTTTCC
>JAJYDQ010000010.1 GCA_021777225.1 Deltaproteobacteria bacterium
ATGCTATGACACCCAGGAAGCCTGCGATAATCTAACTCATGAATATCAGGACGAACTTCATCGCCCGGCGTTTCCTTACAAGTTCAAATTCAAGTTTGACGGTTGTCCTAACGGTTGCGTGGCGTCTATCGCCCGTTCCGACATGTCTTTTATTGGAACATGGAGAGATGACATTCGTATAGATCAGGCTGCGGTAAAGGCTTATGTAGGTGGGGAATTGGCGCCTAACGCCGGAGCTTATTCAGGTAGAGATTGGGGAAAATTCGACATTCAAAAAGAAGTTATTGACCTTTGCCCAACCGGTTGTATTCGTTGGGATGGATCAAAGCTCGAAATCAACAACAAGGAATGCGTCCGCTGTATGCATTGCCTAAATGTTATGCCTCGAGCTCTTAGAAGAGGTCTGGATACTGGCGCGTCCATTCTGTTCGGCGCAAAAGCCCCTATCCTTGAAGGCGCCCAAATGGCCACACTGACGGTTCCTTTCATGAAAATGGAATCCCCCTTTGATGAAGCAAAAGAGCTTGTTGAGAAAGTTTGGGATTGGTGGATGGAAGAAGGCAAAAACAGGGAGCGTCTTGGTGAATTGATTCAAAGGAAATCCTTCCAGGAATTTCTCAGAATCTGCGAACTTGATCCTGATCCAAGAATGGTTGATGAGCCAAGATCCAATCCATACATTTTCTGGAAAGAGGAAGAAGTTGAGGGCGGATGGACCCGAGACATCGAAGCTTTCCGAGCGAAACATCAGAGGTAAAGGGAGGTCAACAAGATGCCTTACGATCCCAGCGAACCGTTGAAAGATAGAATTACTGATATTGGCCCCAGACACTATGGGGAATTCCTACCACCCGTCATCCAAAAGAACAAAGGAAAATGGCTTTATCACGAGATTCCTCAACCCGGCGTACTCGTTCACGTGGCTGAATCCGGAGATAAGGTTTTCTCCGTCCGCGTAGGCGGATGCCGTTTGATGAGTGTCGAACATCTCAGAGAAATCTGCGAAATAGCCGACAAATACTGCGGTGGTTATTTAAGATTCACCACAAGAAACAATATTGAGTTTTTAGTTTCTGACGAAGCGAATCTCAAACCGTTAATTGATGATCTAAAGAGCCGCAAGTTCCCTGGCGGTTCCAACAAGTTCCCGATTGGTGGGACCGGCGCCGGTGTTACTAATATCGTCCATACCCAGGGTTGGGCGCATTGCCATACCCCGGCTATTGACGCTTCCGGTGTTGTGAAGTCCGTCATGGATGGAATTTACGAGGAATTCGGTCACATGAGACTCCCTGCTCCCGTGCGCGTGTCTCTGGCCTGCTGCCTCAACATGTGTGGAGCTGTTCATTGCTCTGATATCGCCATTCTTGGAATCCATCGAAAACCACCTATGGTGGACGGTGAATGGATCGATAAACTCTGCGAGTTGCCTCTTGCCATCGCCGCATGTCCTACCGGCGCAATTAAGCCCGCAAAAACAGCGGATGGCAAAAAATCGTTGGAAGTCAACGCTGAACGATGCATGTTCTGTGGAAACTGTTACACCATGTGCGCCGCAATGCCGTTGGCAGATGAGGTTGGAAGTGGAATCGCTATTCTGGTTGGTGGGAAACTGTCCAACCGTATCAGCAAGCCTAAATTCTCGAAGGTAGTTATACCGTTTATTCCCAACGAGCCCCCAAGATGGCCCTCAACAGTGAACGCGGTCAAGAACATTCTTGATGTTTATTCCAAAGACGCCAACAAGTATGAGAGACTTGGTGACTGGGCGGAAAGAATCGGTTGGGAAAGGTTCTTTGAGAAAACCAATATTCCATTCACCCATCACTTGATTGATGATTACCGTTTTGCTTATACCACATGGCGGCAGTCGACTCAGTTTAAGTTTTAATCGGTGGAAAGGAGCTTTCCATGACCGAGGAAGAAGCAAAAAAATTAATTCTTGAAACATTGCAAGGTAAATCAAAGGCAAAGTCTAAATTTTATCTCAAAGATTTTTACGCTATGATTCCTGACATGAAGGCCAGGGAAGTAAAAAACATTGTGAATAGGATGGTTTCCGAGGGCCTTCTGGAATACTGGTCCAGCGGAAGCACAACTTTAATCGGTTTGAAAGGCATGGGCAAACAACACGGTGAGGAAGACGAAGACTCGTCCTCATAAACTTTATAAAGAAATTTGAATAGCCGCCAATGGAGGGAGATTACAATAAGTGGTCTCCCTCTTCATTTGTTATTCTATCAGCGTGTGTTGAAGATAAATCCATTCCATTCATTCAAGCGAATTGTCTGTTCGAGATGCGCCCCTGGAACTGAAAATTTTTCCTTCACTAACTCAAACATAGAATCCGGTATTCCCGAAAGGATCAAATATTGTTTGCACCGAGAGACAAGTTCCGTCTTCAATCTGATTAAAACCGGGGCCGCAAGGTTGGCGATTACTATATCAAAATCTGACTGCATAACATCAACGGGGCCAATGTAAAAATCAATTCCCCATAGTTTCTGTTGAAGACCCGTGCTGGAGTTTAGATTCACATTTCTTTGAGCCAAATGAATAGCGCAAGGATCCAGATCGCACGCAACAATAAAATCGCACCCTAGAGCCTTGGCCGCTATCGACAGCACACCTGTCCCAGTCCCCACGTCCAAAAACGAAATTGCCCCATCCTGACAGAGCAAGTCACTTATTGTCTTTTCCAGGAGTTCCAGCCCTATGATTGTTGTCGGATGATTACCAGCCCCGAATGAAGCTCCAGGATCGATTATCAAATCATGTCTATCAATCCGTGGACGCCAACTCTCCCAGTATGGGACTATTCTTAAAGACCGGCCAACATCAACCGGAACTATACCACCTGTCCACCCCTTCTCAGCGGATCTCCATTTGTTGGGTCTTTTCAACGAACCTCCCCCAGTTGAAAATTCAAACTCGTTCGTATAGGGAATAATAGACCACGAACTCAACCATTTGCTATCTCATATTGTTCCTGATGCAGGTTTGGGTCAGGGTTGAGTTGCACAGTTGCTCTATGTTTCTTTTGGATCTCCTCCAGTTTTTCACTCTCCTGCTCAAACAGCAATTTCACAACTTCAGGATGAGCCGTCACTTTGATATCCGGGGGACATCCATCTGCAATTTGTCTCGCTATGGCTCTCAATATTTCGTAACAAACCGTTGTCTGGGATTTCAGAAATCCTTTACCCTCGCAATAAGGGCAGTGCTCACAAAGAGTACGGGTCAGACTCTCTCGTGTTCTTTTTCGAGTCATCTGAACCAATCCTAACTCGGAAATTTTTAGTATGTTTGTCTTTTGTTTGTCCTTTTTCAGGGACTCCTGAAGAGTATTGGTTACTTTCTCTCGGTCCGCCGGTCTATCCATATCTATAAAATCGACAATAATGATTCCACCTATGTTTCTTAACCGAAGCTGATAGGCTATTTCTTTGGCCGCTTCAAGATTGGTCTTGAGTATTGTTTCCTGCAGGTTACGTTTTCCCACGAACCTGCCTGTATTTACATCAATCGCCACAAGCGCTTCCGTAAAATCTATATTGATATATCCCCCCGACTTCAACCAAACCTTTCGCCCCAAAGCTTTGTTCAATTCCATTTCTATTCCGAAATGATCAAATATTGGCTCTTCGCCATCGTACAATTCTACGCATGGTTTGAGAGAAGGCATGAAGGTATCCATGAAATCAAGGATCCTTTGGCACGTTTCAGCCGAATCTACGAGCAATCTAGTTACATTTTCCGTGAAAAGATCTCGAACCCCCCTTAAGCACAAATCAAGGTCTTCATATATGAGGGACGGAGCTGGGGCCTGTTTTTCCTTTTCGGTAATCCGCTGCCAGGTACCTTGAAGAAAGCCGAGATCAACCTTCAGTTTTTCTTCGTTTTCATGTTCACTGACTGTCCTGACTATCAGTCCACATTCTTTAGGTTTAATATTCAGTATAATTTCTTTAAGTCTTTGTCTCTCGGCTTCGTTTTCGATCCTGCGGGAAATTCCAACATGATCAACAGTGGGCATGAAAACCAGATGCCTGCCAGGTATAGATATATGTGAAGTCACCCTGGCGCCTTTACTTCCAAGGGGTTCTTTGGAGATCTGAACAAGAATGTCCTCTCCCTCGGTAATAAGTTCCTCTATTGGGGTAGTGAACTCCAACCCTTCCCCAATTTCTTCTTCCTGTAATGAAATGTCTTCCGGCTTTTCATGATCCTCTTCGGTTTCTTCATGGACCACCAGGCTAATATTCTGAGGATGATGGTGAACATCACCGACATAGAGGAAAGCCGCTCTGGGCAATCCTATGTCAACAAAAGCAGCCTGCATTCCAGGCAGCACTTTTATTACTCTTCCTTTATAGATATTACCTACTATTCCCCTTTCCCCGCGCCGCTCGAGATGGATTTCCGCAACTTGCCCATCTTCTATAAGCGCTAGCCGAGTCTCCCGATCTGTAATGTTCATAACTATTTCGTTACCCATACCGGTTCCCTTCACCTAAAATGGATCACGACTCGAATTGGACCATTTTTTTTGTTATTCGCAATGACCTCACCTGTTCATCAGATAAACCTAGAACTGAGCCAATGGCTTCGTAAGGATTAACTGAGCCGGAAGGAGTCATCTTGATTTCTACTATGAGATTTTGATTCGAGAGACTAATAGAAGAAATGTACTGCTTGAGGTCCCGAACCTTTCTCTTTCGGTCAGGTCCAAATGATATTATCAAACTTTCTTTTTCAAGAAATTGACTCAATCTATCCCTAATACGATCCTCATCAAATTCATCGCTTAAAACTATTTCATAGACTACCGACTGAATTCTAGCAGACAAAGGGGCTTCATTCAATGAAGTTTCGCAAATTTCTATAGGTTCTAGCCCGTTTGGCAGGGTGTTCCTGAGTATTTTGAAAATATCATCCGCATTTGCGACACAATCTTTCAAATCAAAGTCCAAATGTTCCGCGAGACTTTCTATACCTAAGGCGAGGGGCGGCGAAAATCTCAGTTTTGGGTGTGGATGGAAGCCCCCTGAATAGTCCAGTTGCAAAGTAGCTCGGCGGAACATCCTTTCAAAACATCTGACCACATCATGGTGCCCAAGAAATCTCATAGGTCCGGATTTTGAGTATCTCAGCCTGAATCTTCTAATCTTTGATTCAGAACTCTGTTCTCTCCTTGTTTCCTCATTCGAGAAATCATTTTCTGGTGACATGTTGTGGACTAGAGGAGCTACATTCTCAAAATCGCACACACCGCAACCAACACAATTCCCTGATCGACAGTCAGCGGTTAACTCACAACCCATGGCTTTGTTCAACTCGCTTATCAGATATGATTTCCTCACCCCCGTCTCGATCGGATCCCACGGCAAGGGCGAATTTATTGGCCTTTCACCGAGGTATGAATTCGGGTCCAAACCTAATTCATCAAAAGAATCCATCCATAGTTGAAAATCCAATCGCTCATCCCAACCATCGAATCTGGCGCCCTTGTTGAACGCCTTCTCAATGACTCTACCCAAGTCTTTATTTCCCCTCGCGAAAACTCCTTCAAGAAAACTGGTTTTAGGATTATGAAATTTCAATGACGCTGATTTTTTTCGTATGAGGTCCTTTATAAACATTTGGCGTCTGAATGTTTCTTCCAAGGAAATTTGAGCTACCCACTGAAATGGCGTATGGGATTTTGGCACAAAAGTAGAAATTGAAGCTCTTATCTGTCCGGCTCTCCCCCACCTGGAAGCTTTGAAAAACAAGTCTGCGATTCCCTCCAAATCCTCCTCAGTTTCGGTCGGTAAACCTATCATGAAATATAATTTGACCGACTTCCAGCCCTCTCTGAAGGCTGATATGACGGCATTTTTTAAATCTTCCTCCGAATTGCCCTTGTTAATGACTCGCCTGAGTCGCTCTGTTCCCGCTTCCGGAGCCATGGTAAAGCCGGTTTTTCTGACTTTCCTAATTTCGGAAGCTAATTCGGAGTCAAAAGTGTCTGTCCTGAGAGACGGTAACGAGATTGCTATCTTTTTGTCCGAGAATTCACGAGTTAAAGCCTTTACCAAAGGGCCGATACAGGAATAGTCTCCAGATGACAAAGACAACAAACCAATCTGGTCCCAGCCGGTCGATTGGAGTAAATCCCTGCTTGTATTCAGTAAACCTTCATGTTGACGTTCGCGAACAGGTCTATAAATTATCCCCGCCTGACAGAAGCGACAACCTCGGGTACAACCCCGCGCTATCTCCAAACCTATTCTGTCATGTGTTATATCGCAGAAAGGCACAACAAAATTTCGAGGGAACCCAACATTATCCAGATCAGACACTATTCTTCTGGTAATGGTTTCTCCAGATTTATGAAGCGAAGGAACAAAAACTCCATGTATCTCCTTTAATTCGGACAAAAGGCCAACCCGATCCCCACGTTTGTTTTTCCAGGATTTAAGCTTGTCACATATCTCGAGCATGACCTCTTCACCATCCCCAATTAGGAATGCGTCAAAAAAGTCCGACATGGGCATTGGATTGAAACATGCGGGGCCACCCGCTAATATCAGTGGATCTTCTTCTCCTCTGTCCGATGAACGGAGGGGAATACCAGCCAAGTCCAGCATTTGCAACACGGTGGTCGCACACAATTCATATTGCAACGAAAATCCGAGTATATCCATCTTGCGGACTTCGTAGCATGTTTCCAATGTCAACAGAGGAATTCCCCTCTCTCGCATCTGTTGTTCCATATCGGGCCACGGGGCAAAAACCCTTTCAGCATAAATATCCTCTCGAGAATTGAGAATATTGTAAAGAATCTTCAGTCCCAGGTGAGACATTCCCACTTCGTACACATCCGGGAAAGCCAAGGCTATTCGGACTTCTGTTTGATCGGGGTCCTTGTGAACCGAGTTAAATTCTCCACCTATATAGCGCGCCGGTTTCCTGACCACCGACAGAGCCTCGTAATTGATTTTATAATCAACCATATTATCCTACTCATCATGTTGATATAACTGTTGTTTGTCCTATATACAGTCGTTATCTGATTTCAAAGCCTGTTACTTTCCAACAAAAAAATGTTAACATACTATTTATGAGAAATGATCATTCGATTCCCACGTTGATTGGCGCTGTCGTAGCAATAGGATCATTTGTTTCTACGATGTCGAGCCTCCTAAATAACAATTTTCCCGAAAATGGTTACCAAATTGTCTGGGCATTCCTAATTCTTGGGCCAATCGCAATGGCATCCTGCATGCTCGGTTATGCGGCATGGTGGTTCAGCAAATTCCTATCAGCCCTTATTTCAGACCAAGATGATAGAGAACCGGACAAAATTGGTCGTCCTCCGGATCAATGAGGCTTCAATAGGCGACCCACCCCCCCCCAATAGCCCGAAACATTGATTTAACGACTTGATTTTCTTCTGGAGCAATTGATGAACGATTTCGAGATTAATCCCTTATATAAGATAATGCACCCAAAAAACATAGCGTTTTGGGGCGCGTCCAGCAACTCCATGTCCATGGGTAGCATTCAGTTGGCTAGTCTGCTGATGCTGGGATTTGAAGGCAACGTATATCCTATCCACCCAAGAGACAAAGAGATCAAAGGATTAAAAGCCTATTCGAGGATCTCCGACGTCCCGGAGAAAGTGGACCTCGCAATACTTGTAATACCCACGGCAATCGTAGCCCAGGTCCTTAACGAATGTGGAGAAGCAGGAGTTAAAAGGGCAATCGTTGTTTCAGCGGGCTTCTCTGAAAAGGAAGGAACAGAAGGGAAAGAACTCCAGAAGAGGATAGTGGAGGTAGCAGATAGTTATGGAATCAAGTTTCTCGGGCCAAATTGCATTGGTGTCGTAAATTCCTATCTTAAGCTCAACACCACTTTCAATCCTTATGACGCTGCCCCTGGTTTCATTGGAATGGCATCTCAGAGTGGCAGCTTTATAACACAGATGTTTGGTCATCTGTCGAAGTTTGGCCTAGGCTTCAGTCAGGCGTTAAGTCTTGGGAATGAAGCCATGATAGATCTTAGTGATTGTCTCGAATATCTAGCGCAATGTCCTAAAACCAAGGTTATAGCGCTTTACATCGAAGGCATCAGGAGAGGTCGGCATTTCGTTGAAATCGCCAAAAAAGTCTCCAAAATTAAACCTATTGTATCCTATTATATCGGTGGATCAGAAGCTGGTAGACGGGCAGGACAGTCCCATACCGGCGCAATGGCCGGTCCGGATCGCCTTTATGATGGAGTATTTCGTCAATGTGGGATAATCAGGGCCAATTCTATTGAGGAACTCTTCGACTTCTGTTATGTGCTCGGAACTCAACCACTACCACAAGGGAATCGTTTGGCAATCCTTACACACTCAGGGGGACCGGGGGCTGCGGCAGCGGACAGCGCTGAAAGGGCCGGCCTGAAACTGGCTGAACTGTCCCCAGTCACATTGAAAGCTCTAGCCCCTTTGCTTCCATATACAGCGAGTGTCAAAAACCCTGTAGATTTGACATTCGCCAAGAACTTGAATGACTACATGGCGACCCTGCCGAGAATACTCTTAAAGGATGAGCAGATAGACTCATTATTCCTGTACTGCCTGATGCCGCAACAACGAGTCATGTTGGGCGTTTTAGGGACCGGACAAGGCCTGGAGCAGGCTCAACAAATTGTCTCGGAATATGTTAAAGGACAAAGCGCAATCGCTGCCAATTTATCTTTAGAATCTGGTAAACCGGTTGTAGGAGGCACGTTTGGCGACAGATCAGAATTATTTGTTCGTGAATTGCAGGACCGTGGCATGACAGTGTTGCCAAGTCCCGAACGTGGTGTCGCCGGCCTCGGCGCTTTATACCGTTACTCAAAATGGAGAAAAACCTTTTCCTGACCAGGGTTCATGAAAAAACGACCCGGGGCGTTCTTTATCGATTCTGTCAATCTCGGGGAAGTCCGTAGCCATCAGGACATCCCTTGAGATGCCATGACCAAAGGGCGTTCCATACTTTTGATCTCTCCCGTATTCTTTCGAAAAGCCCCAAAGTTACAAGATTCATCACACAATAAATTGTCACATTTAGTCCGAGGTTTATCATCACGATCGTTTTAAGAAAACTCTTAGACATCGACCCATAAAACTTTTCAAAGAACGTGTAACGCGACCTATAAAATTCTATCCTTGCAGCCGAACGGTAAGATTTCGCTGAACCTCCCTGAAGATGAAAAGCCTTTGCCAGCGGATCATGCACCACTCTCCAGCCAGACTGACGTAACCTAACAGCCAAATCCGTCTCTTCAAAAAAGAAAAAATAACTGGGATCAAATCCACCAATTTCTTCAAACGCCTTTCTTCTGATCAGCATCACCGCTCCAATTACAGTCTCAACGTCCTTTGGCTCAACAAGGCGTTCATTTTTCCCAGGATATCGTTTTGGAAATAGTCGTTTTAGCAGGCTCCTGTTGGTGGTTTCAGTCAAAAGTGTCGGGGTAGCCTCATACGATGTCTGACGTGTCCCATCATCATTGAGCAATTGTGGTCCAATAAGGGCGATATGTTCATCTGATTGCGCCAATTTCAGCATTCGCTCCAAACATGATTTGTCGAGAAGAGCATCCGTATTAAGCAATAATACGAACTCACCGGCGCTCATCGAAAAACCGAGATTGTTAGCAACTGCGAAGCCCAAATTTTTGCCGGCCTCAAATACCAGGATTTCGGGATATAAACTTCTGATAAGCCTGACGGAGTCGTCGGTAGAACCATTATCCACTACAATTATTTGAGGTGTTTCATCGATATTTGATTCCAATACCTTGGATATACATCTTGTTAGCAAATCAGACGTATTTCTGTTGACAATGATTACCGACAGTTTAGGGTTGGCTATTTTTTCAGGCATTGGAGGACATGTTTAGTGAAGCTTTTCAAAATGTAAGGTCAACCGCCGATTGAGTTCATGCCAACACCTATTTTGTTAATATTTGAAAACCTACTCGCCGGTTTCGCCAAGACCGCAGCCTTTATATAGGCTTCAATTTCTCTATCATTCGGAGCGGCTCTCAAAAATGATTTCATGTCAATTTCCGTGGGACTCAACAAGCATGGTCTCAAAGACCCACGGGCAGTCAATCTTATGCGATTACAAGTCCCACAAAAATGGCCTGATACAGGATCAATAACACCAATCTTTCCCAGTGCTCCGTCAATCTTGAACATTGTGGCCGGGCCGGCCATTTCAGATCGTTCCATGGGCCGCAACTCTCCAAAGACCCTTTCAATAATCTTCAGCGCTTGCAATGCGCTGAAAGAAGCCGGGGAATTAGGCGGACGGGCCTCGGCGCCAAACGGCATTCTTTCAATGAATCTTATGTCAATAGGTTTCTCGATGGTCAGTCCGGCGAAATCAGCTATATCAGATTCGTTTATCCCTTTGAGTAAAACAACGTTGATCTTGATAGGGTCAAAACCAATCTCGAGGCATTCCTCTATACCTTTAAGGACCCTGTCTAACTCATCAGCGCCGGTTATCGAATGAAAACGGTCTCTTCTAAGGGTATCCAGACTAATGTTGACCCTCTTTAAACCCGCTTGGTAAAGCCCCTTGGCCATTTCCGGGAGTCTTGATCCGTTAGTTGTCAATGCCACATCTTCAAGGTCGATTTCAGAGTTCAGTCTGGATATAAAATCCACAACTCCCCGTCTGACCAATGGTTCGCCACCTGTGACACGGACTTTACGAATCCCCAAATTTCTCGCCGCAATCACGATCCTCAATATTTCTTCATATCTCAGGATATCCGAATGAGGAACTAATTGGACACCCTCAGCGGGTCTGCAATATATGCATCTGAAATTGCAGAGATCGGTGATTGATACACGGAGGTAATCGATTGTCCTACCGTGTAGATCAATGAGTTTAGGCGCCATATCTTAAACCGTATAAGCAAAGAGTCGAAAACTGTGGTGCGCAAGTTTCATGTTTTTTTAAAATTAAGTCGTTTCATTTTTATAAGCAAGTTAGAAAATATATTTGTCCTTTCAAAACCATCTTACAGTTTTGCCACCAGGTCAACTATTGAAGAGGGGGCCTTGCCAAATAACCTGATTAAGGGGACTTTGCCCAAAGCCCCTTTATCGAAAATAGCGTCAGGCACCCGACCAAGTTCTTCCATGACATCCTGGACTCCCCAGGCAAGTGTGCTGCCTTCTTCAAGTTGGAGATCCGGGGGAGTCCTATTTCTGTCAAACTCCGCCACTTTATACCCTAGAGAGCGGATCCTGTTCACCAACGTAGCCGAATAGGCGATGCTCATTGCCGCCCGGCGATCTGGATCATACTCCATTGCCGCCAACACAAGATGATGAATTTGACGGGAAGCTCCAAATCTTGCCCCTTTCAAGGTGTCGATCGTATTCACGAATCGGACAATCCTTCCAGGAAAGGAGGCGACGTCATTTACCGTCTCCGCGTATGGGATCGCGTAAGCCAGGTTTGACTGCACCTCAGGAATCAGGTAGCCAATGTTGAGACGCTTGAGTCTCTGGAGGGCCTTGTCCAGTTCCTCTATTACATTAGTCCTGGCTATCTCCCTGGCTATCGAAGCGTAATGATTCAACGGTCCAACACCCTTACCGATACCCAAAGAAAATCGCAAGGCGCGATAAAGATGCCTTTTGGCCTTGTCAATGCATTCCATCACAGGCATCCCGCCGGCAAGTAATGTTGATATTGCAGCGGACAATGTACAGCCTGTACCATGCGTGTGACGGGTCCGAACGCGAAGTGTCTCGAATTCATAGTCCTGGCGACCATCATGAAGAACATCCACCGGCGCATCCCTTAGATGTCCCCCTTTCACAAGGACGTACTTTGGTCCCATTTTTCGTAATTTTTTGGCGGCCTTTTTCATATCCGAAACATCTTTTATCTCTATTCCTAAAAAGGTTTCCGCTTCAGGTATGTTGGGAGTGAGCAAATAACAAATCGGAAAAAGTCTTTTTACGATTGCCTTTTGGCCAGATTCATCTAAAAGAACTGAATTCGTTTTCGAAAGCATTACGGGATCAACTACCAGCTTCTCGACCCTATGCTTTGTCAACTGGTCCGCAACGGAGTTTACTATGTCCTCGTTTCCCAGCATCCCCGTTTTTACACAGTCAGCTCCAATATCGCTCAGAACAACGTCAATTTGCTTGGCTACAAAATCGGGATCCATGAGCGTAATCGCATGCGCGCCCAACGTATTCTGTGCAGTTAGCGCTGTGATAGCGCTCATGCCATAACCGCCAAGAGACAAAATGGTTTTAAGATCGGCCTGTATGCCGGCCCCTCCTCCGGAATCTGATCCGGCTATTGAAAGAATCTTGTTCATTTCATTCCCCGAACTCTATAGCCTCTCGATATTTTTTACTGAATCGAGTTTGACATTGTATCAACTACCAGACTATTTTCCAAATGTCACAATCACAAATTTCAGTTCCAGCTTGGAAAATTCAGTTGAAACAAATTGTGGTAAGATACTTTTATTCTTCAAAAAGGCATGAGCGGAGGCTGACGAGTTGAACGAAAACTTGATTAATAAAATGCAACCGGCGTCTATTCTTGTCGCTGGAGATGTAATGGTAGACGAATATGTTGTAGGTGAGGTTGAGAGGATTTCCCCAGAATCTCCGGTGCCTGTTTTGTTAGCCAAGGACAGGCATAGGCGACTTGGAGGCGCTGGAAACGTCGTTAGAAATGTTGTTTCGATGGGAGGCGCCGTAGCTCTGTTTGCCACAGTAGGCTCAGACGCGGCAGGAGAGTGGTTCAGAAAACACTGCGCCGAAATCGGGGTGGACACTTTCTGGCTAAAATCCGAAAGATCACGGCCGACAACAATCAAAACCAGGGTAGTGGCTAGAAATCAGCAAATAGTAAGGATCGACGAGGAATATGACGGACTAATGCCTTTGGAATTAGAAAAGAATGTGCTTGACGACATCAAGTCGGTGATCCCTCAAGTCAAAGCCGTAATAGTCTCCGATTACGGCAAAGGGTTCCTTTCCGATACCATTCTGAAGAACCTGTTTATGACTGCCCGCTCCGAAGGCGTTCCATCGCTGGTTGATCCCAAGGGGCTTGACTTTAGTCGATATCGCGGCGCCACTTACGTAACACCCAATATAAGAGAAGCGTCTCTGGCCTCCGGCGTTGAAATAAGAAGCACCCAGACACTCGAAAAAGCCGGCGCCATACTGCTTGAACTAACCCAGGCCAAAGGTATACTCGTAACTCGCGGGAAAGACGGAATTACTCTCGTGACGAGAAACAAAGTTCAGGATTTTCCTGTAAAGCCTGTCGAAATAGTTGATGTTACCGGCGCAGGAGACACAGTGATCGCTACTCTGGCGCTTGCTATAGCAAGCGGACTTTCTGTAGAAGAAGCCGCCCAAATGGCAAATCTCGCTGCTTCACTCGTCGTGGCTCGGTTCGGAGCAGCCTCGGTGACTCTTGATGAAATGCTCAATTCTCTCAGGAATTGGCCTCAAGGAACAAAGATCATTTCGAGAGATGAGGTGGCAAGGGTCGTCAGAAATCACAGGCTGCAGGGTCAGTCCATAGTGTTCACTAATGGCTGTTTTGACCTGTTCCACATTGGACACCTGGAACTTCTACGTAAAGCCTCAACCTTTGGTGACATCCTGATAGTGGCTGTCAACTCGGATAAATCAGTCCAGAAAATAAAGGGTATGCAAAGACCGATAGTCAACGAGAACGATAGACTAGAGCTGGTATCAGCGTTGAATTTTGTGGATCACGTGGTATCTTTCGATGAAGACACCCCATACAATCTTATAAAGGAAATAAAGCCCGACATTCTGGTCAAAGGAGCAGACTGGAAAGGTAAAAAAGTAATAGGAGACGACATTTTAAACGAACGGGGAGGCAAAGTCCAATTCGTGGAACTTGTAAGCGGCGTTTCTACAAGTTCACTAATAGAAAAAATCGTCGCGAAAATGCGTAAGTAGACTATAAAACAACCCGGGTATTTGTCCTAAATTTTATCTTCGGTTTCTGCGGTCTCTCGGGTTTCTTCTTTCCCTCTGATTTTGCTGCTGCTCTGGAGCCCTGGCAGGGCGCGGAGGACGTTTGATATCTTCAAGCGCCACGCCTAACGGTCCGCCGGGCACCACTGTAGTCGTTAGTTCATTATTGTTCATGACACTTAATGTAATTTGTGGAGTACGGGTATACTCCTCCACAAGTTTTTTCAGACTCGCCACTCTCAGTCCTGTCTCGCCGGCGTATTCCACCAACACATCACCGGGGACTATGCCGATTCGGTCAGCAATGCTGCCTTTCTGCACCTCTACAACTTTTACACCGGGTGATGTTTCCAGTTCCTGTAAACGGGCCAGAATTATTTTCGCGTTAACTGTATCACCCATCTTTCTAAATTCTGATAAAGCCTGAGTGTAAAGCTCCTTACTTTTAAACGTCCGATTTCGTTCAGCGTAAATTCCAGCAAGGGTGGCTTTCACTCTTGCTATCCATTTGGGATCTTCACGTTCTTGATAAAGTTTCAAGGCTTTTTCCAAGTCTTCTACCGCATTGTCCCACTGCTGCTGTTGCGCTGCAAACATCGCCTGACGGAACAGCCTGACCCCGTCTTCCTCGCTTGGAGGCATACCGGATGACGATGAAGGCTCGTAAGATTGACTTGTCTTGTCGAGCGTACTATTCGCAGTTTTAAGAATATCAGAAGGAGAGTTGTCTTCCATCACCACACGAAAGCCAAGGTTCCAAAAACTCATCGTCTCACCGGAAAAACCCCTGAAAGCGCACCTGCAATCGGCAGGGCTCGCGAACCAGTTTCCCCCTTTGTTAACTCTACCTGATCCAGTCGCCGGCCCTTGCGGGTCGTTGATAGGTGACGTTTCATAATAATTTCGGTCGTAATAATCCTGGACCCATTCCATGACATTGCCATCCATGTCGTAAAGACCAAAACCGTTCGGAGGATAACTCCCAACCGGCGATACATATTCATAACCGTCGTTGACGGTGGTTAGACTCGCTGGGAGCTTTGGGTTTCCATCCCCAAAATTTGTGTCTCTATCTCCCGGAAGCTTGTTTCCCCAAGGATATCTGACCCATACTGCCCCTCCTCGACAAGCCATTTCCCATTCCGCTTCCGTTGGTAATCTGTAACGCCGTTTCTCTTTTCGGCTCAACCATTTGCAAAAAGCCTGCGCGTCATTCCAGGAAACAAATACCACCGGTTGGTTATCCGCGATTTTCCATGGAACAGAGTCCCACTTCATGTTTTTCTGCGGGACCCATCTGTTGTCCTTGTTGCTGAAAATCATGCCGCCGTCACCTTTTTCAGCATCGGTTTTATACTTCGTATCATCTACAAAATCCCTGAATTCCTTCACCGTCACGTCATACGCGCCCATATAAAATGGTTTGGTTATACGAACTGGATGCAACGGGGTTTCATCTTGGAACCATTGTTTATGTCCTTCGCGCCAAGTCCGTCTAAAAGTGAGTCGGAGCCAGTCCAATTCCTGCTTAGGGCTCCCCATCATGTACTCCCCGGAAGGTATCCTGACCAATCTCATGCCGATAGAATTCGTCGAGGCAATCAGTTTCTTAGGGTTTTCCAGCATCATATTAAGTCCCTGCAAGGCCCTAAGCCAGTTGGCGCAATCGTGGCTTTCTCCGTCATTGCTTTGGCATTCCTTTAAAGCTTGCCTCAATATCTCTGTTGCGCGGACAGTATCACCGGTCAAAGCGAGTTCACCCGCCTGTCGAATTTGCCGGGATGTTGAATTCGAATGCTGGGCCGACAGGTCTGAATCGAGACTTTGAGCGACTTGGCCTGTTACGGCGCTGGGGAATAATGATATCAGGAAGCAGATGAGGCTGAGGACCGTGGACGAGAATCTCGATTTTCCGACTTTCCTATTGTTGATAGCATTCAAACTGGCATAAAAACTCTTTTTCAGAACTGCGATATGCCTCATACCAGTAATGTCATATTCCTTGAATAAATAACGACATTTTATAACAAGTGGATATAGATATTGTTCAACTATAATATTAGCTAATCGTTTTATTGAACTAATTTTAATTTTTAAATTAACCATAACAAAATTTCCTTGACAAAACTTTCAATCAGGGGAATTGTAGCAGAGAAAAGGTGTGAGTCAAGTGAGGACTGAGACCTCTGACTTACGGCCGATCGGTGTCGCGGACGACAAGCCAGAAAAAGATTGACAACATTGATTAAACGTGATAGCGATTAACAAAAGTTTTTTGAATTTATTAAAGGGAGCAACTGTTTTCGATTAGAGAACAGCGAATTTATTCTCGTTCAATGAGGAGGTAACGATTTCAATGAGAAGATTTGCAGTGACGCTCGCGGTTGTAGGTATGGTTATGTTGTTTGCTTCATACGGCTTTGGATTCTATGCTTGGGCCCCCTATTCTTCCTGGGGCAATGCGTCATCCAGCAGTAGCAGCAGCAGCGGAAACTATACAGCTAGTTCATCAAGCAGTGGCTATTATTGGCCTGCCAGTTCCTCAAGCAGCAGCGGAACAGTAGCCTATTGTTGCACCCCAGCTTCTTCTAGCTCAAGCAGTGGTAGTTATTGGCCCACCGCCAGTTCCTCAAGCAGCAGCGGAACAGTAGCCTATTGTTGCACCCCAGCTTCTTCTAGCTCAAGCAGTGGCTATTACTGGCCCGCCAGCTCCTCAAGCAGTGGTTATTATCCTGCGAGTAGCTCTTCAAGCGGTTGGTTCTAAGATTAATTTGTGAAAAGACCTTATTCTAGCTTTTTAACCTAAAAAGTTTAGTGAAAAAAAGCGATCTTTTGTTTGAGGATCGCTTTTTTTATTTTTATTAGGTTTGTTTCTACAATGACAAAAAATCTCAGTATCTTTGCCATCTACACATTGTGCTTCTTCTGTCTAGTTCTAATGATTTCCTGTCAGGAAAAAGGAGTTCAATCGTCATCGGAGGTTCATCCCGAGCTAGTCGGAACATGGGTCCTGACGGCCCGGACCATTCAAGGTCAGGAAACTCCGGCAAAAGATCGTGTTTTAAAACTGACATTTAGAAAAGATGGGACCTTTGAGACAAGCTATCAAGGGGAGACCAGCCAGGCGTGGGTCCAGGCCGGCCAAGGTGGATATTCCTACATTGCTCCAATTTTGTCGTTGCACTGGGATTCAGGGCGGGTGGTCCCTTTGCTGATTACCAATTTAACATCCGAAAGTTTTAGGGCGCATCACGGGCGGGACCTCACTCCTTTGAAGGACCAGGAGCCTGACGAAATTTTCATGAAAGTCCAAAACCAAAAGGGCCCGACTCGGAGCGGGGCGCAGCCTTAATAGGTATGCCATTCGTCCCTGGCAACCTAAAATTACTTATGGGAACGTGCGACTCTATTAGCAACACTCAGCCAGGTTTATCAGGCCCCCAGCCAGTAAGATCTTGCGGTCTCTTGGCGTTATTTCAAGCTTTACGGGAATTGTCCTGCCGGATCCCAACTCCGTAACACTCAACAAATTTGCTCCCGCCTCCAGGGACTCCCTTATTCCAGCAATTCTTAACCTGTCACCGGGTTTTATAAGATTGTAATCTTCAGGATTCTCAAATCGCAAAGGCAGTATACCGAAGTTTATCAGATTGGCCTTGTGTATACGTGCGAAGCTTTTAACCAGTTTGGCCCTAACTCCCAAGAATCGTGGGGCAATCGCAGCGTGTTCACGCGAAGAGCCCTGTCCATAGTTTTCTCCGCCAACTACAAACACCGACCCCGCGGCTTTGGCTCGAGCAGGGAAGTCCGGATCGACAATGTTAAAAACGAACTCGCTAATTGCCGGAATATTGCTTCTTAAAGGCAGAATCTTACTACCAGCGGGCATAATATGGTCAGTGGTAATATTATCTTCGACCTTCAGGGCCACTACGCCTTCGAGATCGTCTTCCAGCGGCCCAAACTCGGGAAAGGGCTTGATGTTTGGCCCCATCAGTATTTCGATTGATTCTCCGGACTCGGGAGGACAAATAAGATTCTCGTCATTAACGACATACTTCTCCGGATTTGAAACATCCGGGTATTTACCCAGCTTTCGGGGATCAGTAATTTTTCCGAAAATGGCAGATGCTACTGCTGTCTCCGGAGAACATAGATAGACCCTGTCCGGGAAGCTTCCGCTGCGGCCGGGAAAGTTTCTGGGGAAGGTCCGAAGTGAGACATTTCCAGTGCCTGGGGCCTGTCCCATGCCAATGCAACCCAAACAGCCCGATTGGTGTATGCGTGCGCCGCCTTGGATTAAACTGGTAAGCCCCCCAAATGATGTGACATTCAAGAGCGCCTGACTACTGCCGGGATTGATCTCAAAACTTACGTCGGGGTGGCAATGCCTGCCTTCCATGGCCTTAGCCGTAATCATCAGATCACGATAAGATGAATTGGCCGAAGATCCCACTATCACTTGATTGACTGGAACACCTTCAATTTCAGAGACCTTAGTCACATTGTCAGGAGAACTTGGAGAAGCAATCATAGGTTCAAGCTCAGAAAGGTCAACACCAATGATTTCACAGTAGCCAGCATCTGGGTCAGCCGTTATCTCGGTCCAGGAACCGCCTCTGCCCTGGCTCTCAAGGAATTCCCGCGTCCTTTGATCAGAAGGGAAAATACTAGTGGTCGCACCCAGTTCAGCTCCCATATTTCCTATGACAGACCTATCCGTTACTGACAGGGTCTCTACCCCCGGACCAAAATACTCGTAAATCTTTCCTATCCCTCCTTTTACAGACTGACGACGCAGAATCTCCAGAATGACGTCTTTCGCCGAAACCCATGCTTGCAAATGGCCTGAAAGTCTGACACCAACAATTCTGGGCATGTTGAGGTAAAATGGAGCGCCTCCCATGGCCATGGCTATATCTAGCCCGCCGGCGCCTATGGCCAGCATGCTCATGCCTCCGTTTGTGGGAGTGTGGCTGTCAGACCCTAAAAGTGTTTTCCCGGGGACGCTAAAGCGCTCCAAATGCACCTGATGGGATACGCCATTACCCGGGCGGCTAAATATTACCCCAAATTTTGCCGCTGCTGTCCTGAGAAACTGGTGGTCATCAGCATTCTTGAAATCTGTTTGAAGGAGATTATGATCCACATAACTTACGGATATTTCCGTCCTGACACGCGGCGCCTTTAAAGCCATGAATTCCAGATAAACCATGGTTCCCGTGGCGTCCTGAGTTAGAGTGTGATCGATCTTTATCGCTATTTCCGACCCCGCCTCCATTTTACCTTTGACGAGATGCGCCCCAATGATCTTTTCAGCAACAGTTTTACCCATCTTTAAATTCCCCTGACCTTTTAGCCAATATTAGTAGCGCCTGTTTTATCATCCCACGGTGTCACCTCAACATGGGAAGCCAATGTTGAACTGTATTCTTGATCATTTTGTCAGCGCCACCTTTGACGATGCGATTGTGACACGGTAAAAGAGTGTCTATTTTGAAATCTGCTATAACCTCCAGCGATTCCTTTAACTTGTTAGGGTCCGCTGAGAACAGGTCATATCTACCTATGGCTCCGTCAGCGTAGATAGTGTCTCCGGAAATAAAAATTTTCCGTGCTTCATCATACAATGCTATACTGCCGACACTGTGACCTGGAACATGGATTACCTTAAATTCCTGTCCTCCCAGATCCATTATTTCTCCGCCTGCCAGTTTCCGGTCCACTTTGAATTTAAAAAAGCCTTCTGGAATAGAGTATTGGGACCTAATCATGGATTCAAACATCTTGTTGCCAAAAACAATTCTGTCATCACCTTGTTCCAGGTATGTCGCTTCATCCTTATGGACCCAAAGCTGAATGTGGGGGGCCTTGTCCAGGAATTCCCGGAGACAGCCTATATGATCAAGATGAGTATGAGTCATTATGATTCTCTTAACCTGTTCTAGGGAGATCCCGTGATTTTCCAATTCGCCCAGTTTATAGTCCCCCATTTCAACAATTCCACAATCTATTATGGTCAGATTATTGGAACTAACATCTCCTAATACATAGATGTGTGAATCCGGCATAAATCTGTCTCGGCCCGCTACCCACAAGATTCCATCAGTAACTTTTTCTACCACTTTTAGCTCCATTCGACCGAAATGGTCTTTTTAGAAAAATACCAACTACGTAAAAATCCACTCCCAATCGTTATCCGGAATCAGGTTCCTTTTTATTTGATCAGTATATTGTTGCATGATAATCCATTCGCCCCGACCAAACGCCACTGGATCTGCGCCTGATCCGTTTACCGCAAATATTGTTCCCTGAGCCATGAAAAATCGAGGAGTGGCCGGGTTACCTCTTATCCCTGTAGGTTCCGCGACGAACAGGAGTTTTTCGTGATTTTTTACAGGTCTAAGCAGCGAAAACTCCAATCTTACTGAAAGACCGGCAGCTTTGGTCAACATGAACCCCGCCCACGCCGTATTTTCGTCGAAAATGGATATTAAGGCCGCAGGATGCAACTCGTCTTTGGAAATTAGGAAAGATCCTGCTCTGTCAAAATCTTCGGGATCGAATCCCCATGGAACGGAAATCTGAACAATTGAGTCGTTTTGATGAACTCGAAATCGTCTTCTCAAGCCTGGTTCATTTCTGAAATGTCCGCAGACAAAACAATTTCTGTAGTAGGGCAACGCCCGAAAATTGTCATAATTACCCAACCACGCAGGCACGGAAACCTCCGTAGATTTCATTGCCATGATTTCAGCTCGAAGATAAGGCTTTTTGTCTCCATCCTTAGTTATCCTAAGATCCAACGCGTTTTGGGATAAGTCTCGACCATTTATTTCAAAGACCGCCTGGTCCCCGATGAAAATACCCGATCCCCCAAACTTGAAATTCACCGTCACTGGATAATCAGGTAGTCCCAAATTTCGCCATGCGTCGAGACACAATCCCATGCCCACGCCGCCATGAGGAATCCCTAAAAGACCTTCATGTTTAAGTTCAAACTGGATTCTTGACACATGGTTGTGGTTCGATTGTCCCTGGAACTCCATCGGCATAAACGGGTCTCTTCCCGTTAGGAACGAGTAAGGATTGTCTTTCAAAAGCATTTTCAAACCCTATCCGGTAATAATTATTCAAAACTGATCATGGGGCGAAGATTCAAGTTCAGCTCAGCCCTTGCAATTCGTTATGGCACAAGGCCGATCAACGATCTACAAAAAGTGAAACGGCTTCCCCTCCACCGAGGCATAGTGAGGCCATTCCAGTTTTCGCGTTGTGAGCCCTCATGGCATATATAAGCGTTGTCAAAACACGCGCTCCGCTTGCGCCGATTGGATGTCCCAAAGCTACGGATCCACCATTGATATTGCATTTTTGAGTATCTAGTCCTAACTCCTTTATAACTCCTACAGTTGAACCAGCAAAAGCCTCATTGATTTCCATCAGGTCTATCGCTCTTGGATCTATCCCTTCCTTAGCTGCCACCTTGGGAATGGAAAGCATGGGCGCCATTAGGACATACTTCATATCTAGACCCGCGCTACCCTGGGCCCCAATTCGAGCCAGAATTTCCAAACCTTTCCTCTGGGCGACTTCCTCAGCCACAATACATAATGCGCTAGCTCCGTCTGATATTACCGAGGCGTTACCGGCTGTTGCGAAACCGTTCTTTTGAAACGCTGGCTTCATCTTGCTCAAAACTTCATACGAAGTTTCCCTTGGGCATTCGTCGGTGTCAAAAACTTTAGGGTCGCCTTTTTTTTGAGGGATAATTACTGGAGTTATTTCTTCCTTAAATCTTCCCATTTTGATTGATTCCAGACAGCGCTCATAACTTGAAGCAGCGTACCTATCCTGATCTTCACGTGACACCATATATTTCTCACTGCACAGGTCATTGCTTATACCCATGTGGAAATCATTGACTATATCCCAAAGGCCGTCATGAACCATGTGATCTAACAAAACACCATTATTCATTCTGTAGCCAAACCTGGCTTTCTCAAGATAGTATGGAGCGGAACTCATGTTCTCCATACCACCTGCCACCACAATATCAGCATCCCCAAGTTGAATCGCTTGTGCCCCCAGCATAATTGCTTTGAGCCCCGACCCGCATACCTTATTTATAGTAAAGCATTGAGTCTCATAAGGAAGCCCTCCTTGAAGGGCCGCCTGTCTGGCCGGGTTTTGACCATATCCACAAGGCAAGACTTGTCCCATGATCGCTTCGTCAACTTCAGCCTTGTCAATTCCAGCCCGTTTCACCGCTTCTTCAATAACAAGGCCCCCTAGTCTGGTTGCGCCTATGTTGCTCAAGGCGCCGTTGAAAGATCCTAAAGGAGTGCGGGTAGCACTCACGATGACTGCTTCACGTAGCGATTTCATAAACATTTCCTTTCGCTATGGATTACAGATACTTACTGATCAGAATTTCGGCAATTTGTACTGCGTTCAAGGCTGCGCCCTTGAGAATATTGTCAGACACAACCCATATGTTTAGGCCCTTGTCTATAGACTCGTCGTCCCGAATTCGACCCACCAGCGTAAAATCCTCACCTGCGGCCAATGCGGTCAACGGGTATTCATTCCTTGACGGATCATCCAGAACCTTCACGCCCGGAGCCTTTCGTAACAGCTCCCTGGCTTCCTGAGCGCCAAGCTTTTTCTCTGTTTCAATGTTCACAGATTCAGAGTGACCGAAGAATGTTGGTACCCGGACAGTGGTGGCTGTAACTCTAATATTTGGGTCAAGAATTTTCCCAGTCTCCCACACCATTTTCATTTCTTCTTTTGTGTAGTTGTTAGGCATAAATACATCGATATGCGGTAAACATTCAAATGCGATTCGGTGAGGATAAACATTAGTGTCTACTTTGCGAAAAGGTTTGAGCCTTGTCCAAAGTTTGTTTAAACCATCCTCTTTAGTCCAATCAATTTTATTGGCCATCTCTCGGGACTGTAGCAGCATTTCCTCCAGAGCGTCCTTACCGGTTCCCGAAACGGATTGATAGGTGGAAACTACTATACGTTTGATCTTTGCTACATCGTGGATAGGTTTCAGCGCCACCAGCATCTGGATTGTAGAGCAATTCGGGTTGGCTATAATGTTCTTGACCGTATAATTGGCAATCTGTTCAGGGTTGACTTCAGGGACCACTAAAGGCACTTCAGGATCCATCCTGAAGTGCGCAGTGTTGTCTACCACTACACACCCAGCTTGGGCCGCACACGGCGCGAATTTGGCGCTTATTGATCCACCCGCTGAAAACAGGCCTATGTCCACTCCCTCAAAGGACGATTCTTTGAGTTCCAGGACCGGATATTGCTTCCCATTGAATTCAAGTGTTCTGCCGGAAGACCTACCAGAAGCCAGCAGCGCTATATCTTTGACTGGAAAAGACCTTCGTTCAAGGACCTTGAGCATCATGTTACCCACAGCGCCGGTAGCCCCGACAACCGCAACCTTGTAACCATTTTTTTTCATCATGTACCTCGGCGACAAATAATTTTCGTTATTTTCCCAAACGGACCTTTTCAAAAAAGCCTAATTCTTGGAATGACCAGCCCCGTGCGCCTGATTGTCATGAAGCTGGTCCACAGGGATCCGTTGTAATGATATATCCCCAGAGGAGTTGTCCTTCTTAAAAATCCAAATCCTGCCGGTTTCAGTATCTAGCATAAATGTGTGTCCTTTAATGTTCGGTGAAACAAAAACCTGAAAGCGCCCTGAGCCTGTCAAGTAACCCGAGTTCTCTCCACTTTTTACTATCGCAGGGGATAGGTCTTTTCCCAGAGGCCATTGAGCAAAAGCCGTTAAATCGAAAAAGATTAGAAAACAGCCATATATACTCACAGCGAAGAACAAGCGCTTTATCATGTTTCACCCTCGCAAGCCACAATTTCTAATTAGTTATACCCATCACAGGGCAAACCGTCAAAGGTGAATTGATGTCACTTTTTAAGTCAAGACCAACGAACCTTATGATTCTTGTGTCCAAATTGTCCGATCAAAAAAGAACCTGAAGACAAATCCATTAGAATCCTGGATCAGACACTCTTGACCAAACAGGTGTTTTTGTGTTATCCTTGTCTCAATAATCCAGTATTTTTATGTTTGTAATCATAGTAAGTTACTTTTATTATTAAATATGTAGCTTTAATCTGTTTGGAGTAATACCTTTAGGTAGCTATTGAAGATTATGAAACACAAATTTTTTCTTTTAATCATTTCGATTCTATTGTCCACATGTTTCCTGTCAATCGTTTTTTGTGACATGACAGCGGAAGAAATCCTCAAAAAAGTTGCCGAACAGGGGTTCAAAGAAAGTTTTCGGGCAGCCCTGACCATTAAAACTTTCAAAGCTAAAAAGCCTCCGACTACGCAATCTCTTTGGGTTTGCGGCAAACTGAAAGCCGATCAGGCTGATTTCTTTTTCGATTTTGATGAACCCAAGGAATCAAGGGGCCTTCGTTTCTTGTTACAGACCGGGCCGGGGCAGGCGCCAAAAATATTCATGTATTTGCCTGCGACTCAAAAAACCATACCCGTCGTCACGGACGATCCGTCGTCCGACATTGGAGGAACAGGATTAAATACCGACGATATTCTTGGCTTTGTCCCAAATCCCAGGGAAAAATATTCTATTGCCGGGGAAGAAAAGGTTGGCGGCCAGGATTGTTGGATTATCAAGATTGTCAAACCCGACGACAAGGGTGAACGCCTCGTCTGGGTTAGTAAACAAAACTTTACCACCTTAAAATCTCAGGATATGGATAACAGCAAAAAAATCGACAGGACATACAGGGTAGTAGAGTTCTTCAAGACCGAGGACGGACGGGAATTCCCTCGCGAAGAAGAAATCACAATACCAAAAAAGAATATTCGTATTCTTGTTAGACAAGAGAACGCCGTTTTCGGCGTCGAGCTGGCCGACGCTCTCTTTGATCCAAAAAGGTTTGGGACATACAAGTGGAAAGACTAGCTAATCCAGATGGAACGATACGTTCCCACGGCATTGGGGCCAACCGGACAAAAGCAAAACCCAATATCACAAGATTGCTCAAGACCTTTCTTTGTATGGTGATTTCGATCCCTTTGCTTCCAGGATGCGCCTCTATTAGTCGAATGCAGAGCAACATGGATCAAATGACCTATTACATGGGGGTAATGGCGTCAGCAATGCCACAGATGGCGTTCAGCACAAAACGAATGGCTGATACGGCCGACAGTCTCCAGCAAAAATCTGATGGAATGATGTCTGAATTTCATAAAAAAGGAGTCTCCACAGAAAGAGCTGTTCAAAATTATGCCCAAACTTTCATAGATAGCGATAGAGCTGTTATTAAAAATTTACAGGGGATCAAAGAAGAATTGGCTCAGTTGAAGCAACCCTATACCTCAACCAAATCATCAGACACAATTTCTAAAAATCAGGAAAGAGTCAATGCTACCCTTTTGGAACGGATTGGCAAGATTGAAACTCAAATCCAGGCTCTGTCTTCCAAGGTCAACAAAAGCGAAGCGTCGGGACCAACAAATCTAAACCGTTAGTGTTTGACATTCAGTCGTGAAAACTTTCGGCACGGTTTTAATGAATTTCCAGGATTACTTCTTTTCCCATGACGCGCAACATCGATGCGATGGACTGCACGCTTCGACTCTTGAACCCCATCTCCTGCGGTAGGTTGGGGTTAAGGTGGGCAGGATTTATTGCCTGACCAAGGAAAATGTTAATACAGTCCGCAAAAAGAAACTCTCTCGCCAGTAAGCTCGAGCCATCACGTAGCCCTGATAATTCATCAATATCTTTAATCTTTTGAAGAATTTCGAGTGTGTGGTTAACAGTGTGAACACCCTCTGTCACCAAATCAATCCCTTCCATTTTTCCAATCGGTGGAATCTTGTTTGTCATCGTAGACAAATCCACGGTCACGTCCCGTTCGAGGAACTTTGCAAGTATGCCCGCCGTGGTTCCTCCACTGACAATTTTTCGACCGGGAAGCGCAAGAAAACGTTTTGCAACTTCAGCGTCGTCCTCGCGTCTGACGGGGGGCCCGATCATGAAAGCCCCAAACCTTTTGGGCCGGATCTTGAGTACTCCTACGGTCGTATCGTCACCCGGGCGATCCTCATATAGTTGCCTTGCCTGATCAACCAATATTTGCGCCACTTTTTGGGCTGATACATCTTCATAAACCTGAGTTTCCAGAAATTTGGCAATTTTTTCCCAATCCCAACCGAGGTTTAAGAGACCACCTATGCCGGCATGAATTTCTCCGTCACTCACTGTTATGAGCCAATCTCCAGCTTCGGCGTGAACGTGGGCCTCCCGTATTTTTCTTGAACCTATTGTTTTGTCTTTGTAGTTTAGTTTACTTACGTATCCTCTTTTCAGGAAAAAAGTAGGAGGATTATCAAATTCAGCCAAGTATACTCGTCCGTCCTCCTTGACTTTTAGCAATGTAAAAGTGCTGTAGGCTATCTTCCTGACCTTACATTCCGGCAATGTGTCCGTGAGGGTTTCTACCACTTCTTCGAGAGGAAGGCCTCTCTCAAGAAGGCGAGTAGCTATCTTTGTAGTCAATGTAGCTAGAATATTAGCTTTTACCCCACTGCCCAAGCCATCCGACAAAACCATCAGTTTGCCATCGCCTATTGAAGATACAGAAAGGGAATCTCCGCAAAGGATCTCGCCAAATTTGCAAACAGACGCGCCCCCCGATTCAATGTAAAGAGGCTGGCTCATCTGGTCGCTCCCCCTTCCCCTGCAAGCTTTATCAATTCAAATAAAGCCGCTTTGGTCTCTGCTGTGGTTTCTCCCAGCAAACCTGCAATTTCCTGAGCTACGCGCATCTGCTCGTGAATAACCTGATGAGCCTTATTAATAGTTTCAGTTTTGAAGACGTCAGCCTGTTGATCTTTCATCACCGTTTCTGTGACGTCCAGCAGCATGAGGACCCTCAGGTCTTCTTCCGGCAGATTAAAGTTGTAAAGCTTGGCTGTCCTCCCGACTTTTTCCAATTTAAGCCATTGAGAACCTCCGGATTCATCGACGTTATCCAGAGGATCTATACCAAAAAGCTCCCTGAAACTTTTTCCCTGAACATCTTCCTGCGATTCTTTGGACGCAAGTTCAAGAAACGCGTGGTTGTTGTATACAACTCTGTGGGCGTCATCGGCCAGAGCAATGGCGACGGGTAATTGCTGGAAGATGGTTTCCGCTCTCTGGTCCGCGTGTTCACGTCTAGTCTTGGCCAGGATTAGCTTGGTTTGCAGCGCGGTATACACCATTAAGAGTATCTGATGAGGGCCAAATGGCTTGGGGATGTAGTCGTAGGCTCCCAGCTTTACAGTTTCAACCGCTTCTTCGGTAGCTTTGAAGGAAGCGCTTAGAATAACGAGAATATCCGGCTGCCTTATTTTAATTTCCTTAAGTAGATCTTTCCCGCCGATATCCGGCATTTCTATATCGGTGATGATTACGTCATAGAGTTCTCGCTCAAGTTCTGCCAAGGCCTCAGAAGCGGATTGTACGGTTTTTACTGCAAATCCATCATTCTCAAGCACACGCTCGCAGATCTCCAGAACATTACTGTCAGGATCGGCCATAAGGATTCGTGAACTCGTTAGTGTTGCGCCTTCTCCGGTTGGCACGTCTATTAAAGGGTCTGATATATGCGCCATTATGTGCGCCATACCGTCAGCCATCTTTTCTAACGACGCAAGCTTTTTGACCCGTTCAACCTGCTCTCTGGCCTGGTCAAGTTGACCTGTCTGGTCCGCGACCTTAGAAGCGAGCTGCGATCCCCATTCTTCCAGTTTCTTTCTTGATTCCGCCAAATTCCTGATCATCAAATTGAATGTGGCCGCAAGTTGACCTATTTCGTCTCTGGCTACGACTGGAACCTCCTGCGTCAAATCGCCTTCAGCAGCCCTTTTTGCGGCATTAAGCATTTGCTCGAGTGGCCTGTTGATCCAATTGACCAGGAAATAAGATATGGCGCCCATCAAAATGACTCCGCAAAGAGCAATGATGAGGAATGCGCCGACAAGACGATCAACTACCGATAGAATAGGTCTTTCGAGAGTAGCCACCTGAATAGCTCCAATTACCATGGAATCGTAATCTCGAATCGGTTCGGTAGCTGTCAAATAATCATCGTGAAATTCCTTTTCAGATCTGATTACTATTGCTCCGGTCTTGAGAACATTGTCCCTGAGGCTTTGATTCATGAGAAAACCGGTAACAGGAAGTTTGTCACTGCCCCGAAGAGAAGAACTTATAGCCTTATCTCCTTGAAATAAAGCCACAAACCCTATCTCTTTCTCCGCATACGCCTGATCTTTAAACAAACGTTGGGAGATACGCTCCACTATCATGTGGTTGTTATTAATTAGAATTCCACCATAAATTATTGCAATCAGCTTGGAATCCTGAAAGACCGGATACGCGGCCTCCAACGTCATACCTTCCTTTGGAAGACTCGCTCCGAAGCGCTGAGCCAAGGTGGGATTGTCTTCGATCAGTTTCTTGATTTCACTGACCCTGAAACCTGATGCGCTCTTGCCCGATAATGCGGCTTTGACAACCGGAATGTTGGCTAAGCTCTCGCTTTTAGACTCCAACTGAAAGGCTTGAGCCACCAGCATACCGCTAGAGTCCACTACAGCCAGAAAGTCAAGGTCGTTTTCCAGATTCATCATTGCCAGACGGTTTCGAATCGCCGGGAAATCCCCAGTTTTGACGAAATCCTTTATCTTGTCCGATCCCCCGATCATCCGGATTTTGAGTTCAAGGTTTTCTTTGTAGCTGTTTACAATAAATACTGCTGTGGAAAGGTCGCTGGAGACCTTTTTCTGGGCTTCTTCAATGATAGTGTAGCGGGCGAGACGCATCCCCAGAATTACGGTAAGCAAGCCCACAAAGACAGCGACTCCTAAAAAAGCCCCCAATACCTTCTGCTTTAATGAAAAATCCTGGGCCCAACGAGTGAAGTCATCCCAGTTTTTCCATGGTACGCGAATGGTCTTTTCCTGGTCCATATCCCGCCCACCTTCTTAGATTTTTTCGAGTATCTCCTGTTGAAAGATTGCTCTAGCTTCATCTACCGAGTTGGCATGAAATAACTCATCATCTATCAACAAATTCGCCCCGTCAGTACATTTATCCATACAAAACGATCCCTTTAACTCAACTTTGTTATCGAGTCCTGCGCTTTTAATGGCGTCTTTAAAATAATTGATTATTTCATGGGATCCCTTGAGATGACAGGCGCTTCCCACACAAATAGTGATCACACGCATATGGGTCAACTCCTTTCGTGAGCTGTATCAAAAAAACAATTGGACGCCCTAAAAATCATAAAGCTCTCAGAAATTCGGGTCGAAGCGCTCTGGAATCTCTGGAATTAAGAATCGAGTCTATCGCAGACAAAATTTTTTCCTTGTCCATGGGTAACGTCGCCCTTACAGGAAGATAATTCGAGGCGTGATTAGACCTGAAAACGCATCTTGTGAACGAAGACTCAGCTATGACAATTCTAAGCTCCTTGATAAGTCCAAAAGGGTCTGGAAGCTTGAAGGCGCCCTGAGAGAATTCTTCGTGCAACGGTGTGCCTGGAACTAATATAACACTAAGCGCTCCAACAAAATCAGGGTCCATGTCGGTCAATATCTTTGCGGTACCCTGCGCGTGATCGATGCTTCCCTCGATCCCGCCAATCCCAAGAAGAACTGTTACCGACAGATCTATCCCAGATTCTTTAACCCTATGAGCAGCTTCCACAAGCTGTTTATAATCTGAACCCTTACAAATTTTTTTCAACAGTTTCTCATCCCCGGTTTCAACACCCAAGTATATGATGCCCAGGTTCAATTCTTTTAGTTTTTTCAACTCATCAACTGATTTCCTAAGTATGTCTTTCGCGTTGGCGTAAACCCCAATTCGTTCCGCTTCAGGGTGAAACCTGTTTACTAGTTCCATGATTTCCGTCAACCGCTTTTGAGGGACGCATAAAGCATCGCCGTCTGCCAGAAATATGCGGCGGACTGGGCCCATCTCCGTGGATTCAGCAAGATCCTCAGTGATTTCTTTAATATTTCTAACGGAAAATGGCTTATCAAGGTAGCTCCCACAAAACGAGCACTTGTTGTGACTGCACCCTAAAGTAACCTGGATTATGAGGCTCTCCGCCTCGCTGGGCGGTCTATAGACACTTCCTATATATCTCAACAACGATTCCCTCCGTCTTATTCCTTACTAGTTGTAGTTGATGCCCTGTTTGACAAATTTATCAAAGTTCTTGATGGCATCCTCATGATCTTTTCCATCCACGTTAAGTAATATATAATATACACTTTCGGAACCAGGAACCACATATAGTATTTTTTTTTCCGGGATTATCGGGCCAACCATGATCGGGATCTTTTTTCCAGAGATAGGATCTTCGAAGGCAGATTCAGTCCATCCGGGAGGAATATCATCGACGACTTTACCGTTTTGGGTTTGCAAACGTTTACGCTTGCGAATGTACTTTGTATTAAAGACTACTTTATATGCTGTTTTGGCGCCAATAGGAACATATTCCTCACGGTCTCCGGGTCTAATCGTTTCGCCTTCAGGGAAAAGCGCCGGGTAATGAATGGCCAGATTTTCTATTGGCTTGGAAACTGGGGCTTTCCTGATTTCAATGGAGATGTCATCAGAGGTGTCCGAGAGTTTCGCCAGGTTACTATTTTCGCTTACTAAGGGGAAAGGCCGGTATTTTATCTCGGACATTCCTCTAGGGCCAAAACAGTTCTGAACAAGGATCGCGCTGATCCCCAACGAAATAACCTTAAAAATAATCCTTAGCAAGGGTGGCATTCGTTGTTATGGCCTAAGTTATTGAGTCGCAATGCGACTAACTCTCAGCCTGCATCGCGACTAATCCTAATTGCTTACTATATCAGCTACCGTCAAAAAAAGATCGGATTCTCTCAATACCCCTATCAAATCTCCGTTTTCATATACCGGCAACACTGTAATGTTGTTCGCGTACATGAGTTTGAGGGCCGACAACAGGTCCTCTTGCGCCTGGATCAGGCCTCTGACTTTTAGCATCAAATGCTTGACCTTTGTATCAGCGTTTTTTATTACGCGCGCCTGAAAACTCAACCTGGATTCATCAAGATCCAGACTGTCAGCTTGGGCAAACGCTACTGACACCCCTATGGCTTCGAGCCTTTGCGTTAAACCACCTGCTATTTCAGGAATCAGGGCTCTTAAAATGGTCCTAAAATCCAGGATCCCCACTAAATGTTTTCTAGAATCTAGAACCAGTATATTACGGTGCCCCGCTTCAGTGCATTTACCTACTTCTACCTGACAATACACTTTTCTCAAAGCCAAAATTGCTTCAGATAGCGGACTATCTTCATTTGTGACAGCGTAGTCTCCGATCGGCACAAGCAGATCTGTAACTTTTCTAGTTAGTGGCATCGTAATTCCCTCACCACAAAATTCAAGGATGTGGCAGAAAGTAATTGAATTGGGTAATTGTAGTCTTCACGCCGAATTCAGTGTCCGCCTGATCCCAGGATACCACTTGCGGCCAGACTCAGAATTACGGCTTCCAGTAATGAAAAAGCAGCATACAATTTATCGTTGTTCTTCCAAAGCACCGGCACAATTACCAGAAAGCAGACTATGGTCACACCCGCCAAGAAGGCTATTCCTATAAAATTGATGAAATCACCATATCCCAACATGCTAACCCACCACCAACCCTGATGAATGTTGGCGGTTTGCAAATATTCGCCAACACTGAGTGACCAATATTTTGATATTTCCGTGACAGGAATATATGGTTTTATTATTCCGAGAACATAAAGAGCAAAAGTGGCAAGGATCAGCATCAAGCCAAGATACATGCCTTTTTCCAATATCCCGGCATACACGACTTGTTCCGGAGACGCCTGCAACGATTTGTGAGGATCGCCTTTCATTTGGATTACTCCTCTAAAGATTATTTTCCTCGACTGTAATTATCGACATTTTTTAGTCGCAACTCGGTTTAAAATCCCAGTCCCTTGCTCAAGGCTTTTAGACCAGCAAAAGCGAGCATACCGATGACGATCCACCTGACAAGACCCGGCTTTGCAACTCTCAATAGACGTACGCCAACAAATGATCCGCCCATAATTCCAACAAGAGAAGGAACCACAATCATTGGAATTACACAGCCCTGGTTCATGTATATCCATGCGGCTGAAGTGTCTGTAATTGACAGCAAAAACTTGCTGGTCGCAACGCTTATCTTGAGTGGGGCGCCCATGAGTAAATTGAGTACAGGCACATTCGCCCAACCTGCCCCCAATCCGAACATGCCCGCCATGATTCCTATAGCCACAAACAATATTAACCCCTGCCAGGTCCTGTGAATCTTCCAGTCAATTATTTCACCTGTGCTGGCTTCCTGGTAAACTCCATAAATCTTTAACACTGAAGATATCGGGTCTGCCTTTGGAACATTTGGAACCGTAGACTTTTTAGCCACCAACATCAAAATGCAGATGCCGATAATTGTAACCCCCAAAGCGATCTGCACGACTTGAGTAGGAAGCGCCAAGCCTATCATAGCCCCCAGGATAGCAAATGAGCTAGCTATCAGAGCTACGGGCATGGCTAGTCTCAAACTTGCCAGATTCATTTTTAGCAAACCTGGGCCAGCCGCTAAAGCTCCAGCCAAAGCCACAAGCAACCCAGCCCCACGTACAAAATCCAAATGAAACGGAAAAAAACCGCTGATTATCGGGACAAACAAAACTCCTCCACCTACCCCGCCAAGTACGGCCGCAACCCCCATGACGAAAGTGACCACGAGGAGAAGCAGCGGCCAAATCCACCAAGAAAATGACGAAGCGTTGTCCACCACTACCATGCCTTCATTGGCAAAACCGCTGCCAGCCAAAATATCAACCGACAATAGGAGCGCTAAACCCCACGCGCCCACTTTACCGGTCCTTGTCATATTTCACCTCTTGACAACTCATAATGTTAAAAAACAGCTACCCCTTCAACAGGACCGACCCCGACTAGCCATTGACCAACTGTCAGGAAAGTTCGCTTGAAAACGGTGCGGTCAAATAAAATTTTTAGGCCTGTTGAAACGTTACCATCCTTTGGTTTCTATTATCTTGTCAATCTCAGCCTGGCGCAATTGTGCTTCCTGCTCAGACTTCCGTTTATAGGCCGTCCTGATTTTTTCGGAAAGCTCTTCAGTCGCCGAAGGTTTCAGCAGGTAATCATACGCCCCGAGTTTCATCCCTTCTATCGCTGTCTCAACTGTCCCATGCCCGGTGAGCATGATAACTTCCGAAAGCGGCCAGGAAGTTTTGATCTCCTTAAGTGTCAGAACACCACTCTTGCCGGGCATCATGACATCCAGCAGCACAACATCGGCAATTTCTTCCCTCATCCTTAAAACAGCCTCGTCTCCGTTCAGGGCTACCCTTGTCTTAAATCCCCGAGCTTCCAGACGCTCTGAGAGCAATTCAGCAAATTCCTGCTCATCGTCTACAATCAGGACTTTAATCGCCATGGGCCGATTCCTCTCATTTGTTTTTGTCGTGTCCCTTCATGATTTCTCGTGCAGAATCAAAATCTCCTTCTTCTGCAAAAGACGCCGCTACCATAGTTTCTTCAAGTTTTTTCTTATATGCCGCTTTCAATGTCCTCATTAACTGATCTAAAGCTACTGGTTTTCTCAAATACTCGAATACCCCAAGCCGGCGCGCCTCAACTTCATCGGCCTCAGACCCATGACCAGTTAGCATGACGACCTGAACCCCGGGGTATGCTTCACGGGCCCTTCTTAATACTTCCATTCCATCCATTCCCGGCATCTTCAAATCAACCAGGAGGACGTCCGGTGGGTCCTCTTCGAGTTTTTTCATCGCTTCTTCGCCGCTCAGGGCAACTGAAGTATCAAGGTTACGCATTTGTATTCGTTCATCCAGCGTACGGACGAAATCTTCCTCGTCATCTACCATTAGAACTTTGAATTCTTTCATTATGTTCCTCCAGCCATCCAAAAAGGTTGTTTTTCCCCTGTTCAAGTCCCAGTGTTAACTGTACAAAACAATTTTCTTTGTCGGCCAATCGTAAATGGCGCTTCAGGAATTCAATTTACTGAGAAAAATTTACAATTAGAGAATCTTTTCCTGCGGATGATCCTATTGACGCTCCGTGATTCTTGAACTCATTTTCCAGAGCGTCCCACTCCGGACCTGCCAATATTTTTTCCAGTAAAAACGAATTTGAAACCGGGGCGTTTATTGTAACGGAAAACCCTTGATTGCCAATTTTACAGCCTACCGCTTTTAATCTTATTTCGGATCCTTTGCCTATCACTGGCGCAAGAAACTCCAAGATCCTGAAGATCAGCATTCGTGTCGTCAGCGGATTAGAATTTGAAGTTACCGGCATGTCCGCCTGTTCGACGATAAAATCTACGGCATTTGATCGACTTAATTTTTTGGATAAAATTACTATTTGATTCAAAACCAGGTTTAAGTCTTCACTTTGGCGCTCAACTTCCGGTACGTGGCTGAATTCATTTAATTGGGCCATAATTTCAGCCCCTCGTATAACCTGATTTTCGATCTTGCCCATTATTTTTTGGAACTTGTCCTTGTAAGGAAACGCTGATTCATCACACATGCCAAGTAAGTCTTCAGCCAAACCGGATGATTCCCTTATGATTGCAAGGACATTTTTCATCTCGTGAGTCATGGCCGCTGTTATTTTCCCGATGAAAATGGTTTCTTTCATTACTTTTCCTGCCCAGCTTCGTCTGCAGACCTTTTTCTGACAGCTAAACCAATTTTCTCGATTAGATTTTCAATTTGGAGTGGCTTTGTCAAAAAGTCGAAGGCGCCTTGACTTACACCGGAGGCGCCTTCCGCAGTAGAACTCAGGCCCGTTAGGAGAATAACTTCAATATTCGGATAAAGACCTCTTACTTTTCTCAGGACGGTCGAACCACTCATACCAGGCATCATGAGATCCAGAACCATCACATCGGGCTGATAGGTTTCAAGTAGATCAAGCGCCTCTTGTCCGCTGAAAGCAGTATTTACCTTAATTCCTCTCATGCCTAATCGTTCAGCGAGCGTTAGAGCGAAATCCCTTTCGTCATCAACCAAGAGCACTTTCCAATCATTCATTTCACGTCCCTGCCTGTTCCGGGGATTCTTTCGGTATATAAACCGTAAACCTCGTTCCTTCTCCTAACCGGCTTTGGACCTCTACGTCGCCACCCAGTCTTTTAATTATTCCGTAGGTTATGGACAGTCCTAAACCAGTCCCCTGCCCGGCTTTCTTTGTTGTAAAAAAAGGTTCAAATATGTGTTTCAAGGTTTCTTCAGACATGCCTTGACCGGTATCCTCAACAATCACTCCCAGCATTTTGTCATCCTTCGTAAAACTGGATATGGAAATCGCTCCACCTTTCTCCATGGCGGCTAAGGCATTGTTCAGAAGGTTCAGAAAGACCTGCTGCAACTGGCCCCGATCAGAAGGGACCCTAGGCAGGTTTTCATCCAGGTCGAGATTTATCGTGACCCCTTTGTAAAGGGCTTCCTTCTCCAGAAATCCGAGGGTTTCCCGTATCACATCATTGATATCCAGGATCTGGATTTCGACGTCCATCCTCCTGGCGAACCCCAGTAGTCGATGAGTGATCGTCCGGCATCTTTCCACAGACTGAATTATAGCGCCTACCAGGCTCAGAAATTTTTCCTTATCAGGGAAGCTCGAGGCGAATTCTATCAAATCTTTAATAAGCCCTGCCTTCTCATTTATTATAGCCAACGGGTTGTTAACTTCGTGCGCGACTCCAGCGGCCAATCTGCCAATCGATGAAAGCTTGTGGGAATGTTCCATTTCACGCATTGCTAAGAGTCTCTTGTCATCGCTCTCCTTCATCCGCTTCATCATGATGTCCGTAAGCCTTAGCACCACAACAATTATGGCTACTAAACCGATAAGGAAGACGATCAGAAGGTCTGCCCTGAGAGTATACCAGGCTTTCATGACCTCGGAACGGGGCTTGATGAGCACAAAAATAAAATCTGAACGGTTAAAATAGGAATATACTAGGAAGATATCCCGTCCAAGAGTATCCTTTTTCTCAATCACGGCAGGTTCAAAACTTTTTGGTAGCTCCAACGGAGATTGATCCAGCACCTCTCCGTAAAACTTTGATTTGGTCTGAAACACACCCTGTCTGTTGATCAAAAAAGCGTCGCTTTCCGGGTCCAAGTTCATAGATGTGATAAGATCATCGAACTTTGCGGTATTTATAGTGGCCCTAACGATCCACTCTTTTCCATCATCAGTTATATGCTGGACAGCTATCGCTACATGAGGAAACCGCCTGTACCCCTTGAATACATCACTTATGTATACGCCATTTACCTTAACCTGCTCGAACCATCCTTGCCCGGCGTAATTTTTCCCATGCAGATCATAAGGTCCAGCGTAACTGACTTGTGTTCCGCGCGAGTCGATAAGACCCAGGTCAACAAAACCTTCAAACTCTTTTTTAAGGACCCTAAAAATCCTGTTCAGGTTTTTGTCATCAGCCAATTCTTCATATGTGTAGGCCGAGGCGATAAAATTGACCGTGGAAAGCCTTCCGGCGAGAAACAATTCAAAAGAATATTTGGCCTTGTTCACCAACGCCCTCATTGGCGCCAATATTTCGTTTCTAAGGGCCGTCTGATACTCGAAATAATTGATAACGGTCATGAGTGAGAGAGGAACCACAGTAATTATAAGCATTAATGTCGCTATGTTGCGCCTGACTATTCGATACCTTTCAGGAGTAGTTCTGTCATCTGGAATGTCAAGAAGGTGAGACAAAATGTCTTTCAAAGGCCTCATGAATATACTCACTGCCCAAGAGCAGATGGCTCCGGGGGGACTTGGTCAGGCTAGTGTTGCAATTTATCAAACAGTCCGTAGTAGTAGAATATCTGTCGAGACGCCAAGTGGTTCTTGATCGCCACATACACAGATCGTGTTTTAAATTTATCATAGTTGTGGTCAAAGTTGAAGCTAGAAGCGCACAATTTATAAAAAAAATGAAGTCTGAAGTTACAATCTCAAATTGATTCCAATTACTGTTTGAAAGTAATCGCGACTCAAGATATAATTAAAAGTTATATCTTGATTGTAAGAGAAAAATACCTGTGAGACTACCCAAGATAGCATACTTGACACTCTGGTTTCCAAAACCCTCGGAAACATTCATCTTCAGAGAAGTCTTAAATCTATGGGCAATGGATTTGCCTTTGAAGGTCTTTACACTCTACGGAGAGCTTAAAAAGGGACTTTCTCCGGAAATGTCTTCGGTCGGGAATGAAAAGGTTGAACATTTAGGCGTTTCCATTTTGAAACATATCCTAGGGGATATTGCTTTCTGGATGAAAAGAGAACCATGTACCACAAAGAAACTGTTCAAAACTGTTCCAATTAGGAGGTGGAAATCCATCGAATTTGGCGCTGAGAACATCTTCGCTTTCTTGTGCGGGTTTTCTCTGGCCAAACGATTTCTCGAACACCCCTTTGATCACATTCACGCAACCTGGGCTATGGGGCCAGCTACTGCAGCATGGGTTACTTCGGCATTGACGGGCATCCCTTTCAGTTTTGCCTGCCGCGCCGGCGATATCTATCCTCCAGATGGGGCGCTTTCCGAAAAAGTAATTGCTGCAAAATTTATCATTTCCGATAACATGACCAACGTGCCCTATCTTGAAGACATGGTTCCTGAATCAAAAGGTAAAATATTCGGGATCTATAACGGTATCCCGCTTGAAAAGGCGGCAGAAGCTCCTGTCCTGATGATTCCCCCGTACAGGATCCTCGCCCTGGGTCGCTTTGATCGAATAAAGGCTTATCACGTACTGCTTCAGGCATCTAAAATCTTAAAAGATTCGGGTCTTAATTTCAGGTTGACGCTTGCCGGCGATGGTCCGAGAAAATTTCAATTGAAGTATTTGACTCGCAAACTCGGGTTGACCGATAGGGTCAATTTCCCCGGTTTTGTTCCGTACAATTTGGTGTCTGATCTGTATTGTTCTGCTGACGTGTTCGTTATGTCAAGCGCTGTTCACTCTACAGGCGACAGAGACGGTTTGCCCACTGTTATTATGGAAGCCCTGACACACAGACTGCCGGTAGTGTCTACGGACGTTTGCGGCATTCCCGAAGTGATTCAGAATGGAACAACCGGCTTGCTGGTCCCGCAGAATGATCCGGACTCCATGGCCAAAGCGATACTGGCCATGATTCAGGACCGCAATGTAGCGTTAAATATGGCGAGAAAGGGAAGAGATCTCGTTCTACGAGAGTTCAATCAAGAAAGAAACCACAAAAAAATTTTCGAACTCTTTTTAGATAAAATTGATGCAACCCAAAATTAGTCCGCCATACCGAACGGTTATTATTTTGCAGGACCTGGAATTCGGAGGTACACAAAGGTACGCCATCCATCTGCTGAAACACTTGAATCGGGAATTATTCAAGCTTGAACTATGGGTCTTGAGGGGTGGGGAAAACATGTTACCAATGGCTGAATCTAGCGGTGTTCCAGTTAAATACCTGTCAAGAGATTCATGGGTGACACCTCGAGCGCTCTGGAATTTTTTCTGGAAACTAAGGGACGAAAAGCCCGACGTGCTGTACACAATGACCGCAGTGCCCAATATCTGGGGACGTGTTTTTGCCGCCATCACCACTAATTCGATTGTAATCGCAAGCTGGCGAGGGAGACAGGAACAACAGTTTGAATCACTTTTATGGAGATTGACGGATCGCCTGATATGTAACGCTAACGCGTTAAAGACGCATGTTATCAGAAGGCATCGCGTTGATCCTAAAAAAGTCGCTGTTGCGCCCAACGGCGTGGATGTTAATTTCTTCACTCCAGACTCATCTTGCCGAGATCCTTTTCCTACAGTTATCTTTGTGGGGCGTATGGTCAAGGAAAAGGACCCTTTTACCCTGATTGAAGCTTTCAGCCTTCTACGAAAGCTTGTTCCCGACGCTCGGTTAATCTTAATAGGCCAGGGCTACTTGAATTCAAAACTGCGCCAAAAGGTGGCGGTAAGTGATTTGGAGGAACACATAGAACTCATTCCGGGCGCAAACGACATCCGGCCATTTTTAAGGCGAGGATGGCTATTTATATTACCATCGGTTTCCGAAGGTTTCCCTCAGGTCATAATTGAAGCCATGTCGTGTGGTTTGCCTGTGGTGGCCACGTCTGTGGGGGGCATTCCGGAAATAATCGAGAACGGCGTGAGTGGTCTGCTTGTTGCCCCGCGCTCCCCTGAATCTTTGGCGCAATCTATGGCAAAGCTTTTGTTGGACGACGAAACCCGAAACTTGATGGGCAGAAGAGCGCGAGAAATCGCCATAGAACGTTTTTCTCTTGAACATGTGGTCAAGATTACCGAGGAAATTGTACTTGCAGCGATCTCGGAAAGGCTCTTGAACCATCCGTACTGAACCCTCTGGTAATTCTGAATTTCTTTTGCGGCAGAGATGGCTGGGCATTGTAAAAATCAGATTTTTATCCGTGGTCGCTCAAGACTCCCACAGTTGCTTGTATTAACCGACAAAGGGTTCACTCATTTACACGCTGTTAGTTTCAGTCAAATAACCGGCCGTGGAATACTTCACCGTTGCCCTATGAATTGAGTTTGGTTTTCAACGAATAAAGATTGTTTCCGTAGGACAGAGCGGGGCGTTCACATATATTCTGGTTTGCGGTTTGAAAGTGGCTAAATATAGTGGTATAGACAAATCTCATGTATTCGGCCTTGAGAGAAAATTCTGGTGAAACTTCCCCAAATAGCCTATTTGACACTTTCGTTTCCTTAACTCTCAGAGATTTTCATCTTCAGGGGATTTCTGGTTCCGGGAAATGGATTTGCAGTTAAAGATCATAACTTTGTATGGTGAGCTTGAAAATGCAATATCCCAGAAAGTGGCTTCAAGCCTTCGTGAAAAAGTTGAACGTTTAGGGATTTTCTATTTTAAAACGTATGTTGCGGGATGTGGTTTTGTGGATGAAAAGAAGACCGAATCGTACAAAGAGTTTGTTTAATAAAATCCATGCAAACCAAGATTAATCCACCATATCGAACTGTCATCACGCTTCAGGATTTGGAGTTCGGGGGAACACAAAGATACGCTATCCATCTGCTGAAACATTTGAATCGGAAATTATTCAAGCTCGAACTATGGGTCTTGAGAGGCGGGGACGACATGTTGTCCATGGCTGAATCTAGCGGTGTGCCAGTCACATACCTTTCGAAAGATTCATGGGTTACACCCAGAGCGCTTTGGAGGCTTTTCTGGAAACTCAGAGACGAAAATCCTGATGTTCTCTACACGATGACTGCTGTTCCTAATATTTGGGGGCGGATCTTTGCGGCCGCGACCACTGATTCAACAGTGATCGCAAGTTGGCGTAGAACACAGGAGCAACAGTTTGAATCACTCCTATGGAGATTGACGGATCTCTTGATATGTAACGCTAACGCGTCGAAGACGCATGTTATCAGGAGGCATCGAGTTGATCCCAAGAGAGTCGCTGTTGTGCCGAATGGCGTGGACATCAATTTCTTCACTCCTGATTCATCTTGCCGAGACCCCAGGCCTACGGTTGTTTTCATCGGACGTTTGGTCAGGCAAAAGGACCCTTTCAGCCTAATCGAAGCTTTCAGCCTTCTTCGAAAACTTGTTCCCGAAGCTCGGTTAATATTGATAGGCAAAGGTTACTTGAGTTCAAGGATCCAACAGAAAGTGACCGCAAGCGGATTGTCGGAGCACATAGAACTCATTTCAGGCGCATATGACGTGCGGCCGTTCCTGAGACGCGGATGGTTGCTTACACTGTCATCAGTTTCTGAAGGGTTCCCTCAAGTTATAATCGAAGCAATGTCGTGCGGTTTGCCTGTGGTGGCCACATCTGTGGGAGGAGTCCCGGAAATCATCGAAAACGGCGTTAATGGGCTACTGGTTCAGCCTCACTCACCAGAATCTTTGGCGCAATCTATGGCGAAGATTTTGTTAGACGACGATGTTAGAAATTCGATGTGCAAAAAGGCGCGCGAAATGGCCACGGAGCGATTTTTACTGGAAAATGTCGTCAAACTTACTGAAGAAATTATACTCGACGTCGTAAGAGCAAAAAGCTAAGCTTTGTACCAGTGTCCATTTTCAAGAAGAAAAATCAATACTACTATCTGTTCACTCTCTTTCCCAGATTCATCCTGTATGCGCTCCTTTACAATTACGGACGCTATTTTGTCTACATCCGGCAAATCTTTTCTGTCCTGGTTTTCCATAATTTCAGGGGCGAATTTCAACTCGTAGCCAACAATTTTCGCGGGATTCAAGCGGGCTGACTCAAGGTAATTTTCGTAAGAATAGAATCTTTTGACGATTGATGAGGGAGCCAACAGATTCCATGTCCTATCCGAATTTCTGGACATCTCGGCTTCGAAATAATCTTTTATTACCGCCTGCAGATCTTCAGATTCCCCCGCCCACAGAAATGACTGCCAGTTTAAAAAAAATGACAGGATGACAGCCGTAACTCCAAGAATTTTTGAGGTTCGAGCTTTATAGATTTTATTGCGTTGTTCTAGGTAATCCATATCCGACATCAGACAAGAATTATAAACTCGCCTTAAATTCTATTTTGACACAATGGAATTCAAAGTCTCAGCCAGTTTCACCGCAGCGGGGGAAAGTTGTCCCTGCTTGTGGAAAAATATGTCGATGATCGATACATCGGAACCATAATAAGCCTCATTAGCGTCCCAATCAGCCTGTAAAACTGCTCCTTGAACAGTTAGACCTGCGAACAGCCCTCTAACTCTGGAATAAGACAAAATCCCGGACGATAATGAAATATCGGTATCCGCCGACGCTTCCCGTCCTATTGGACCAGCGGCAACGGAAGCGTCAACTCCAATTGTAAACCTGTTCTTGAACAAATTTCTGAGGTCAACGTCACTCATGACCAACAGAGTCAACTCCGATGACTGGACACCGATTTGCCACCCGAAACTACCACCGATCAGAGTTACAAACGCAGGAGGTCCCCATTTCCGGTCCGACGGGTCCCGCCGTAAGGCGACACCTTTACCATACTGCCCACCTATTCCCATGCCCGCTCTGATTACAGAAGGAAATACAATTATAGCTTTGCTACGATTGATCAAATCACGAGGGACCCTGCCGTCAGGAGCTTGAAGCAGTTCAATTATGACTTTTCGAGCATTATTCAAAATATTTTCAAGCTCTGGATTCTCTGCGCATACATCGCCGTGCCAAAAACTTTCAATAAAAAACAACAGAATTAGAATTGGCACGGACTTATTTTTATTCATTTGATAGTCCCCATTGAAATTTAATTCAATGTTTACATGCTTCGGAAAAATTTGGCAATGTGTCCTGAATGAATCGATTTCCCTTTAATTTCCTTGACAATTTGAGACCAGCTCGTTATGTGAATAACGAGTTCTTTCTTCCCTGCATTCCTTTTAGAAACTTAAGGAGTCGAAAATGAGAATCAGTTCGTTCAGGCTGTTGGCGATTGTTTCGTCTCTACTAATCAGCATTGGCTTATCATACGCCGCTGAGGGACCAATCAAAGTTGGGGTGGTTTTACCCCTCACAGGTGAACAGGCTAAATTCGGAGAGATTGAAAAGAACTCTCTTGTCATGGGGCTGGAGGAAATCAACAAAGCCGGAGGAGTTAACGGCAGGCAAATCGAATTGTTGATTGAGGATGACACTGGTAAGCCCGATGTGGGGAGGTCCGCTGTAGAGAAACTGATTTCTCAGGACAAGGTAGTGGCGCTCACGGGAGGATATTCTTCGTCCGTCACTTACGCTGTTTGCGCTGTAGCCCAGCAACATAAGACACCATTTTTGGTTAGCACGGGCTCATCGGACAAGATAACCGAGCAGGGATGGAATTTTGTTTTCAGAATTGCGCCTCCTGTAAGTGAATATCCAAAAGCGCTGAATTCATTTCTTTCGGAAATAGTTAAGCCGCAAAGTGTTGCAATACTCTATGAGAATACTCTTTTTGGGCAGTCGGGCGCCAAGGAATTTGCCGAGCAATGCGAGAAATCCGGCATTAAGGTCCTTATCAAGGAAGGATACGAAGCCGGGGCCGTTGATTTCAAGCCACTGCTGATAAAAGTCAAAGCGGCCAAGCCAGACTTTGTCTATATGGTTTCGTACGTCATGGACGCGGCCCTTCTCATGCGACAATCAAAAGAATTGAATTTCAATCCTAAATTGTTCGTAGGCGGCGGAGCAGGCTTTACACTGCCGGAGTTTGCCAAAAACGCCGGTAACGCGGCTGAGTACGTTTTTTCGGCGGACCTGTGGTCCCCACAACTACCTTATCCCGGAGCCAAGGAGTATTTTGAGAATTACAAAAAGCGCTACGGAGGGCCTACTGAATATCATGGCGCTGAAGCTTATGGGTGCGTTTACGTCGTTGCTGACGCCCTGAAACGCGCTAAAGAACTCACGCCCGCCGCCGTCCGGGACGCCATGGCGGCTACTGATCTAATGACGGCTTTCGGGCCGGTAAAATTCGTTTCCTATGGCAAGAAAAAACAGCAAAATGCCTTGCCCACCTATCTTGTCCAATGGCAAAAAGGAATTTTAGAGACTGTCTGGCCTAAGAACGTGGCAACAAAGCCGTATGTGTATCCTGTGCCCGAATGGTCCGGCAGATAGGATTGAATTAGAGCAGTTCCTTACATGATCATTAGGTTTTTCCCAGATTGATGTTCGGTTGGGAGTTCTCGAGACTGTTTAAAAATTTAAGAACCAAATAATGGACGTATTCCTTCAAACACTTGTCGCAGGCGTGCTGAAGGGGGGACTTTACGCCCTCATCGGTCTTGGCATGACATTGATCATGGGAGTCATGGGTATCATCAACCTTGCTCATGGACAGTTTATGATGGTAGCCATGTATATTACTTACGTGTTGTTTCATTTTTTCGGCCTTGATCCATACACAACACTCATCATCAGCATGCCCTCTCTTTTCCTCCTGGGCGTTTTGATACAAAAGTATTTGCTCAACCCTTTGATGAAAGTCGAGAGTATACTCCCTGAAAATCAGGTCCTGATGACTGTAGGGATCGCTATGGTCCTTACTGAAATCGCAAGATTCATCTTCAGTTCAAACTATCTTTCGGTAAGAACTTCGTACTCTTCTTCAGCTTTCTATCTGGGTGGCATATCTTTTTCCGTCGCTCTAACAGTCGCTTTCGGTTTTGCCTGTTTTCTGACCCTCTCTTTGTTCTGGTTTCTTATAAAAACAGATCTGGGGAGGTCCATCAGGGCGGTATCTCAGGATGCAGAAGCAGCAGAGTTGATGGGGATCGATTCAGGCAGGATAAAAGTCGTCACAATGGGGATTGGGGCCGGCCTGGTAGCCGCTGCAGGGACACTGTTGCTTCCGATTTACTACCTTTTCCCAGATATTGGTGGACCATTTACCAGAAAGGCCTTTATCATAACGATATTGGGAGGTCTTGGATCCACAGTTGGAGCGATATTCGGAGGTTTGACCCTGGGCTTGGCCGAATCTTTTGGAGCCACCTACATTGGGATGGATTTTGAGGACCTTGTGGGGCTCGTAATATTCTTGCTGGTCTTGTTATTTGTTCCCGGCGGATTTAAACGTTTTACCAAGGTTTAGAAATTTATGAAAAGACCTTCCGGTCCATTTCTACTGTTGGTTTTGTTGTTGATATTGCCTCTCATTCTTAGAGACGCCTATTATCAGCATTTAATGATACTGGTATTGATGTGGGTAGCGATTGGATCGGGATGGAATCTCATTTCCGGTTACACAGGGCAGGTCCTTTTCGGGGCCGCGGCCTTTTTCGGTTTCGGAGCGTATACCGCGGCTCTTTTGAGCAGCAAGCTAGGAATATCTGCATGGTGGGGACTGCCTCTTGGCGGAATACTTTCGGTCGCGATAGCTTTCCCGTTTGGTTGGATTTGCTTTCGGCTTCGGGGACCATATTTTGCCCTTGCCACGTTGGCTTTGAACGAAATTTTTCGTCATATAGCCACTATTTGGGAATCCCTGACTGATGGTATGATCGGAATTCTCGTCATGCAAACGTTTATTTCAAAGCTCCCATACTATTATGTGGCTCTTGCTATTGCGATTTTCTCGATCGTAACTGTTGACCTTGTCATGCGATCACGTTGGGGGTATTATTTTGTTTCGATCCGGGAAGATCAGGACGCTGCCGAAAGTATGGGCATTGATACGCTGCACTACAAAATGCTCTCCCTGTGTATTTCCGCGTTTCTCATCGGCATAGCGGGCGCTCTTTATACAAATTACATGGGATTTATTGACCCCAAGGTGGTTTTCTCTCTTCACGAAATATCAATCATGGCAATATTGGTGGGAATTGTCGGTGGGGTAGGTACGATTTACGGTCCTCTGGTCGGGGCCTTTATAATGGTCGCAGTTCAGGAGATCTTTCGTACCGGTGGATTTGGTATCCTTCATTTTATCGGCCAATCGACCGGGTGGCCATTTATGTCAGGGATAATCAAGTACGTAAGTGAAGCTCATGTTTTGAGTTTCGGAATACTTGTCATAGTAGTAATTCTTTTTTTACCAAATGGAATCGTCGGAGATTGGTCGCTTATCAGGAAATCTTTGGTCAATTCTAAAAAACCGGCGGTTTGAGGAATATTATGGCTTTTTTCAAAGTCCAGGGAATAGTCAAATTTTTTGGAGGACTTGCTGCGGTTAATGGAGTCAGTTTTGAGGTAAAGGAAGGAGAAATTTGCGGTTTAATTGGGCCTAATGGCTCTGGGAAAACTACTATTTTCAATCTTATTAATGGCTACTTTCCGCTCACTAAGGGGGAGATCCAATTTCAAGATGAGAAGATTTCCGGACTCAAGACCCACCAGATCTGTCAGCGAGGTGTTGGTAGAACATTCCAAGTCGTCAAGCCTTTGAAACGAATGACAGTCCTGGACAACGTGATCGCTTCGGCGTTTCTTCGACATCACCCCCGATCAGACGCTATAAAGTTAGCTGAAGAGACTATCGAATTTTGCGGGTTGACTCATTATAAGGACAAGATTGCGAAAAGCCTGCCGATCGCTTCGCGCAAAAGGCTAGAGATAACTCGAGCTTTGGCTACCCAACCCAAGTTGATCCTTTTGGATGAAACAGCAGCGGGACTCAATCCTCACGAACTTGAGGAAGCCATTGCGTTAATAAAAAAAATTCGGGACTCGGGCATTACTATAATCATTGTCGAACATATCATGAAAGTAATAATGACTATTTCTGACCACATTGTCGCCATTAACCATGGGATGGTAATCGCCAAAGGGTCCCCTACTGAAGTCGTCTCTAATCCGGAAGTAATTAAAGCCTATTTTGGAGAAGATTATCGTGCTTAAGGTAGAGGGCTTGAACGTCTCATATGGTGACCTCCAGGTCCTCTGGGATGTATCCTTTGAGGTAAAAGAGGGGGAAATAGTTGTTCTTTTAGGAGCAAATGGAGCAGGCAAATCAACTACATTGAAAACCGTTTCGTCGCTTGTAAAACCAACAACCGGCTCAGTGGAATTCTTGGGCGCCAGACTTGACCGGGTCCCATCGCACAAGGTCATAAACCATGGCTTGGCGCATGTTCCGGAAGGTCGGCGACTATTCCCAGAGATGACCGTGGAGGAGAACTTAATTGTAGGTTCTTTAACTCGTGAAGCCAAGGCTAAACGAAAAACGACATTAGAATGGCTTTACGACATCTTTCCTCGACTCAAAGAGCGAATAAAACAACCTGCCGGTACGCTTTCCGGAGGTGAACAACAGATGGTCGCAATCGCCAGGGGTTTAATGTCATTACCGAAGCTGATTATGTTTGATGAACCGTCGTTAGGCTTAGCCCCAATAATGGTTACTGAGATATTCAAGGTAGTTGAAATGGTAAATCGTGAAGGAGTGACGGTGCTACTGGTTGAACAAAATGTCCATCATACTCTCGCCATGTGCAATCGAGCATATGTATTGGAAAATGGAAGGATCACTCTTTCAGGGACAGGTGAAGAATTTCTGAATAATGATCACATCAAGGAAGCATATCTAGGTATTTGATTTCCAGTCTTTTAATGGGTTTCGGCAGTGGTCTGGAATCAATTGCCAAACTGTCACATGTAAAATATTTACTGCCTAACCGGCGCGGAAAAGAACAATAACCCGGCGCGTAACAATTCCATACCAGGATGTACGCGCCGGTTTTGTTTATTCCGCCGCTATTGCCACAGGAACTATCGAAACAAGCTTCCGGTGTTTGTCTTTCGCCCGAAATTCTACGACCCCGTCGATCTTCGCATAAAGAGTATAGTCTTTACCGACACCGACATTGAGACCGGGATGAATCTTGGTGCCTTTTTGACGTACCAGAATATTGCCGGCACGCACAACCTGGCCTGCAAATCGCTTCACACCGAGGCGCTGACCAGGGCTATCCCGCCCATTACGTGAACTTCCTCCAGCTTTCTTATGAGCCATGGCCTATCCTCCGCTTTTACGATTGTTGAGATGATTCAGCCTGGATTGGGCTGTCACTCAACTGATCGGATGTATTTCCCAATTGATTAATTTCTTCTACCTTTAAGAGAGAATACCATTGACGATGGCCCTGTTTCTTATGATAACCCTGCCGTTTCTTTTTCTTGAAGACAACAATTTTTCGATCGCGAGCGGTCCTAAGCATTCTTGCCTTTACCGTCACGTTCTCAAGCAACGGGGTACCCCAGATCGGTCCCTCTTCACCCACAACTGCGAGTACTTGTGATAGTTCTACCATTTCGCCGGGCTCGCCGGGGATCTTCTCGATTTTCAGTTGGTCACCAGGGGCCACTTTATATTGCTTCCCGCCGGTTTGAACGATGGCGTACATGAAAACCCTCCTTAACAATAACGTTTTAATAAAACATTATGACGAACAAAAGTCAAGATCAAACGATTTAAACCAGAACTCCCTGAAATGAAGCTCCTACGCTTTAAAAACCAACAGCCCATGGGAATGCCCATGCAAACAGCTTCAGAAAAATTATCGCATAAACGGACGCAAAAAGATCATCCAAGAGAATTCCCCATCCTCCCGGCGCGTCTTGAATAGCATTTGCTGGAAAGGGTTTAATGATATCAAAAAACCGGGTTGCCAGAAACGCCCAAAAAATTGTAAGCACGGCGCTGGGTGTGGAAAAGAAAAGAACTGTAAGGAAAAAACCCGCAATTTCATCCAACACAAAAATCCCGGGGTCCTTCTTTCCGCTTCGTTTCTCGGCCCACTCTCCCAACGCCACACATCCGAGACACGAAAGGGCGAGGAAAACCAATACGGCTACCCTTTGAAATTCAGGAGCAACCAAAATCCGTATGACCGCGTATATAAAAATGGCCGGCAGGGTCCCTACGGTCCCTGACGCGACTGGCGAATACCCCAACCAAAACCCGGTACAAATGGCTTCTTTTGTTTTTTCGATGTATTTGTTCATTTTTTGATAAAATCCATCCAGTTCTTGAACAACTTCAACGTATACTTGTATACTTTCGTTGGCCCTCTATTCAAACAAGTTTTTTCGGGTAGCCTAAACAAATTGCCTCCTGTGATCATATTAGCTCGCCACGGACAGACACACTTTAACCAGGCAGGGGTGATTCAGGGCCGATCAGATTCGCCTCTGACACCAACAGGCATTGCCGAAACTCGAAAAATGCCGGATCTCGTGTCCAAATTTCGACCCCAAGCCATTTATTCCAGTTCTTTGGGGAGAGCTGCTTTTAGTTCTTCAATCTATTCTCAGATGTTAGGCATACCAATTCATTTTAAGGAAAGTCTTGCGGAGCTTTCCTGCGGGGAATGGGAAGGATCCAGACGAACTGATGTCGTTGGTAATCGGAGTTCTATAAGGTCTGGCTGGTTTGACCGACCACCATTTGGAGAAAGTTATCAAGATGGTGAAACAAGACTGCGCCCTATTGTCGACGAGCTTTGTTCATTTACGGATTATTCATGCAAAATTGTTCTCGCCCATGCCGGTCTTAATAGAGCGCTCATAAAACTAATATTGGGGCTAACTGTGGAAGATAGCTTGTTTATACGGTTCCCTCACGATACCGTTTATTTGATTCAACAGGATAAATCTCTGTCCTGGTTGGGATTGTCTACCGGATCAGGACAAGGGTTCCTTCGTGAGATCGAGTGATTCCCTGTTAATGGATACCGTGGCCGCGGGAAAGGGAGCATGAATCGCAGATTCAAAATGGGCCTTGCTTTTAACGAGCCGTGATGATCGTGCCCTCACGATAATGTTCCATCCCAAACGGTTGTACGGGAATACTCCGCCGAGGGCACGATCTATCCAGCTTAACGCGTCAATCCTGTAGAATCTTTTTTCAGCGCTACATGACTTCGGGATTTTGTAAGGTACTATGTAAACTGATCGCCAAGCTTCGCACCCAAGGCCTACAGCTTTCAACTTTCTAGCTAATCCGATCGGAGTATAAAATCTCAAATGGGTTTCATCCCACCCGAACCATTGTTTATTGTGACGCAAAACACGATGGTACGTCCCCTGAATAGCATAATTGAGTGATAGTGAATTCTGGGTGCTTATGACCATAATACCGCCAGGGTTTAGGGCCTTGGACGCTGTAGCCAGGAGAGTGTCGTCATCGGGGGCATGTTCTATGACGTCTTTCATGAGAATTACATCAAAGCCACGACGCGCTGTAAACATTGGGAAAGTGTCGCTCCGAACAAATGAGCAATAGTTGGAGACACCTTCAATGTTTGCAAAGTACCGGGCAGTTGAAAGAACGGACTCTTCCGCGTCCACACCAATTACTTCTATAGCGCCTGATTTTGCAGCATGCACGGAAAACAGGCCAGCGCCACAGCCATAGTCAATTACGCTTTTACCCTTCAGGTCACCCAGCAACTCCCGGACAAACTCGTTTTTTACCTTACTGTAAACCTTGGACTGTTGGTCAAGATACGAATTCAGGGCGCTTTCTGGATCGAAAGACCTCAGCCAATGGTCATCGGGGTATCTTTTGGGTTGCGCCGCCATTTTTCCGTAAGTTGGTTCGTCACTCAATTCTAGATATTTATATTAAACTATTCATAGTGAGGTAGCTTGAGAAACCTCTTTATCGACAAATCTCCTATAAACTTGTTCCCAGTCGTCCCCTTCTTTTTGCGCTGAGAACTCTCTCATTCTCTCTCTCGCAGACTCTGAAAGACTACATGCCAATTTGAAATTTTTTAGAAGCCGCTCTATTGCTTCGGCCAGTGCTGCTGAATTTCCAGGCGGTACCAATAGTCCGCTAACTCCGTGCTCAATTAGGTCGCTAACAGCCCCAACATCAGTAGCTATTGTCGGAACGCCAACTGCCAGCGCCTCCATTAAAATGTTTGGACAACCTTCCGTCACGGATGGAAGAACGAAGATGTCAAGTGTTAACAACCATTCGGATATCGCTTCGTGTGGAACCGGTTCCAGCAGAACCACGCGCTGTTCGGTTTTAGTTCTTGCGAGAATTTCAGTAAATACCTCTTTTTCTGAGTGTCTCAATAATCCTCGCAATTCCAGATTAACATTCCACGATTTAGACAAAATGGCCAGCGCTTTTAAAATATAAGGCAAGCCTTTTGCATACTTAAAGATCCCGGCGCATCCAATTTTAACATTACCGGTTGGTTCGGGTTTACGCTCCCAGGACTGTTCCGGAACTTCTACTGAATTGTAAATCAAGCAGGATTTTTTACTGATAGGCGATAACGCATTAGCCAATTCGATCAGATCTCGACTTAAGCCCACAACAAAATCCGAATTTTCAAGGGCGCTCTTACAAACAGCCACTTTTTCAGGACTAAAGAAATACTTGTTAACATCATTTCCAACTACACAGGAAATCATCGGTTTATGATATTTTGCAGCCAACAGGCCTGTGACATATCCTACAGGATAAAGGAAAAATGACTGATAAATGTCGTAATTCTCTTTTTTCTGAAGAACTTCGAGTGACTGGAACATCATTTGAAGTGACAGGTTGTGAGGGCAATCCCATATATCGCGCCGCGCTTCATTGTATTTTTGTTTCCCCACAATTATGTCAAAAATCTTTACACCTTTAAAAACATTTACCTTGACGTTTTCGTCGAGCAGAACAATTTTGTCAGGTTCCACAGTAAGACGCGCCACATGAGTTGCAAACCCCATATTTAGGGAATGAACAGCCACCCTAAAAACTGTTTGAGCCAGTCCACCCCATTGTTCGGGAGGAAATTCCGGGGTAACTATCAGTAGTTTTGGCGGGTAGTTTTCCATAAACTTAAATGACGTTCATTAAGATTAGTCTCATTTGTGTCGAATGATGACAATCTTTTACCACCTCATTGTCAAAACTGGAATAGGGCCGTCAAGCTTTCAATCAGCCAGAATCATATTGTGATTAGTTGATGATCATGTTTTATGATAGAAAATTGGATTTACGTACGGATCCACTGTACCAAAATGCGTATCGCCATCATTTTTCATAAAGATCCCTTTGCGCCGCCAACCGGTATCGACTTGGTTAGACTCCGGGCAATTTCCTTCGGATTTCTGGAACACGGTCTGCGGACAGAGATAATTGCGCCAATACTTCGACCAACAACACTTGACGGCAAAGTCCCTGTCTACGGTTTGGATCGACTCGGGAACTCGGCCCCTTACGACATAGTTAAAACGTGTTACCATGATTCAATACGACTTGTTCCAAGTGGAACAGGTAACATAGTTTCCCGCATTGTAAGAGTAGTTGATCACAATCTACCCCGTAGGGATGAACGTTTCAGAGCCAATCTCCTGGAATGTCAGGAGCTGATTCTCAGGAAGGCCCACACGGTAATCTTCAACAATGAAGAGAATCGATCCAGATGGCTGAGGATGTACGGTGGATCTGTCCAGACGGCCCTTGTACCCACTGGTTGCCCGTCTGCAATCCCTCCACCGGGTAAATGTCCTTACGGGACCGACAAAAAAATACTTTTATTTTTGGGCAGCGTAGCATCCCCAAGAATGCTCATAATGCTCAATGAATTAGCTCGGAGCATGACAGAAATCGCTGAAATTCATCTTGTAGGGCTCAACAAAAGTTTGATGTACGGGGATGGAACTGACTCCGAATTGGATCCATTAATTGTGACTCATGGCGCCAAACCCGAGATTGAAACATGGGATTATATCTACCACGCGGACCTGGGATTGGCTTTGGCTACCGGCCCTCATTCTTTTGACAACGATATTTCGAAAATCTATAGTTACCTGCGCGGAGGCTTGCCTACTCTTTCTGAAGAACCAATTTTGAACAATGAATTGGTGGTAAGTCTTGGATATGGGGATGTATTTGCCTATGGAGATATGGAAGCGCTTGTATCACGCTGTAAGGCAATTCTGAAGAATCCACCGTTGAAAAGAAGAGATCAGGTGATGCGATTTATGGTCAAAGAACATTCGTGGGATGAACGGGTCGGACGTTACATAAACCTGTTCAAGAAAATTGTTGCAAATAAATAATGAATGAAGGTCCCCCAAGGCTAATCAAATGAAACTAGCTCTTGTTCGTCCTCCTTTTTACTCGTTGTTTGGGGTCACTACCCCCAAAATGAAAACTTATCCACTCAATCTTCTCTATCTCGGGTCTTATGTCCGAAAGAACACCAATTGGGAAGTATCTATAATTGATGGAGAGAATGTTGTTCGTGAAGACACTTCGCCATGTTTTTCAACAACATCTGACCCTGAACTGATTATGAACGCTCAAATTCCTAAGATGGAAGCTCTACTCAATGAAAGTGAGAATGAGTTTTGGGACTTGATCGAATCCGAGATCATTTCCCATAAGCCTGACCTCGTGGGAATTACCTGTAATTCCGGATCTATGGACACTGTAAGGATTTTAGTAAAACGTTTAAAAAATCACGATATTCCTGTAGTCCTTGGCGGAAGCCATCCTACCGTTTTACCTCAACAAAGCCTGATCTATACATCTGCCGACATGGCAGTGATTGGAGAAGGTGAGATTGCTCTTTTGGACCTGCTCCATGCGTTTGAAGGAACCGCCGATTTTTCTGAAGTTAGGTCTTTGGCATGGAGGCGGTCTGATAACGTCATACTAAACTCCAGGGCCGATTTAATACCGGATCTGAATGCTCTGCCAGCGCCTGACAGGTCATTGATAGATAGAAGCCAATATTATGGTGATGTCATGATGACCGGTCGCGGCTGCCCTTTTGATTGCGCATATTGCGCGTCCCGAAATATCTGGGGGAAAAAGGCGCGTCTGCGATCCGTAGATTCGATCATAGAAGAACTCAAGGACATAAGGCGCAGGGCTGAAAAATCGCTAGTCGAATGCAAAAACGACATAAATGATGTTGACAGTGCGCCTGGGCGCTGGGTAGTAAAAATTCTGGATGATACTTTTACTGTTATTAAATCCCGAACCATGGACCTCCTGGACGCCATTATAGACAATGGGCTCAATTGCTTCGAGTATACGGGCGGAGTCAGAGCTGACACGCTTGATAGAAAGTTGGTGCAAAAAATGAGACAAGCGAATTTCAAGCGCGTGACCCTAGGGGTTGAAAGTGGTAGTCCGAGAATTCTCAAGCTCATTAGAAAAGGGGAAAGCAATGAGCAAGTCGTTAAGGCAGTGAGAATACTCAGGGAAGAGGGCATAAAATCCCACGCATTTTTCATGATTGGCTTTCCCGAAGAAACTCAAGCAGACATAGATCTGAGCAAGAAATTGATACTTAGAGCACAGCCTGATCACGTTGAAATAAACATGGTGACTCCGTATCCCGGGACTGACATCTTTTCGAAAATAATCAAGGATGATCCAAAAACTATTGACCGGTGGTATCGTTGGTTCCATCAGGGTCTTGCCACACATTCCGAAACTTTAGGTTATGACCTGGACGAGGCTTACAGGAATTTCCTGGAATTTGCGAAAGAGTATCACGCTTCAAGAAAGATCAGTTCACCAGACGTGGATGAGACTCTAACCAAAGGCGCCAGCTCGGCTGGTCATTAGCACGAACCAATAGGTTTTTGTTAGTCGAGGGTTTTTTCAAGAGAGGCTTTAAAAATATGGGCGATATAGAAATCTTTCCAGTCAAAACCAGACAGGACATGAGAAAATTCGTAAATTTACCGTGGTCTATTTATCCACCAAATTCTAATTGGGTCCCACCACTCACAAGTGATTTCAAAAAACTTTTGAACACTAAAAAACATCCTTTTTGGGAATTTTCGAAACGAGAGTTGTTCGTCGCAGAGAGGGGCGGGCGTCCGGTAGGAAGAATCGCGGCTATAATCGACAACCACTACAATGATTACCATAAAGAAAAAATGGGAGCCTGGGGGTTTTTTGAGTGTTTTAACGACCCCGACGCTTCTACCGCCCTTTTTGCTTCTGCTGAAGAATGGGTCCGGTCAAGAGGCATGGAGTTCGTTAGAGGACCTCTGAATCCTTCTACAAACTACGAGGTGGGGTTACTGGTTGAAGGGTTTGAACACCTTCCCGCAATCATGATGCCATGGAACCATCCTTACTATTCGGCCTTGGTTCAAAATTCAGGCTACATAAAAGAAAAGGACTTATTCACTTTCAGGGTTTACCAAAACGACCCCGCCGGACCGAGGATTGAGCGTCTCGGGAAAAGGGTCCTGAGTAAAGGACATGTGACCATTCGAAATATTTCGCGTAAGAATTATGACTCTGATATAAAACTCCTCGCCAGATTGTACAATCAGGCGTGGGCCGAGAACTGGGGCTTCGTACCTATGAGTGATGGAGAAATAGAAGATTTGGCCGTTAACCTGAAAAGGGTCCTGGAACAGGATCTGGTGTTTTTCACGCTATATGACGGAGAACCGGTCGGGGTTGTCATGGTTCTGCCGGACATGAATCCACTACTGAAACAAGCCAATGGAATGATGGGTCTTATCACAGGGATTAAATTTTTGCTGAGACGAAAGTTTACAGTGGGTTTTCGGGCCGCGATGGGTGGAGTTAAAAAGGAATTTAAAAGATTGGGGGTTCCCCTAGTTGTGTTCCACCATTTAGATACGCTTCTGCGCGGTCATGAACAAATTCAATTTTTGGAATGTGGGTGGAACCTCGAAGATAACAGAGATATAAATGAACTCGAAATTGAGATGGGCGCCAAGAAATACAGTACGTATAGAATTTACAGGAAATCTTTTTCTTAATTGGTCAATATCGAGGGCTACCGATTGAAAATATTATTAATTAATCCTGAGTTTCCGGCTTCCTATTGGAGTTTCCCTGAACAACTCAAATTTCTTGGAGCAAAAACCATGAATCCCCCGCTGGGTTTGCTGACTCTTGCGGCCCTTTTGCCTAAAGATTGGGAAATTCGGCTTGTGGACCTCGCTGCTCAACCAAAATCAGACCTGGACTGGAATTGGCCGGACATGGTGATGATTTCAGGAATGTTGATTCAACGAGATAATCTGGTTGAATTGATCAAAGAAGCAAAAAGTAGGGGTAAAACCGTAGTCGTCGGTGGGCCTTATCCGACTTCAGTTCCGGAAGAACCGCTTGCAGCCGGATGCGATTTTCTGGTTCGGGGTGAGGGCGAAAACACGGTACCATTGCTTTTGGAAAGCATTAAACAGGGGAAATTGGGATGTGTCATAGAAAATCCTGAAAAGCCTGACTTGGCATTGTCACCTGTTCCAAGGTTCGACCTTCTCAACCTTAAAAATTATGAGGCTATGGGTATACAGACATCTCGTGGTTGCCCTTTTGGATGCGAGTTTTGTGACATTATAAATTTGTACGGATCAAAACCTAGGTATAAAACGCCTACGCAAGTCGTAAAGGAGCTTGACATTGTCTATAAGCTTGGTTGGCGAGGCATGATATTTATCTGTGACGATAATTTTATTGGCAGCAGAAAACACGCTGTGGCCCTGTTGAAGGACATGGATGTATGGATGAAGTCAAACTCAAGCCCATTTAGCTTTATCACTCAGGCCTCCATTAATTTGGGTCAAGATATTGAATTGATAGATCTCATGACTCAACCCAATTTTGCTACTGTTTTTGTAGGATTAGAATCTCCGGACGAAGATGTTTTAGCGGGAGCTAATAAATTTCAGAATATCAGGAATCCTCTTCTTGAGTCGGTAAATAATATAACCAGGAATGGCCTTACTGTATTAGGGAGCTTCATAATCGGGTTCGACGGAGAAAAACCGGGTATGGGGAAGAGAATTACCGCCTTTGTAAATGAAACGAATATCCCGATAATAATGTTCAACAAGCTTCAACCTATCCCAAACACAAAACTGTGGGATAGATTAAAAGCTGAAGGCCGGCTGTTGGAAGGCAAGGATGGTGGAAATTTCATAACATCAGATTTGAATTACATTCCATCCAGACCTGAATCGGAAATTGATCAGGAATTCAGAGAAGTATGGGATGAACTTTATAATCGATCAAATTTCTTGACACGCGCCTACAAATATTATCTCTCCATGCGTCCTACGAGAAAGGCCGGGGCGAAGAAACAAGGGATCAAAGTTCCTGAGCCCCCTAAGGAAAGCCCCGGTTTGCGTGCGATGCTGCTGGATGTGAGCCAAATTGTTCGTTTGAGTTGGAGACAGGGTATTGGTGGTGACGCCAGACTCCAATATTGGAGACAATTATTTGGTATACTTCAGAAAAACCCCAGTCGGCTAGTCCCTTATCTGACTTCGCTAGTAATGGCGGAAGACTTGTTCAAGCTGAGAAAAGAAATGCTGTCTGATAAGAATCTTCCAAAACGGGCTTGACATAAGAATTCAGTTTGTTAAACTATAAGGATGCCGCGGGGTGGAGCAGCCAGGTAGCTCGTTGGGCTCATAACCCAAAGGTCAGAGGTTCAAATCCTCTCCCCGCTACCAAATGAATATTGAAGGTCACAGGCTTTTAGCTGTGGCCTTTTTTGCTTTGGCGTTGAAACCGGAATCGAGTTGGCGCTATCGGCCAGGAAGTTCCGTGCCACGATTCATGATCTCTACATACCCAGCGTAACTAAACAGCCTGTTACGTTTCTGAGCAGTGATCTCCCTCACAATGCCGAGGCGTTCCAGATGCCCTAGGGCCTTGTTGACCGTGGCCGGGGTAATGCCGGTCTTTTCCACCAGCCGGCCCGACGTGGCGATGGGATGTTCCATCAACTCTCGATGCACTGCCAAAGTTGAGGCCGTTGCCCGCCCAAGCTCACTAATCTTGTCACGGTCCCTATTGGACAAATCGAGAAGCTGCTGTGCCGTTTCCAACGCCTGCGTGGTTAGGTGTGGTTTTTCGTCGGGCCGATAGACCAAGACTTAACTTTTTAAGGGTCTACCGAGATTGCTAAGCAATTGAGGATGGGGTCTAGAAACGTACAAACTCTATTTTTTAGCATGGTCAAAGACCGGCAGGTTATTTGGATTGACAAAGGGAAATACACGGTTTCTGGCATGTAATTCGCCCTATATTACGTGGTTTTCGGCAACATTATGGCTGTTTTAGTAAATATTTTAATGGTTTATAATATTACCGCCCCTCTTTTTGGGGGATAACATTTGGTTCCTTTTTGTATTTAGTAACTTGTTATTATAATGTTATTTATCAACTTATTAATATACCTAATTATTATATAAATTAAATACAGCCAAATGTTATCGTATTCTATTGCGTATAGGGAATTTTTTTGCTTTTAGCGAAATCACTTCTAATGAACACGTGTTCAAACGCCGGTGATAATAGATGTGTCGAGGTACCCGGATGTCGCCCATTAACCCCAAGATGTTGCGGTTTACCTTTTAATGAATCAGTCCAGATTCAATTGCACTTTGCATTGATTACATTTTACTGCGCCCCGGAAAACTTTATTGCCGCATTCGGGACAAATACAGCGGGCCTCTTCGTCTTGAATCCATTTTTCAGTACCAACCTCGCGCCGATAAGGGACAGCCTGGAGAATAACCTTCTTGCCGGCAGCCATGGGGAGATTATCAATGTGCTGACAGGGAAATTCAGCGCATTGATGACAGCCTGTGTATCCTTTCTCTTTTGTGCAATTCCTGATCTCACACTGGCGACAATGCATAAACTGTTCATCCGATAAGCAGCCACGGCACCGAATGTCTTCTATTGAAAGCGCTTCGCTGTTAGGGAGTGTGCCCTTGCCGAGAGTGCCTCCCTTGTAAGGATTTACCATCCGCTCCTTTAATTTGATGTTGTTGTCACGGTGTGCGATGTATATAGGACAGACACCGCAATAAAGACCGCAAGGAGAATTTAGATCGGGATTTGTCGCCATAGATTTTGTCCTTCCTGATGTTCTAATCCGACTTGGGAAACCCTATAATCGCTCACACTACATATAGTGAAGGTCACGGACTTTTAGCTGTGGCGTTGAAACTGGAATCGAGTTGGCTCTATCGGCCAGGAAGTTTCGTGCACCGATTCATGATCTCTACGTACCCAGCGTAACTGAACAGCCTGTTGCGTTTCTGAGCGGTGATCGAGCTTACAAAGCAATGCCGAGGCGTTCCAGATGCGTCATGGCGCCTTAAGCAGCGTCGGTATTGGTTCGGGCTGATCATGTATGAACAGTTCGAGCTTGCCCATGCACTCCAGAACCTCTTCCGCCGGAGGTGGAATTCTCCTGGAGCGTTCGTTTCATGCGTCTCGCCTTGAACCTAAAATAAGATTTGGCTTATTTTAACTTAAAGGCCTATCATAAAATACTTGGTGGGATTGCAAAAAAGCAAGCGGATTTCCAAAACCCACCACGCGATTTTAACGAAGGTGTTTTTCGTTCTTTCACGACACTTGGCGTGGCTAGGCGCGGTTTTTCGTCGGGCCGAGAGACCCCAATTACAAGGGGTTACTGGTTTTATCATATAGCCTTTTTGGGTTTGCTGTCCACTCTTGACGACCAACCGCAGTATTCTATTTGCCTGATAAAACAGATTCCACCGCATCTAAGAGTTGAATCAGTCCAAACGGTTTTTGCACAAATCCCTTTATAAGGGGATTGATTTCTTTGCGTAACGCATCACTCGGAGAAAAGCCGCTTGCTATCAGCACTCTCACTGTCGGGTCAATCTTTACCAGTTCCATTAGGCAGTCTCTCCCAGACATCTCCGGCATGAGAAGATCTAATATAATCAGTGATATCTGGTCTTTTTGCTTCCGATAGATATCAAGAGCCTCCTTCCCGTTTGCCGCTATAATTGCAATGTAACCAGCGCTAGTTAGAAATTTCTGAGCCAACTCCGCCACCAGAATGTTGTCCTCTACAACTAGGATTGTGTGCATTGCTGCGGATTGAGTTGGTGAATCCGTCTTCTTCTCCGCAGTAGGTTCAGATTGTATGGCTGGGAAGTAAATTTTGAATTCAGAACCCTTACCTGCTTCGCTCTCACAGATTACGTGACCGCCTTGCTGTTCCACTATACCTCGCACCACAGAAAGACCGAGTCCGGTTCCCCTTGTTGAGCCTCTTTGTTTCGTAGAAAAGAAAGGTTCAAATATTCGAGCAAGCGTTTTCCCATCCATTCCTCGACCGGTATCTGACAACGATAGAATCACATATTCACCAGGCTCGACTCCAGGATGAACCAGGCAATATTCGTCGTCCAGCATGACGGCCGTAATTCCGATCTTCAGGCGTCCACCGTCCGGCATGGCCTCTGAAGCGTTTATGGCGAGGTTCATGACGACTTGATCTATTTGGTTGGGATCGGCATGTATTGTCGAAGGCCCATGTGTCAGGTCGAGATCGATCTTTACAAGTGGTGGCAGAGTTCGAGATAATAGAGGGTTGAGTTCTCTTATCTTATGGCTAAGATCGAGGTTGACCGGAAATATGGGAGCTTGTTGGCCGAACGCAAGCAACTTGTTGACAAGATCCGCTCCTCCCTGGACTGCTTGAATTATAGTTTGGAGGTCTTTGTAACTCAAATCACCCTGTTCCTTGTATCCCAAAAGAAGTTGAGAATATCCTAGGATAATCTGGAGCATGTTATTGAAGTCATGGGCTATCCCACCGACCAACGTGCCAAGGGCTTCCAGCTTTTGGCATTGGAAAAGCTGGTTCCTGAGAAGTTCCTGATCCTGTTCAGACTTCTTCTTGGCAGTGATATCTTCCATCATTGAGAGAAAGTACATAGGCTCATTTTGCTCGTTTCGAATGATAGTCGCCGTCAGATCAATCCAGGCAATCTCTTTATCTTTCTTGATGTAACGTTTTTGCATCCTATGATAAGGGATCTCACCTCTGGCTAGGGTCGCCGCTTGAGCAACATCGTGCGCTAGGTCATCGGGGTGTGTAATGTCTACAAAAGAAAGCTTGGTAAGTTCCTCCGACGAGTATCCAGTTATCTCACATAATCTTTGATTAACAGCAAGCCATCTATAATCAAGACTCGCTATCGCCATCCCGAACGGTCCTTGCTCAAACACTCTTCGAAAGCGTTGCTCACTCACTTTTAGAGCCTCTGCCGCCCGTTTGCGGTCCGTGATGTCTTCGAATATCCCCAATACGCCAATAATTTGTCGGTGACTATCACGGTAAGGCACCTTGATAGTATGCGCCCATCGATCTTGACCGGCTAGTTGATAGAGTTCTTCAGTGACTGTTGCCATACCGGTAGACATACAAGCCTCGTCGTCGGCCCGGTACGCCTGAGCCAATTCGTGGGTATGGAAAGCAAAGTCGTCCTTGCCTACGATTTCTTCCGGGGTGATTCCGAGGTCTGAGGCGTAGTTCCGATTACAGGACAGGTAGACTGAATTGCGGTCTTTAATGAAAATGCGTTGCGGAAGATGCTCAATTAGACTGCGATGGCGCTCCTCACTCTCAATTAAGGCGTCCTCCGCCAGTTTTCTGGCCTCAGTCAATTGCTTCTCGCGAGTAACGTCGCGACCACATCCCACCGTCCCAATTAAATTGCCCAGTTCATCAAAAAAAGGCGCTTTGTATACATCAAGGAAAAGCATCCGGCCATTCACATTGCCAAATTCATCAAAACGCTCAGGCGTTTTGGTAGACATGACTATGGTATCGGAGTCTACACAGATTTCCCCAAAGGTGTGCCAGTCAGCTTGATCAGGATGTTTGGCTCTTTCTCTTTCCGCAAAATACATATCTGTTTTGCCAATCGGTTCCTCTGTGTCGAGCGCCTGGAGTAATTTCTGACACATAGCCCTGTTGGTAAAGATAAACTGTCTATTCATATCTTTTGCCCAGATCATGTCAGGAACGTTGTCACACATGAGGCGAATCATTCCATACAAGGACTTGTACCGCTCCTCGCTGTCCTGTAACACGCTCTGCATTCGTTTGCGCTCGGTAATATCAGTTCCCGCGCACACAACATATTCTACGTTGCCATTTTGATCCAGCCGAGGAGTCTTGATGATTGATATCCATCTTGGTTCTCCGACGGCGTTGGGAATCAACTCTTCTGTATAAACGGTTTGTCTAGATTGGAAGGCTTCAGCATTGCTAGCCTCGCAAACAGCAGTCACGTCAGGGCTGTATAAATCATGAAGCTTTTGGCCTTCAATTTCTTCGCGTCGTTTACCTAGAAAATCCGCCCGGGACTGGTTGACCAGTCCATGTGTCTCAGCATCGGTCAGATACCAGACCTGAGGTTCAATTGTATTCAGAAGTAACGTCTGTTCCGCCGTTTTTCGCTCCAGGTCATGGATAACTTGGCGCAAATCGTTGAGTTCATCGATAAGCTGGTCTCGGGTCTTTTCATGATCTTGCATGGCGGGATCCTCCTCACAGGTAGCTTTGCATGTAAGGGGTGGCGGAGTTTTAAGTGTACTATTTTTCAGTAACTGCCAAATAAAGTATTTGTCAATTTATAATCTTCAGACAGTCCCGTTAAATAAATCTTGACCGAGCAATTAGGTAGAGGTTAGTTTGTGAGGCATCATTTAAATTAATTTTGGGATTTACTAATTGAACCGGACTAAAGGCGTCCGTCAAGGAAAAGTTCGAAGCCAAGGATTGGGTCGATTGTCCTGTTAGGATTGATTCCATAATTATTGGCGGATGATGGACTGTCCCACTGAGGAACCGATTTGTCTACGCAAGCATAGTTGAACCACTTTCCTGGCTGCCAGTATGCTCCCCGCATGTAAAGACGCCAGTTTTCAAGCAGCTTCCATACCATTCCTATATCCAGCTCCCAGCCCAAATCTCTTTCAACAATATTGGGGGTGGGATTGCCAAAACTTCCTGAGTTTTTAAAAGCCAGGTACCCAAAATTGGTTGGATCAGGTAAGACGTAACCCCAGCCATATCCATCAGATGACCGTCGAGCCACCATGACAGAAGAAAGAATATCGAGGTTGCTTGCCACCATGTAATTGGATCGTAATCCCGCAACATTTGAAGCGGACATGTCACGGTAGGAATTTACACCCGCCCTGTAATATTTTCCCATCAATATGTTGTATGGGTAAAATACCTGGAAACCACTTTCTTCTATCGCCTGAATATAGGGCTGTCTATCTATTAGGACCCCATGCCTTCTGTCAGGTCCGGGCATGTGCGCCAGAAGCAGACTAACTTTGGCAGGCCCGGCATAGACCCCTAATTCAAGCATGTAGCGCCACGATTCAATGTATGGTGGTTGATAGCTATCGGAAAGAATTCCGGCCCCATTCATATCGTAGCCAGGCCCTAGAATGAAACCATCCATTGCGGGTTGATATTTTATTGTCCGGTAATACCAGTCAGCCTCCGCGTTAACAACAATCCGACCATCATTGTATTTTAGATAAAGCCAGCCTTCGGATCCCGCTGTGTCTGAAGGAGGAAGCGTCGATCTATCTTGAACCGTCTTCAAAGCTTCAGGCCCTTCGTGGAAGGCAAAATAGAAACCTCCAACTCCGATATCAACTTTACCAGCGGCATATCTTGCGTATCCAAGAACATCTATCGTCCGAGATGAATTTTGATCATCAGGGTTCCAATAAAGAACACTGCCCTGTCTCCTCGGATAAAAACCAGCGCCGAAAGTAAAAGGACCATAAAAGGTTTCCAATTGAAATAGTTCAACTGTTCTGAGATCCGATTCATATATTTCATCTGCGGTCTCCGCGCTCCCAAACTGTAACCCCAATCCCTGCTGGAAACCTCTTTTCCCATAGTAAATCCTCCCCATTGGGGTATCCACGGTCATCCATAACCTGGTCCATCTGCCATCCGAGAAGGTTGTTTCAATGTCCGGGTTTTCATAAACCTGATTGGTTGACGTAGCGTCCCGTCCAATCCTGTAAACGCCCCTCACCGCTACAGACTGATTAAGTTTTAAGACCGGAAAGATAGCCATACGCGTTGATGACAACATCGCGGTTGCCCCCGTTAGCAGCCTCGTCTGAAACCAGCCATTGAGAGGAGCCAGGTCTCCCCCTTTTGAACTCATATCAATGTTGAATGGGCCAAAGAACCCTTTAGATCCAGCTTGCGAAGCATAGAGATACCTAAAATTGAGGAGCGATGATTCAATACTGAATTCCCAAGCAGAAGCGAGGCCAGGCGCTACAATAAGAAATAGGATGGGTAAAGCCACCCGCATGGCTTTGTAATATTTGGGGATTAACGCCTCATTGCCACGTTGACGGGCGCGCAGTTTCATCAGGATGGTAGAAGCCTTAATATTTCGCGTCCAATACTCGCCATAGAGACCCCAGGACATCAAATATCCGAAAATTTTTACAAGGTGAAACTCAGTTTGTATGGATTTTAAGCTAATATACGTCAAAACAGCCAGAAAATTGTTGATAGTCTCTATAATAAATGATTAACCAATCGCCTGGCCTTAACTCTAACATCCGAGAGACCATATGTCAGAATTCCCCAGTCAAAACATTCCTCCGGAGCTGCTGGAAGCTTTGCTCGATAACCCCCATGAAAGCCAGATAGTAGTGGACGCTGAAGGCATAGTTCGTTATATCAGCGGATCGGATGAAGCCTTCTATCGGGTGTCTCGCAAGATGGCTATCGGAAGACATATCCTGGAACTCAACCCGGAAAGCGAGCTTACCCGCGTTCTTGAGACAGGGCGCGCAGAGATAGGCCAATTGTTCCGATTAGGCGGTAAAGACCGTATCATTGCCCGTATTCCTTTACGGGACAGGAATGGAAATGTCGTTGGGGCAGTAGCCAAGTTAATGTTTTGGAACCCTGAGAAGGTCAAAGAGCTGGTGCGACAGGTGGAGGTCCTGCAAAGTCGCCTGGACTATTATGAAAAGGAGCTTCAAGAAGCATATCGCAGTCGCTATTCCCTACACGGCGTAGTGGGTGAATCGGCGCCGATGCAGGAAGTCAAACAGATTGCGATGCAGGCGGCGGCTTCGGATCTGCCGGTGTTGATAATCGGAGAGACGGGAACCGGAAAGGGGGTTTTCGCTCACGCTATACATCAAATCAGCGCTCGGCGCGAACGACCTTTAGTGCAAGTAAACTGCGCGGCCATCCCTACTGAACTGTTTGAATCCGAATTGTTCGGCTATGAAGCCGGCGCATTCACAGGCGCAAGCGCAAAAGGTAAACCGGGCAAGTTTGAATTGGCGGACAAAGGCGCCATATTTCTTGATGAGTTGGGCGAACTTCCTTTGCCGATGCAGGCCAAGCTGCTTCAGGTTATTCAGGACAGGGAAGTGGAGCGAGTGGGTAGCTCCCGGACCCTCAAACTGGATTTCAGAGTAATCGCCGCCACGAACCGCGATATCAAATCAATGCTGTCCAGAGGAGAATTTCGCAAAGACCTGTACTATCGGTTGAACATTTTTCTACTAAAAACCCCGCCCCTTCGCCAGATACGGGACGATATACCTCGACTCGCTTACCACTTCCTTTCTCTGATACGTAATCAGCCGGGACGACAGCCTCTGCGCATAGAACCCGAGGCGATGGGAAAGCTCATGGCCTATAATTGGCCAGGGAATGTGCGTGAGTTGCAAAATGTGTTGGAGCGCGCGGCGTCCGTAGCAGGGGACGGTCCGATTCTGGAAGAAAACCTGCCTATGGAAATTAGGAATGGGGAACGCTTAAACAGTACGGTCGACCAAGAACCCCATCCACTGAAAGATGAAATGGCCATTGCAGAGAAGAGAGCTATTCAACGGGCCTTGAATCTCTCGAATGGAAATCGCACCGAAGCGGCGCGTTTACTCGGCATTCATCGCACAGGTTTATATCAAAAAATGCGACGATATGGCCTGGATGGTCCTCCTAAGTTCTAACGTTCAAGATCACCACAACCCATTCCTGTAGATAATTATATACACGTATAGATTTATATACATTTTCTGCCATAGCCTCTTTTTATGGAGTTTTTAAAGCTCATTTTTGTGGTCCGTATAGATTTATATACACAACAAGGTCTCAATTACAGTCGCTTCGCAAGATCACTGTCCCTTCGAAACCGCAAAAAGCCTAACGTATATTTCAAGCTGAGTTCTCGGGTATTTTGGCATAATGGTTGCTAACCAGAATGATTGGTTCTGATGGCGGACATCAAACCAACTTTATGCAGGGGTGAATTTAATGGACTTTGATATACCAGAGAATCTCCGTATGACGGTTGAAACCGTCCGACGCTTTGTAAAACAGGACCTGGAACCGATTAGTCGGCAAGTAGAAGAAGAGGATCGCATTCCCGAAGATGTAATCCAGAAGATGCGAGACCTGGGCCTTTTTGGTTTAGGAATACCCGAGGAATATGGTGGATTGGGATTGGGATGTCTTGGCGAATGCCTGGTCTATGAAGAAATGGGCAAGGTAAACGCATGCTTTCGTACCATCATTGGAACCAATAATGGGATAGGATCTCAAGGTATTGTTTTGGACGGCACATCTGAGCAGAAACAGCAATATTTGCCCAAGCTTGCTTCTGGCGAGCTGATAGGCTGCTTCGCTCTGACCGAACCAGAAGCTGGTTCCGATGCGGCAAATCTGAAAACTACCGCGGAACTAAAAGGCTCGCACTGGGTTTTGAATGGTCGGAAGCATTTTATCACCAATGGCGACATTGCTGACGTGGCGACTGTTTTCGCTTTGACTGACCGAGCCAAAAGGGCAAAAGGCGGTATCACGGCTTTTATCGTAGAAAAGACTTTTCCTGGATTTTACGTCGGAACGATTGAAAGGAAAATGGGAATGAGAGGTTCCCACACATGTGAACTTATTTTCGACAATTGCCTGGTACCGAAAGAGAACGTTGTAGGTGGAGAGGAAAATATTGGCAAGGGGTTTAGGACCGCCATGAAAACTTTGGACAGAGGCCGGCTCACCATGGGGGCGTCGACCATGGGGTCCGCCCAGAAGTTATTGGATCTATCCATTGATTATGCCAGGCAGCGCGTTCAATTCGGTAAACCGATCTCTCACTTTCAGGCCATCCAGTTAATGCTTGCGGACATGGCGACTAATATATACGCTGCCCGTCAAATGGTCTACCATGCGGCATGGTTGAAAGACACGACCAATTCATCGGTGATAAAGGAAGCCGCTATGGTCAAGCTCTTTTGTACTGAGATGGCCAACAGGGTCGCGGACATGGCTGTTCAGATACATGGTGGAATGGGTTATATGAAGGACTATCCGGTCGAACGCTACTACCGTGATCTCCGGTTGACACGCATTTATGAAGGCACCAGTGAGATCCAGCGTTTAGTAATAGCCCGGGAACTTCTTAAGGATTAAGAGGATGGGAATGGATATCAACAAAGTGTTTGTTGTGGGCGCTGGCTTAATGGGTTCCGGCATTGCTCAAGTGTGCGCTTCGGCGGGACTTGAAGTAACCCTTTATGATGTGGATAAAATGGCGTTGGAACGCTCCCTCAAAAATATTGCATGGTCTGCGGGCAAGCTTGTCGAAAAGCAGAAAGTCAAGGGACCTCTGGGAGACGTAATGGCCCGTATTATTCCAACCGACAGTATTGCTGGGGTGTCTGAAGTTGGTATTTGTATCGAAGCGGTCTTTGAGAACCTGACTCTAAAACAGAAAGTCTTCAGGGAGATCGCCTCTGTGGCCAAACCGGAAACTTTGTTGGCTAGCAATACGAGCGCTATCCCAATCAGTTCCCTTGCGGCCGCAATCCATCATCCAGAAAGAATCCTGGGACTTCATTTCTTTAGTCCTGTTCCAATGATGGAGGCTGTAGAGGTTGTGCGCAGCCAATTTACGAGCGATGACGTGTTCGCTAAGGGTAAATTGTTCGTTGAAATGATTGGTAAGGAGCCCATTCTCGTTCACAAAGACGTGCCGGGATTCCTCATCAACCGCATCAACTTCCCGGCCACTGTTGAAGCAATTCGCCTGGTAGAAGCGGGGGTTGGCACTGTTGAAGATATTGACAAGGGTTTGCGTCTCGCCTCTGGCCGCAGGATGGGAATATTCGAGACTGGTGACATGGTAGGCTTGGACGTCACCTGTGGGGCCCTCACCGCAATC
>JAJYDQ010000084.1 GCA_021777225.1 Deltaproteobacteria bacterium
ATCTTAGAAGCTGTCCTCATTGAGGTTTCTCTTACGGCCGGGATCCGTAAGATACCCAACCCTAAATCTTGTGTTCTTGAGCGGGATTGGCATATGCGATCTTGCCTTTCTCAATGATTCCAGGCAATGTAAATTTGACTGAGGAATCTACGTCCTTTGGACATGGTCACAGTCTGAAGCCTTTGGCGGAAAGCAACTCACCTGCTAATCCTAGAATTCGAGTCATCCCAGCAACTACGAAATAAGGAGAAAGGGACGAGCAGGGTTGTAGTCTATCACGGACTATAAGGCGCTGTAAACTTCACGGCGCATGAATTCCAAAATAGGGTTTCCGTGCATTGGTTTCAGGATCAGGAGAGTTGTCTGAAAACAATCAATTTCTGTTTTCCGCAGTAGAGTTGCGAATCGCAGATTGACTTTCCTGCATCTTAGTAAGAGTCGGAAGCACATGAATTAGGAGACAGACAATGTATTGGCAAATTCTAATTAGTTTCGCAGTTGTGATCTTCGCTGTAGCCGGTTTCTTTTTCCTGGCACAGACGCTATGGTCGATATGGCAGATGAATGGTTGGATGGGCGGTTCGTCAAAAACCCGCAAAGAAGTGGAGCCATTAGGTGACGGTCCAAGTAAAGATTGGGAAGATAATGCATGCTATCGGGATTGCATGAACCACCCGTTTTCAGGGACCGAGAATCAATATGTCCACTGTGCGGCCGAATGCGGACTTCGATAATCGAGGAAGATGGTGGCTACCGAGTTAATTCACCTTGCCGTCAGTTCGAAAGAGTAGTTAGCCTTATCGAGGAAGTGTCTTGTCTGAAAAGATTGACCACTCCTATAGCCACGCTGCCGGCCAAGATCAATTTTGTGATTGCATGACGTGCCAGTCGGCCGAAAACAGTATACATGAGAAAAATGATAAGTCTGGCGTCTTAACCCATAGGCCCCGGGCCTCCATAATTGCTCCGCTACTCGAATCGGCCTTTTTGTTAGTTTCTGTGGGCCTGCTCTTGATGCGTAATCGCTTGGGATTACAAGAGGTTGTTTCGGACCTTTCGATAAGTTTTGTGGCCATAATGGTCGAGGCCGTGCCGTTCATGCTGATTGGGTCGCTTATAGGGGGCCTTATAGAAGCGTTTGTTCCGCAGGATATGTTGGGACGATTATTGGAAGGACGGGAGCGGTCGGCTATTTTCATAGCTGCTGGCCTAGGCCTAATATTTCCAGTATGTGATTGTGCGATAGCGCCTTTGGTCAAAAGACTTTTGAGCAAGGGTGTCCCCCTGTCAGTCGCTATTGCATTCCTCCTGGCAGGGCCGATAGTGAACCCCATTGTCGTGGCTTCCACCTGGTTGGCTTATCAAGGCGACTGGAGCTTTTTGGTTACACGCATGGTTCTGGGTTATGCTGTCGCCATCATCGTGGCTTTACTTATGGATTTCCTGTTTAGGGACAAAAAGGCGGCGTTGATTGAAACTCGTTCGGAGTTCGAACATACTCATGATTGCTGTGGGCGTAACCATGCGCCTGAAAAAAGCGACAACAAGGAAAAACGCCTTTTTTTTGCTCTACGGCACGCATGCGACGATTTCTTTAACATTGGTAAATTTCTAGTCATAGGGGCATTTATTGCCGCGTTGGCCAGAACCACCATTGGAGTCAACGTGCTGCAAGGTTTCTCGTCGGCGCCTGGAACAGCGATCATCTTAATGATGCTCCTGGCGATGGTTTTAAACCTGTGCAGTCAAACAGACGCTTTTATAGCAGCGGGTTTTCGGGGAATATTGCCTGACACCGCTCAAATGGCCTTCATGATTCTTGGACCCATGCTCGACATAAAGTTATTGCTATTGTACCTGACCATGTTTCGGAAGCGTGTCATCGTAACTCTGGCATTATTGATCTTCCTCTCTGTCCTCACGAGTATGATTTTCTTGCAATACGGATTGGGAGGTTTGCTCGGTGTATAGTAAGCGCAACTGGCCGTCAATAAATCGTCCGATGCAAGCGATCGTGGTGATAGCGTGGATAATAGCCTATTGGATACTCGTGCAGCGAATCGATGGGACACCTCTTTTGAGCAAGTTCCTACGTCCCGATTATTGGTGGTTAATAGATGTTGGGACCGGGATCCTTCTGTTTTTTCTGCTGTCACTGGTCTACGGTGATTCCCAGTGCGCAGGAGGCCACCGAATTGGATTGATATTACAGGTGGGGATAATGATAGTCCCCTTGCTGTACATTCCAATGGCCGCCACATCCCAACTCAGTCCTAACGCAGTTAAAAAACGTTTGTTCAATTTTGGGCGCCAGGACTACAAAATGGCGCGGGCTTCCGTATTTAACTTCCAACGACCCAGCCCGATAGAAAGTAAGCCGAAAGGCAGTGATTTCAACCTCCCCAAGAATCCGTCTCTGCTGCGCTTGGCGTTGGCCCCGGAGCCATATGATGCGAACGGGTCGCCACCTTGGGAAGGGTTTATCGGGACGGCAAACTGCCACCAAACTCATTTTTTTGCTATCAGTTGGTCATGTATTGCTGCGCCGCGGACGCTGGACCATTAGGGGTGTTGGTCCAATATGACAAAGCCAAGAACCTTTCAAGTGGTCAATGGGTGAAAGTCGAAGGTAAAGTCAAAATCACCAAAAAAGGGGACCATCGCAAAACGGAAATCCTTGCTGAAAAAGTTGAACCGATAGACCCACCTAAAGATAAATATCTTTATCCTTGAAATTATGGCTACAAACTAAAGATGTGAAGGCTCCCTATAAACAGGATTACTCCCAGGAAGGTTATCGCCAGTGGTCCAGAAACCAGCAGGACGGCGCCGGCGGTCTTAAAAAGACGTTGGTACCGTCCAGTGAAAGTTAGGATAAGTCCCCGGGACCCAATTGCGGTTGCTGCGACAAAGGATGTTGTGAGGGCCATCCCCAACGCGACCGCGACCATGGCTAGGAGGCCCGCCCACAGGACGCCCAGTGTCAGGCTGAACAGGAGGATTATGGCGGCCCCGGAGCATGGAATGAGGCCGGCTGCAAGCGCGAGGGCCAAAAGGCTCTTGGGATTCGAGTGACTTTCACAGCAGTGGTCTTCGTCATGATCATGGACATCAGGGTGGTCATGATCATATTGGGTCAAGTAAAGAATACCCCGTATCAGAAGAAACATGCCGACAACCGCCACCAGAAGATAGCTTATGGTGTACATGTATTCCGAAATTCTGTCGAGATCGAATAGGTTAGCGTCTCTACCCAGAAAGCGGATACCCAGAATCAAGATTACCGGTGAAAAGACGTGGATAAGAGAGAATACGCTTGAGAAAAACAAGCCATGTCGCAGATTACCTTTGTTAGCTAAAAAATAGGAGCACACCAGACACTTGCCGTGGCCCGGCCCCACGGCGTGCACAACGCCGTAAGCGAAAGAAAGAACCAGAAAATACCAAAGACCAGAGCCGGTCGGATGGTCTTTAATCTGCTTCGCATAGAACGTTAGTTTTTCTCTAAAGTCTTTCTGGATCCCACCAATTTTGGTTAGAACACCGGATACAAGAGGTAAACTGAATAACTTTCCTGAAACCGGCACGCTGGTATGTCCTCGGCCGGCGAGCATAGGGTTTTGGGCCGGACAAAATAGCGGGCACAAAACAATAAAGGTAAGTGTCGTGTAAACAATTACTCTGGTCACGGCTTTTCCTCTGAGCTTAACTGTTAATAACTATGGAATGACCGGACCGAGATAATACTTCAGCCCCGGGTCCTCCTTAATCTCAAACGTTTGCGTATAATTCTCGTCATTAACAAAAGATACCGGCGTTTTCTCGGCAAACTCGAAGTCATTATAGTATTGTTCGAGCCTCTTGCAAAAGTCTTTTTTATTAGGCTAAGCGTTTGTAATAAGTGAGCTTCACAGGCGGACCCGTGGTATAGTGTTAGTGCAAAAAGGCGCTTTTTCACAGGAGACGCCAGTGAAGCTGAGAAAGACAATATCATGGCTGATGGGGACGCTGCAACGGAGTTTATTACTAAATTGGAGGAATGCTGGAATAGTCCTTTAACGGAAAAAGAGAGGCGGCTCGCGTAGATACAGGAGTTGGCGCAAGTTGAGCGGTCTTTTCCGAAAAGCTCAGACACACAGTGCCTAGGAAGAAAGCTTTGTGAGCGCGAATCGACGGCAGGGGATCATTTATCCCGAAATCCGTTTACGGATATCCAACCACAAGAGCGCTGATTGAGGCCCTTGAGACTACGCCGAGTTTACGTAGGATCTGTGGATTTGGAAGGCCTACATATATTCCTTCTGAGTCAACTTTTTCCAGGGCTTTTGGGGAATTTGCGAAAAGTGGCAGAGAGAAACCCGTGAAGAAGCTGTCAAAGCAAAAACCTCCCCGTAGAAAGAGAGGACGTCGAGCCAAGGGCGAACAGCCTGAACCCACGGAAGAAAAGCATTTGAGGCGGTAAGCACATCAATCGGTCCAGGAGGTGTTGAGAGAGTTACCGGTAGTCTGCGATGCTGGTGTCAAAAAGAATTCCAAGGGATACAAAGTTAAATGGGTTGTTACAAGCTTCATGGGGATGTAAATGATTGCGGCCTATCAGTGAGCGTTGCGATGACATTCGCGTCATTGCACGACAATCAGGTGGCCATCCCACTTATGAAGATTAGCAGTTTCAGGGTAACCTACTGCTACGATGTGATGGATGGGGTATACGGCGCTGGGCCTATTTACGACGTCAGCAGGAGCCTTTTCATGTGTCTATAATTGACAATAACTCTCGTGGCAAAGACACTATTCCCATGGATCCCCATGAAGCGTCCAGATATAAGAAAAGATCGGCGGTGGAACGTTTCAACAGTCGGTTAAAAGAGGAATTTGGCGGCTGCAATGTCACGGTTCGTGGAGTTCAGAAAGTAAAGGCTCATTTAATATTTGGAGTGATTGCTATGTTTGCAGACCAATTGCTTAAACTAGTGTCCTGGTCATTTTCAAATATGGCTTGATAAGCCTAGAATGCTATAAATGCGCCCTGAAACGGAAAAACATGACCCAAACTCCTAAAAATCGAATCAATGATTGCCATGACCACTAGAATTGCCCCAACAGGGCTATTTATACACAGCAGACGTCAACTCCGAGGGAAGTTTTGCAAAAGGCTCCATAATCAACAAATATTAGAGATCTCATAGTAATTGTTGGAAATTAACTCACATGAAAAACTGGAATGAGACTGACATTATTGTTGTAGGCGCAGGCCACGCCGGATGTGAAGCGGCGCTGGCTGCGGCCCGCATGGGATTGAATGTATGGCTCTATACACTCAACGTTGACACTATCGGCCTGATGCCCTGCAATCCATCTATTGGAGGCATAGGAAAGGGACACCTCGTAAAAGAAGTTGACGCTATCGGTGGTGAGATGGGTGTAGCGGCTGACAAAAGTTGTATCCAGTATAAACTGCTGGGTGTCAGTAAAGGGCCTGCTGTCCGCGGATCACGGATGCAATGCGATAGGCTGGACTATTCAGTTGCGATGAGGATGGCCGTTGAGGCCCAAGAGATGGTCCACATACGCCAGGAGATGGTAGACAGCCTAATTGTCCGAGACTCGGTTTGTCTCGGTGTCGTTGAACGCACCGGCTACGAGGTTACCGCTGGGGCTGTAATACTTGCCACCGGAACATTTCTCGACGGCACAATTCATGTTGGACCAGTCAATTACAAAGCCGGCAGGGCAGGGGAGTTCCCTTCGATTGGACTGGCCGCGCAATTGAGATCACTTGGTTTACCGTGTGGCCGCTTTAAAACCGGGACCCCTCCCAGAATCAAAAGATCAAGCATCGATTTCTCTTTTATGACAGAAGACACGGGTGATCCGGAGATTCATCCTTTTTCAATGAAAACACAATCAATCAATAGACCAACCATATCCTGTTTCAGGACCCACACTTCTCAGGCGACGCACGAATTTGTCCGTAAACATCTTTTAACGTCATCTCTGTACTCAGGGGCGATTAAGGGAAGACCAGCAAGATATTGCCCTTCACTTGAAGACAAGATTGCGCGATTTCCCGAACGCATGAGCCATCCTGTGGTAGCGGAACCGGAAGGGCTCAACACCAAAGAAATCTATCTCAAAGGCCTGGGTAATTCTTTGCCAGCAGACCTGCAATACTCACTGGTTCATACTGTCCCCGGGCTGGAGGAAGCCGAAATCATACGGCCAGCTTATGCGATTGAGTATGATTATGTTGATCCGAGATGTCTCAGGCTTACCCTAGAAACTAAAATCCTAAACAATCTCTATCTCGCAGGCCAAATCAATGGTACTTCAGGTTATGAGGAGGCCGCGGCCCAAGGTTTGATGGCCGGAATCAACGCGGCTCTAAAGTTGGTAGGTAAACCCCAGATGATATTGGATCGGTCTGAGGCGTACATAGGGGTCATGATAGACGACCTTGTCACCCGAGGAGTGGTCGAGCCGTATCGCATGTTCACTTCACGGGCTGAACACAGACTGTTGCTGAGGGAAGACAACGCCTATGAGCGTTTAGCAAACAAGGGAGCGTCAGTTGGTTTGGTAGACCCTGATACGTTGCGGATTGTTGAACTGAGGAAAAGGAACCTAATAGATTATTTGCGACAACTCAATGAAGTTAGGATCAAACCTTCGGTTGAACTGAACGCACTGGTCCTTTCCCGCGGTGGGACCGAGATACGTGAAGCAATGTCTGCCGCCAAGTTTCTAAAAAGACCGGAAATCAAATTTTGTGATCTGGCAAAGCTGGGTATTTGGAGAAATGTCTCCGTAGACGAAAAACTTCAGTCTCAAATTGAAATAGAACTGAAATATGAAGGGTATATAAGCAGGCAGAAACGCGAGGCTCAGCAGTTGGCTAAAATGGACAAAGTAGTAATTCCGGAAACATTTGATTATGGGTCGGTCCCCGGTTTGTCCCGTGAATTGAAAGAACGGCTCAGTCTGATAAGGCCTAATTCAATTGGGCAGGTTTCACGGGTTTCTGGTGTGACACCCGCCGCTTTGACTGCGATCATGGTCATATTGCGCAACAACGGAGGAAAGCTTCCAGTGCAGACTCCTACAACATGACAAGTTCCCGCTGTGGGGCGCCGTGCATTTATTACTGTCTGTAAACGTTACAGAGGTTCTGGCATGTTAGTTGATCATTCTTTCTTTTCGAGTTGGTCAAGATCAGCTCGAAGTTTTCCTACAAATCCTCCATCCAGCACATAAACCGCGGACTGATTATCTATTTTGGGTTCAACCGTTGCGTACACGTTTTCCGGGGTTGCCGCCAAGTCCACCGAGTCGGGCTGCTGTTCGGATTTTTTTGCGCCTACAACTTCATGTGGCTTGGAATTATTATTTCCCCCAGTCTGGGAAGGTCTTTGAGGAGGAGGCCAGCCCATTGTTATCTTGACAGGTTTTGCCGCTGCCTTCTGATAGACTGATATTACGAGTTGCGGCATGTTCAATCGGTATGGCTCCAGATCATCCGGGACTGGAGTGATCATTGATTTGTAAGTAAGGTCCTTTAATGACCAGATTATTTCACTAATACGCCAATCATCAAGTTTGTCTCGATGCTCAGGTTGTTCCATTTTCCACTTGTTGTCACTGGTTTTGGCGAACTCCCATTCTTTTCCCAGGAAATCTATTAGTATCTTTTCAACAATCAGCGGCTCGATCAATACCACGGATCTGTCGGTCAAAGATGCAGGATCGAGTTTTGCCCCTGTGAAAAAGTTGTCGTCCACGACATACAGAGGCTTCTGTCCTGACACAGAGAGATATCTCAAATTCCCAGATGGCCCATTTACCGCCTTCTTGTCCTTAGTGGCCCCAAAAGTAAAGGTTGTTTCTCCGTCCTTGGTTTCTAAGATGATTTGGTTTTTAGAGTTCTTAAATTTATAGGGGTCATTCTCAGCCGAAGGTGAATCAACGATCTCCTTTGCATGAAGATCGGAAATCCCCCTGAGTAACGCGCCGATTTTGGCACGTTTGGCGGGAGCGTTAACTGGCGATGTTATACGCCATTTCCTCTCGATTCTTTCCAACTCAACTTTCCGTCCATCGTGAATTATTTTTACCTTTTGAATATTGTCAGGTGTCAATTTGGAAACCGACTTGTCTCTCAGATCAAAAACTTTTTTGTCGAGGCTGATTTTGAGAGTGTCCGGGACCAGGAGAAGTCGTGAGTCTCCATCGACTTTCAGATAATAAGAGGATCGTGAAGGATTGGAGGCGCCGAATGCAATCGTTACTGTTTTATTTGGGGACGTTAGAGATATTTCAAGATTAGGTTTTTCCAGACCATAATCCTTCCATTTTACGTCCTTTTCCAGGATCACTTTTTCAGGTTGAGCCAGGGTCGCCGCAGTAAGGAGGTTTCTAACCGCTCGAAGATCAGCTGCAGAGTTTATCGGGCTAATAACATTCCAATTATCGTGATCAGACTTTTTAATGTTTATAGCGCGTCCATCGGGACTGGAAATTCTAATTCTGTCAATTTGATCTTTATCAAGCTGCACAATCCTGGACTCCAGTTCTTTACGCTCTGACTCAGCCTGCTTGTGCTTGATCTCTACAAAGTATATATACGCCAGCACGGCGACCAAAACACTTAAATATATTAATAACTTGTAACCTTTCATGTCTCGAATCCAATCATCCTGGAATTTATTTTGTTAGACACTGTGGTTCAAATCACTACGCCCTTGCTGGCCTTCTTCTATAGACAAACACGGCTATGCCGGCCACAATCCAAATGAGAGGTACGACCACAACCGGAACAAAAAATGACAATAGAGACTGATTAACGGTCAAGACAATTGGTTGGGCTTTCTCGGATTTGGGTCTTATGGCTATCAGGTTTTCATCCTCAGCGAGCCATGAAACAGTGTTAAGAAACAGATCAGCGTTTCCCTGAAGTTTGAAGAAGCGATTGGCGGCGAAAAGAGAACTCCCGGTTGCGACCACTCGACCCTTTCTCAAGGGTTTGTCTTTGCCGGTTGAATCGTGGTCTTTTGTATTTACCTGGTTATCCTTTTCAGTGTCTGATTGAGCCGGTGTAGTATGTTCCTGGTTTTCAGTATTCGGGGTCATGGTGGAAACGGACATAACCGGAATAGGGCCTTTTTGTCCGGTCTTCTCATCAAAATCGGCAACGCCGGACTTCAGTTGCTGTTCATTAATAGTCCAGGAGACTGGGCTTGTTTTGGCCAGTTCTATCGACTCAATTCCAGGGGGATTGGGAGTGCTGGTCTTTACAGACCTTGTTTGTGGGAAGAACGAAGCCACTGTGAAATTCCTGGTTATAGGAAATTGAGCGTAAGTGGTTATCACTGGCATTAGATAGTCTCCACCCAACGCCTGACTCATTCTATCCACAACGATGTCGTCCGTCGTTTCAAAACCATAATTCTTAAGAAACGCCGATAAGTTCGGGGTCTGAAACGGATTGAGCATTACAAGCAGACTGCCGCCCCGACTGATATAATCCTGGATGGCCTTTAATTCATTTTCCATCGGGTCTGTCTTAGGCCCAGCAATTATAAGCATGGTGGCGTCTTTTGGAACCCCTGGAGTTTCCAGCAAAACAAGATCGGCTGTTTTATAATTTTGTTTTTCAATGTGGTCTTTGGCTACACTAAAACCTTGAACACCAGTATCGGCCGGATCAAGTTCTCCGTGGCCTTTTAGAAAATAAACTTTCTTGACATCTGACCTAAGCAATCGCGCCAACGCGTTTGTAACAGTTTCTTCGTCAATGGAATTTAAGGTTTCAACCTTGTTCCCTGCCTTAAGAACAAGAGAGGGATAGCTATCTATATTGTTTTGGAGGGCTATGGAGCGATCTCGATCAGGATCGTAAAAAGTATACGTAAAATTTTTAGACGCATCGCTGTAACGATCAAGCAGGTCCTTGGTTTCCTCTCGACCCCTTTGATCTTTGGACTCGTAGAAGGCGAGAGCGGAAACTGGTATGTTTTTCCCCAAAAAGGTCTCAATAACCTGTTTACTCTGAGGGGCAAGTGTGTGTTTGCCGGTTTTTGTGACATCCCATCTTTGGGGATTCCGAATAGCGATGTATTGAAGAGCTATTATAATAGCAAAGAAGATTAGGGTCCCTAAAGCCAATCCTCCGCCTTTCATGGCGCGTGATCGCAAAAAATCACTCATTGATCATCCCCTCCACCGCTGAGTCTCAATTGATCTGAAGCTTAAAAACAGGAACAAAGCGGTGAAAAACACGAAATAAGTAACATCTGAAAGTGTTATTACACCTTTCAAAAATGAATCGAGTCGCTCAATTATGGAAACCTGGTGAATTATTGCTCCCAGTGTCTGACCTGTGAATGATGACGTCCAACTGATGACCCAGAACATAAGGGCGGTTCCAAACGAGATGGCGGCGGCTACAATCTGGTTTTCCGTCATAGATGATATGAAGACTCCCATAGCTATAAATGATGAACCCATTAGGATCAATCCCAGATAACTGCTTATGAATACTCCGATGTCGAAAGATCCTAGTGTTAGCATGATGAATGCAAAAGACAGTGTGCAACCTATCATTATGAGCAATATAACAACCGCGGCCATGAATTTTCCGAAAACGATCCCAAAATCATTTACCGGATATGTAAGCAGGAGTTCAATTGTACCGGTTTTCCTCTCTTCTGAAAATAACCTCATGGTTAACAACGGCAGAAGAAACAGGAGTATTATGCTCATATTTTGCACTAAGGGGTGAATTACAACATCAGTCAAGTTTATCCTGGACGCTATTGAAGGATCATTTGCCGCCTGTAGGCTTATCAGACTTAGCAACGACACATTGGCCCAAAAGAAGAAACCGGCGATTATCAGAAAACATCCAATCACTGTATAAGCTATGGGGGATACGAAGAAATTGGCCATCTCTTTTTTAAAGATCGCTAGGAGACCATTCACTAAGCCACCTCCCTGTCCATAAGGTTTTCCTTCGTCAATACGTCAGTCGATTCCTCAGTTACCAAATCAATAAAGACATCCTCCAGACTGACATCTATCGACCTGAGATCCAGCAAGTCCCAGTCCTTTGCTACAATGGACCGCGCTAATTCGGGCCTGATGTCCTTGCCCCATTCGGACTCTACTGTCAAGGTCAGCATCCCTTCGCGAAGCGGCGTTAATGTCTTTACTGTAGAAACTCCGTTTATACCGGAGATCAGGGTTTTGGATTCATGTTCCGGCGCCCTCAGAGTGACCTGGACCCTGGAAGCTCTACCAGAACCGCTTATAAGATTTTCCGGTGTGTCTTCGGCCACTATCACCCCTTTGTTGATTATTATCACACGGGAGCAGACCTGACTCACTTCGGGTAAAATGTGGGATGAAAGTATGACCGTTTTGTTGAGGGCGAAGCCTTTTATGAGATTTCTAATTTCCCGAATCTGTTTAGGATCCAGACCAATTGTAGGCTCGTCAAGAATGATTATTGGCGGGTCACCTATCAAGGCTTGAGCAAGACCTAGTCGCTGTTTGTAACCTTTAGACAACCATCGAATCAATTTAGTCTGAACATCCTCAATCCCCACAACACTCGAGACACGGTCGATCTCCTTGACGCGATCTGACGAAGCAACACCCTTCGCCCTTGTCACAAATTCCAAATAGTTTCTAACCCGCATCCAATTATAAAGTGGAACGTTTTCAGGAAGGTAACCAATACTGCGTCTGACAGCCATTGAATCTTCGCCTACATCTATTCCGGAAATCCTTACACTTCCCGAAGTAGCAGGAGCGAAGCACGTCAGGATCCGCATGGTAGTTGTCTTGCCGGCCCCGTTTGGCCCAAGAAAACCAACTATTTCTCCGGCGCTGACATTGAAATTCACATCTCTGATAGCGGCGAGGCTACCATAATATTTGGTTAGCCCCATGACCTCAATCATGCGGTTTCCTCCTTAACTGCTTTAATTCAGATGGCCGTTTTAACAACTCAGAAGATTTTGTCAAGCAATCCAATTTATCACAACAATACAATATATTATCAATAGTCCATTAGCCACAAATAATTTTGATAACTTAACATACTGTTATCACATAGATAAAAAACTAAATGTGTTCTTGACCGTTCAAATTAGTCATGATATACGTTGTCCGTCTAAAGGATCAGTCCGGGGACGGAATTGTTGAAAAACTGAATGTGTACGACACCTCAAATAAAAAGGAGGTTCAAAAATTGTTTACTGGAACAAATTTTCCTGCAAAAAAATTAGTCCGTCTCTGTCTGGTGATGTCAGCAATTCTTGTAGGAACGATGGTTGCGTCCGGCGCAAACCAGACTGAGACCCAGAAATCGGAGAATGCGTTCTTCAGGGGAAGCCACCTGCTTTCCAGGGACAACATGTCTGAGGCGCTACCAGCGCTTGAGGAGGCGGTGAGTCTGGACCCGGAAAATGTCAAATTCAAGCGGGTCTTGGCAATAGCCTACAACAATTATGGGATTCGTCTGAGCAAAGAAGGGAAAATCCTGCAAGGGCTCCGTTTCTTCGAAAAGGCGCTCGGAGTGGAACCCGAAGACGCAGAGATTCGAACCAATTTTGTTAACGCATGCCTCCAGGCAGTTTCTGTTGCAGATGACAAGCTCAACGAAAAGGACAAGATTTATTTTCTCAAGAAGGTCCTGGAGATTAATCCTAAAGATTCAGTGGCCAAGAAGGCCCTAGCTGCGCTGCTGAACAATGCCGGTGTAGTCAAAGGCGCCGTCTCTCAGGGACAGAATGAGACAAATCAAATGGAAGAAGCTCTAGCACTTGATCCAGGCAACCCGGGAATCAAGAAAAACCTTAGTGTGGCATACTACAACCAGGCCCTTGAAAGTGGAAAAACAGGAGACCTTCAGGAAGAAATTGATTTACTCAGGAAGTCTTTGAAGCTGGTTCCCAAAGTTGCTATTACAGAGCGTGAGCTTGCTAAAGCTCTTTCCAATCTTGCGGTCACTAAAGGCAAGGCAGGGGATTTCGAAACCCAAATATCGCTGCTCAAACAGTCTCTCGAATTGACGCCTAATGAAGCATTAACTCAAAGGAACCTTGCCGGCGCATACAACAACTACGCAGTCAGTCCAGGTCCATTAAGCTTCGCTGATAGGGTGGCGAACCTTGAAAGCGCGCTAAAGCTTGATCCCAAGAACAAACTGACCCATTCCAATCTTTCAAACGTACTAACCAAAGAGGGTGTCAGCGAATATAAAGCTGGAAAAATATCCAAGGCGGTTTCACTCTTGGAGAAAGCTTTAAAGACTGATCCACAAAACAAAGCGGCTCAAACAAACCTGGCGACAATTTATCATAATCAGGCGCTTAATTTTGGTGAACAGGACAAACACGAGCAGGAAATTCAATTCCTCAATAAAGCGTTGGCTATTTCGCCGGACAGCAATCAGATGAAATCGGACTTGGCCCTTGCTTATAATGATCTTGCCGTTAGCCTTGACAAAAAGGGGGATATCAAACAGCAAATAAACCTTTTAACCAAAGCTGCTAAATTGGCGCCTGATAACAAGGTCATACAGGAAAATCTGACGAAGGCCAAACAAAAAGGGGCGTCAAAGACTACTAAGACAGAGCCTTCCAAATCCTCTGCTGAAAAGAAAAAGTAGCATGAGATCCTTGGAGGCGATAATTGCTTAACCTGATTTGGCTTGGACTTTTGTTGGTTTCGGCAGTGACGGCGTTGCTGACCGGCAATCTGAAGCAATTGGTGAATTCCGTCCCGGATGCGGCGATGAACGCTTTTAAACTGTCTCTCGGATTGACAGGGATCATGGCTCTGTGGCTGGGTATAATGAGAATAGCGGAGAAGAGTGGCCTAACCGAGAAACTCAGCGCAATGATCGCTCCTTTAATGGTTCGAATTTTCCCAGGAGTCCCCAGGGACCATCCAGCAATTGCCGCTATGGCCGCCAACATGATTGCAAACATGTTCGGCCTGAACAACGCTGCGACGCCTCTTGGAATAAAGGCGATGAAGGACCTGGAAACTCTTAACCAGGTAAAGGGCAGCGCCACGCATGCGATGTGCATGTTTCTTGCGTTGAATACCTCCAGCTTGCAACTGGTCCCTTTTGGAGCCATAGCCTTGTTGGCCGCAGGTGGTTCAAAAGACCCGACAAGCATAATTTTTCCGGCAATGATCGCTACTAGTTTTTCAACAATTTCGGCTTTTTGTGTAGCTCGAATAATGTCAAAGATGAAAAGATATCTGGATTGATTTTCCCGTCGCCCAATAAAGCATGTCAACAAACGAACTAGCCTCCACGATATCCAATTTGATCCTGCTCATTTTTCTTGTGGGAATCCCTGTTTATGGCGCCCTGAAGGGTGTCAAGGTCTATGAAACTTTTGTCGAAGGGGCAAAACAGGGATTTGATATTGCGGTCAACATAATTCCATATTTGGTGGCGATATTGGTTGCGGTAGGTATGTTTCGGGCCTCGGGCGCCATGGATATTCTAACAAGCCTAATTCCATCATCGTTGAGAAATTATGGGGTCACATCGGACATTTTGGCTTTGGCCCTGACTAGGCCCATGTCCGGGGCTGCGTCTCTTGGAATTTTGGGCGAGATAGTAAGTACACATGGAGCCGATTCTTTCCAGGCGAAGTTGGGTTCGGTAATATTGGGTAGTACCGAAACCACTCTTTACGTGGTGGCTGTCTATTTTGGTGCGATTGGCATAACAAAAACCAAATATGCGATTCATGCCGGTTTAGTCGCAGACACGGTTGGAGTGATCGCTTCAATGGTTGTCTGTAGGATAATATTCGGTTGAGAAATACAAATTGTTAGAATTGTGGCCGAAAAATGACTGATAAATTGCCTTGGGGGCGCTCGCCTGTGGAATTTGAGATGAGAATGGTGGCGGAGAGAGAGGGATTCGAACCCTCGGTGGGACTCTACACCCCACACTCGCTTAGCAGGCGAGCACCTTCGGCCGCTCGGTCATCTCTCCTAGCCTTAAAACACTAACATATGGGTCTCACAATTTTCTGTCAAGGCTTTTCCACACAATCGAGAGACCAGCGAGCAGCGAACCGATCCATGGGAATTTCTTCCAGGAAACGCGACGGGGTCGTTGGAACCAGTCCCAGCCTCCTGTCATAAATGGTTTGTGGTACAACTATGACGAGGCGCTCTTTAGCTCTGGTGACAGCAACATAGAGCAACCGGCGTTCCTCTTCAAGATCATCCGGGTCATTTAGTGACATAGGGGAAGGAATTCTGCCTTCGGCGGCCCAAATAATTATGACGGTCCCCCACTCAAGCCCTTTCGCTGAATGTATGGTTGACAGAACAACCCGCTGTTTCGAGTCAATATTTTCATCAACTTCAGGATCCGGAGGTTCAAGCGCAACGTCATTCAGAAACTCTGTCAGCGTATTGTATGGAGCGCTCATCTGCGCCAACTGATCAAGTTCTCTTAGTCTTTTTGGATAGTTGTCGTATGAAGATTGAAGATATGGAGTCAGAAAGCGATTCACTTGGTCGACCTTTTCAGGAAGAGAACCATTCAAGCGAGAAATCTGAGCCAGCGTGTTGACCATATTTCTAACAGCATCGGTATATTTCTTGCGTTCGGGGACGATGATCGCCAGGTCGGACGATGAATCCGCTTCGACAAATCCGCTTGCGAGAGCCTTGGCGGTCTTGTCTCCTATGTGAGGAATTGCCTTGAGAATACGCACCCAACTAATTGTGTCGCTTTTGTTTGCAATTACCCGCAAGTGGGCCAGAACGTCTTTAATATGCGCGCTTTCGACGAACTTGAACCCTCCATATTTTACGTATGGACGGCGTGCCTTTGTGAGTTCAGCTTCGAGGTCGAAAGAATGAAATCCAGCTCGAAAAAGTACGGCGACGTCATTTAGAGAAATCCCTAATCTATTAAATTCTTTCAACATTCTTAATATCATGACACTCTGGTCTTTTTCGCTGAATGGTCTGGCCAGTAGGGGGCGTGTACCGTGCTTCTTAGTTGTAAATAGCCTCTTTTGAAATCCCATGCCCGCTCTTTGAATGATGCTATTGGCTACTTCCAGAATTGGCTGAACGCTACGATAATTTTCTTCGAGCTTGATAATTTTTGCGCCGGGGAACAAATCCGGAAAGCGCATGATATTTTTGAAATCAGCCCCGCGGAATGAATAGATGCTTTGGGAATCGTCGCCTACCGCCATGACGTTATCATGTTCATTAGCAAGCAGACGAACCATACGAGCCTGAAGCCGATTGGTGTCCTGATACTCATCAACCAGAATATGAGACCATCTTGAGCAAACATCTTTTCTGATTCCTTCGTTTGTTTCAAGCAAATCTATAGCGCGCCCCAATAGATCGTCATAATCCATTGAATGATGGGTCTTTTTGTATTGCTCGTAAAAGGCTCTAACTCTCTCAATGTCAGGCCCATAATTTTCAAGATGTTGGTATCTTTGCCGGATTATGTCTTGAATGGATTGTCCGGAACCAACGGCACGACTGACTATCTCGGAGATAGTCCTAGCCTTGGGAAATGATTTGACGTCTTCGATTGGAGGCAAAAGCTCCTTCCTGGCGATATCCAGCATCTCGAAACTGTCGCTCTGATCAAGAATTGTGAAGGAAGCCTCAAAATCAAGAAAGCGGGAATATCTTCTAAGAATCGACGCGCCGACGGAATGAAATGTACCTCCCGAAACAAGGGCAATTCTGTCGTCTAACAACCTTATAGCTCTGCTCAACATTTCCTGGGAAGCTTTTCGAGTGAAGGTCAACAAAAGGATCGAAGATGGATCGACTCCATGATCTACCAACCAAGCGACCCTGTATACGATAGTGCGAGTTTTACCGGAACCCGCTCCCGCAATTACTAGAACTGGCCCGGCTTCAGTCGAAACTGCGGCAAACTGGGCTGGATTCATTTCCTGCTCATAGTCGATAAGCCGTTTTTTAGAATGAGTAGAGGTCATAGAACATAAAACCTCGGATAATAGGATAGTTAACCTTATAACTAAGATCTGGAATAAAGAAAATAATGGTCAAAAAGGTCCATTTATGTTAATATTACCGCATTAGTTCCATTTTGTTTGGTTGTCAAAAGTTAAATGTAATCTAAG
>JAJYDQ010000085.1 GCA_021777225.1 Deltaproteobacteria bacterium
TGATGGTACCAGCAACAAAGTTTGCAATGCCCTGAGAGGACGAAATCTCCTCGAATCAAAACTAAAGGCCATCAATAATTGTAGACGCTGGGGTCTTGGGGTGATTCTGGTTCCAACTTTGGTCCCCGGACTAAACACTAATGACGTCGGTAATATTATTAGGCTTGCCATAGATCACATAGACACAGTACGTGGAGTCCACTTTCAACCCGTGAGCTATTTTGGCCGCTACCCTGGGAATCCGACCGATGATGTCAGATTAACATTACCCGAGTTGATGCGCTTAATAGAAGAACAAACATCGGGTCTAGTGAAAACTTATCATTTTAGACCCCCGGGTTGTGAAAATGCGCTATGTTCCTTCCACGGAAATTTTGTGGTGATGCCCGATGGAAAACTGATTTCCCTAACCAGATTCACTCCAGGTCCTCCTGACCGTGCAACTGTGACGGCTGAGGCAGGAGCTTCCAATGCCCGCAGTTTCGTATCCAAACACTGGGTCTCTGCATCTATAACAGATTTTGCTGACCAGAACTCCAAACGTTTGTTCGGTGAATGGGACACATTGCTGCAACGCTCCAGTACTCATATGTTGTGTATATCCGCAATGTGCTTTCAGGACGCATGGAACATTGATCTCGAAAGGCTCAAGGATTGCTGCATTCATGTAGTCTCTGGTGATGGAAAAATCATCCCGTTTTGCGCCTACAATCTTACCGGCTCAACAGGCAATTATCTCTACAGGGAGAGTTAGGTGATACACCGCACTCCATTAGACAAGTGGATTTTGTCCAAAATGTCCAAAACTCTGCCGTCAGCGAATTTATCGCAGAGTGAGTTGGAATATTATCAGCTCGGGAAACTCAAAGAAACAATCGATTATGCTAAATCCAGGAGTCCTTTTTATAAAGGTTATCTGAAACATTTCACGAGAGATGGTTTGACGTGTCTCGAAGATATGAGACGGTTACCACTTACCAACTCCGAGCATGTTGAAGGTAGGGCCCCGGAATTCCTATGCGTTTCTCAAAGCGAAGTGCAAAGAATAGTGACATTAAGAAATCTTCAGTCCAGTCAGGGAACCAGGAGAATATATTTTACTGCGAGTGATATTGAACAAACTACTGATTTTTTCCACCACGGAATGTCTACTCTAGTGGAACCTGGCCAAAGGGTACTCATATTGATGCCGGGCGATAGACCCGACACCGTAGGAGATCTTCTTGTAAAAGCTCTCGAACGAATGGATGTCGAAGGGATCGTATATGGCTTTGTTATGGATCCGGCCGATGCTGTTCAGAAGATCAAGAGGCAGGAAATCGACGCAGTAGTCGGTGTGCCAACAAACACTCTTTCCGTGGCCAGGCATGAAGATAGCGCATCAATAGGACGAGGAAGAATCAAGACCGTTCTTCTCAGTTCCGACTACGTTTCTCCTGCCATAATAAGAGAATTTGAGCGAATCTGGGGCTGTAGGGTGTTCAATCATTATGGGTCAACCGAAATGGGGTTTGGAGGAGGTGTGGAATGTCAAGCCTTCTCCGGTTATCACATGCGCGAAGCGGACATGTTTTTTGAAATAGTGGACCCCAATTCCGGAGAATTACTAGAGCCTGGAGAATTGGGAGAAGTTGTCTTTACTACTTTCGGCAGGCAAGCAATGCCTTTGATACGATATAGGACTGGTGATTTATCTAAAATTTTGTCAGGGCCTTGTCCGTGCGGCTCTCCTTTGACGCGTTTAGATAGGGTCAGAGGACGAATACCCGATTTTGTCAGACTGGGTCAGAACCACTGGCTTGGCGTTCCAGATTTGGATGACGCCTTATTCTGTGTGGATAAACTGATCGATTATCAGGCCAGCCTGATTTGCCGCAATAACCAGCCGCAACTTGATATAATTGTTGACACTGGTTCAAGTCATAAACGCCAAATCCTGGAACGGATCCGTCAATCCTTAACCCAGACGGTGGCTTTGAAAAACGCCATCGAAGAAGGCGCTGTTTCTATAGGTTCCGTATCTTTTGGAGTCGTGAGAAAACCTGAATCGAGTTCGTTCAAGAGAAAAATCGTTGATCTATGGAATTTAAGTGGATGAAAGCAAGGGCTCATTAATTTTGTAGCAACAAGTTGTTGCGAATTTAGAGAGATGTCACTGTGGGTCGGGACAAAATTTCCGCTATAATCCTGGTGGGCGCTTCCTTGTGCGAGTCAGATCAGTCCCGTATTCTAAACCCTTTTCGATATGGCCCCATTGTCTCAAGGTTGTTGGCGTCTTTTCGTCAGGTTAACGTAATTGATCTAATATTGGTGTTAAATGAGGGCGCTACAGAGTTTCCTTTCAACAACCTGAAAGGTCTGCGGATCGTTTTCAACGATAGCCGCATACCTGACGTACACCATTGTTTAAGATCTGGGATAAACGCCCTAGACTCCGATTGCGAAGCTTTTTTATTGACATCAATAGAAACACCTCTTGTTCGGAGGACAACCATTGAGGAATTGCTGGCCACGTTTGAAAGTCCTAACAGCGGCGCGATTGTTCCGACCTTTTGCGGAAAAAGGGGGTTTCCAGTTTTGGTTTCGATTCAACTTGCTCAAAAAGTTCTTGACTGGAACGGGATTGACGATCTCACAGACTATTTAAGCAGGGAAGGTTTCGGCGCCACCCAAATCAAAGTTCCCGACGAAAACATTTTGGTCAACATCGGCGCTCTAAATGATGGTACTCTTTGGGCTGAAAGATTAAAAAACCATGACATCCCTTCAGTTGAAGAATGTTTTGCATTGTTAAACCACAAGTTCATGGTTTGCGAGGAATTGCTCGCCCATTCGCAAGCTGTTGCGAATTTGGCGGTAAAATTGGCGTCTGCTTTAAACAGGTGTGGAAACAGGCTGGACGTGAAACTCGTGGAAGCCGCTGGTCTTTTGCACGATATGGCCAGAGGACAGCGAAATCATGCTTGTTTGGCGGCAAATTTGTTGCGGGAAATGGATTTCCCGAGGGTAGCCGAAATAGTTGAGGCGCACATGGATCCTATGTCTTCGGAAGCTCGGTCGGTAAATGAAAAGGATGTTGTTTGTTTTGCTGACAAGTTAGTACAGAATGATCAAGTAGTACCTTTAGAAACCCGCTTCCAACGGCAACTCGATCGCCATGCTCATGACCCTGTATGCAAAGCGGCTATCGAAAAGAGGTTCGCCAACTCAAAGATTTTGAAAGGCCGCATTGAAGAGGCGCTAAGCGGATCGATCTCAACAATAATTACTGAATTGGCAGTGTGATCAATAGATGGCTCTGGCACGAATTTATTTATTGAGGCACGGTGAGATCGACACAACTTATCGGGGTAGATTTGTAGGCCAAGTTGACCTTTCTCTTTCGGAGTCCGGTAAGTTGCAAGCTCGGTTGTGGGAACGTGAACTCTCTGAAATCGAACTGAACATAATATATTGTAGCGCTCTGGAGAGGTCCAAAGTTACAGCCAGTATAATTGCTGGAGCCAGGAAGCAGAATGTTGAGATAATTCCTGAGTTACGAGAAATAAACCTTGGGGATTGGGAAGGTATGGAAATTGAACAGGTCAAACGTGTCTTTGCTGAGCAATGGCGAATGCGTGGTATGGAAATAGGGAACTATCGCCCACCCAATGGGGAAAGCTTTTCGGACCTTGCTTCCAGAGTCCTGCCGGTATTTCAGTCCATGGTGGACAATTTAAAGGGCAACATCCTGATAGTGGGACATTCCGGCGTTAACAGGGTAATCCTGTGTCATGCGCTTGGAATGCCTTTAACAAATCTGTTCAATATTTGTCAGGACTACGGCTGCATGAACATTTTGGAATTTAGTGTTGGTTGTCTGAGGCTGAAAGCGATGAATATTTTGCCGAGTGTGCGAACCTGTAAATTGACAACTGCGGTTTGCCGGTAAATTTTTCTCGAAAACTGTTGGTCCGCATGAACAAGAACATTGCACTTAAAAAATCGCGGTCAACTGTCCCAAACCTTCGAAGCATCGCTTTTGGCCAAAATGTGACGCTGACTGTGGCGCCCAAACCACCAATTCGAGAAAGGATGGCATCATGAAGATCGCCTATTTTGATTGTTTCTCCGGCGCAAGCGGGGACATGATCATTGGATCGCTTTTGGACGCAGGGCTTCCATTGGAACTTCTCAGAAGGGAACTTTCAAAACTGTCTCTTTCCCACTATGAAATCGGAGTTAGAAAGGCAATAAAAAGAGGCCTGGCGGGAAGTCAGGTGATCATAAATATTGACGAAAGACACCATCATGACCATCATAGGCATCTATATGATATAATTAGCATTGTTAAAAACAGTGACCTAGCCGAATCAGCTAAGGAGCAAATCATCAAGATATTCTCCCGATTGGCTGAAGCCGAGGCCAAGGTTCACCAAACAACAGTGGACAAGATACACTTTCACGAAGTTGGCGCCATGGACGCCATAATTGACGTTACGGGGGCAGTCATAGGTCTTGAGGCGCTTGGCATAGAAAGGGTGTACTGTTCTCCTCTACATCTTGGCTCCGGGACCATAGAATGCGCCCATGGCGTCTTACCCGTTCCGGCCCCTGCTACGGCTGAACTGATAAAAGACAAACCGGTTTATTCGACGGGGGTTAAAGGCGAGCTACTAACCCCCACAGGAGCCGCCATCCTAACTACCCTCGCTTACGAGTTCGGGCCCATGCCAGCCATAATTCCCCAAAAGTTAGGATATGGGGTCGGCACGTCCGATCCCCAAATTCCCAACCTGCTGAGAGTGATTATTGGAGACTTGACTGACGGTTTTGGAGACTATGAATTCGAGAGAGTCGCTGTGCTAGAAACAAATATTGATGATATGAATCCCCAGATCTACGACTACCTAATTCAGAAAATGTTAAAAGAGGGAGCGCTGGACGTGTTTCTGGCGCCGATTCAAATGAAAAAAAACCGTCCTGGCACAATGATAACTGTGATTTGTCAATTAGACAAATTGGAGGAATTTTCCAATCTTATTCTACGTGAAACCACAACATTGGGGCTTCGATGGAGAATTGACAATAGGATCAAGGCGTTGAGATCATTTGAAGATATCAAAACAAACTATGGTCCGGTGACTGTTAAAATCGCGAAAGTGGGCGACAAGATAACAAATTACTCAGTCGAGTACGACGACTGCAAGCGCTTGGCAATAGAAAACCAAGTTCCACTCAAGGAAGTTATGGATCACGCTAAGATTCAGGCGGCAAAAAAGTTCAATGAGGACGGTGATTCAGATTCCTGTGGGGATTTAAAGATTACTTGTCGGCCGAACAAAAACAAGAAGGTTTTCGAAATCTAGGGTAAAAATCATTTTGATTGACTTAAGTCCTCCCGTAACTGTATAATATCAAACAATAAATCTGGAGGATTTCCATGTTCAGAATCCCTTTTCTGGTTTCGGTCATATTGTTGCTTAACACAGTCATCGCTTTTGCCTGAGGTTGCAAGTAGACCTCAAGTTTGGGGTTCAGCCAAATTTTTACCGTTTGCACGGTCAGAACAAACCGATTTTTTATCCATTTATTGGTCACGTTCCAGAAACCTTCACTAACTAGCGGGTGATCTCAAAAATAGTGATTTCCTGTTTCGGGAAGCCACCAATGTGGAAGGTGGAAAGGTTCTCTTTGCAAACAAAACCTCGGGACAAGAGTCGACCTACAAAACGTTCGACCACTAGCCGTTTTCTGTCTGCCAGCAGAATGCGACCACCAGGCGCCAATGCCTGTTCTATTAATCGAATCAAAGAACTGTGAAAAAAATAATCGTATATGATTTCCGCGCCAATAATTAAATCGAACTGCGGGACTTTTACGGGGGTTTCCCAATCAAGACTCAGAAATTCAGCCTTGTTTGAGTCCAGGGCATTCATAGTGACATTTCTGGCAGTGCATTCTAACGCCTCCTGGACATAATCGCTGAACGTCACATCGGCCCCTTTTATCAGTGCGCCGATTCCTGACAACCCAAGCCCACAACCCAGTTCCAGTACTTTTTTGTCAGTTAGATCATCTCCATCCAGAATCCATCGAGTCAGATTGATCGAAGCCGTAGTGACTCCCCACCAGAAGGAAATCCGGTCTCCGGATTCACGAACATTTTTTGGGGCAGTTATGCGCACACTTCTATTGCCTAGTTTTAGGAGACGCTCCAAAATATAATTTCCTCCCGGACATGCCGTTTGATAAGATTTCGAACGGTCAGAATTATGAAAGGTTTTTGAACTGCAAATTGAATCAGGTCATCGGTAGAACTAATGTCGCAAGCTAAATGTCCAATTGAGGTACAATATAGACTTTTTTGATGGGGCAGTCACTAGTTTAGCTCGACATCCAGATTTTTTAACACATTTTCCGGTCAGTATGACAAGTAAAAGCCTATGAAAAAAATTCGCGTTCGTAGCCCGTCCAAGATCAATCTGTTTCTTCGGGTGCTCGGGAAAAGGCCTGACGGTTACCATGAAATTGAGACACTGTTTCAGGAAATCGATATCGCTGACGAAATTGTGATGAAACAAACGGATAGAGGTACATCACTACGAGTAATTGGAGTTCCTGAACTTCAGACGTCTGACAATATTGTCTATAAGGCCCTCAACTGGTTGGAGACGTTATCCGGCAGAAGATTTGACGTCGAAATCGAGTTGCGCAAGAAAATTCCAGTAGCGGCGGGATTAGGCGGTGGTAGTTCTAACGCTGCCGCGACAATACTTGGAATAAAGAGCTTGTTCGATCTTGATTGGCTGGATCTCGATGCGATAATTCCGCTTACTGCGGCTATCGGCGCGGATGTCCCCTTTTTCTTTCATGGCGGCGCCGCAATAGGGGAGGGTATAGGCGAGAAATTAACGAGTATTTTCATAGAGCAATCTGATCGCATACTACTGGTTAATCCTGGATTTCCAGTTTCAACCGCAAGGATTTTCAGAGAGGTGTCTAAAACCTTGACAGGAGAAATGAGACCAGGTATTCTGCAAAGATTATATAAGGAAAGCCGCGACCCGCGATCTTTCCTGTATAATGATTTGCAAACAGTAGCGGAGCGTCTGCACCCTGCGATTTCCTCGGTGGTGGACGCGTTACGAGGAGTAGGGATTGAAAATCCGTTAATGAGCGGAAGTGGTCCTACGGTATTCGGGTTCGTTGGCAGAGAAACTTGCGATTCACAATTTTCGGTTTTTCCGAAATCATGGAGAGTTATGCTGACGAGGCCTGAGAAAAAGGGTGTGACGATAGATTAGGCCCTGTTTTCGCTTTTTTGAACATTGGGCCCTCTGCTGGGGTGTCGTCAAGTGGCAAGACACGGGTCTTTGGAATCCGCATTCGGAGGTTCGAATCCTCCCACCCCAGCCAACAAATTATCGATTTGACAAATTAAAGCTGAACAGAGGATCAATATGCCATCGAAGAGTGTGTTTACAAGAGAGGAACAAAAGGCAAGGTTCCACCAGCAATCGGAAATTAGACGGAAAACTCTTTCGGAACAGGGTTTTGATGAAAGCCGGATCAACAAAGATCCCCAGGTAAAACACCTTAAGGCTCGAATAAAACAGGTTAATTCCGCTTTGCTCCGAATAGCCTTCCTTGAAGAACAAACCAGGAAGCTGCAGGAGAGAAAGCAACAGAAGATTGCTGAGGCGGCAGCGGTCAGGGCCGAAATGATAAAACCCGGAGCGACCGGAAAGAAAAAGAAAGCGGAAGTAAAGCCCGTTGAACCCACCAAGAAAGGTTCCGGTGGAAAAGGTAAAGACAAGTCAAAACAGGACGGCAAGAAACAGAAATCCTGACGGGGCGCCTTTTGATACACTCGGACCTGTTTATGCAATTACTCCTTTCACAGGGAACGCCCCTGGAGGGCCTCGTAAACCAGGGCCATTCCCTTCATGAACATCGATCAATACATTTGATCGCCATCTTCGTTCCTTCCTGGTTTCACACATCGCATGCCTGATTTGGACATAATAAGGTATCTCAGAGAGTTGGTACTTATAGCGCCCGGGTTTCTGCTCGCTATTACGGTTCACGAGTATAGCCACGGTTACATAGCGTACAAGCTTGGGGATCCTACAGCCAAGATGGCTGGTAGGTTAACATTCAATCCTATAAGTCATCTCGACCCTTTCGGGACCTTAGCCCTGGTGCTCACCAGAATGATAGGTTGGGCAAAACCCGTGCCTGTAAATCCAAGATATTTGAAGAAGCCTCTGCAAGACATGGTTTGGATTAGTCTGGGTGGGCCGCTGGCGAACATTCTGACGGCAATAGCGCTTGTAATGTGCCTCAAATTAATTTCAACAGCAGCCTATTCCGGATATCGCTCGCCGACAAGCGATTTTTTCCTTGGACCTCTATTTCTGATAGTGAGCTTTGGGATTAGAATAAACGTGGTGCTGGCGGTATTCAATCTTATACCTGTGCCCCCACTTGACGGATTTGGTATCCTCAAGGGGCTGTTGCCTCGCAGTTACGCATACAGGATTGAGGCAGTGGAACCTTACGGATTTCTCATTCTTCTTGCATTACTTTTTACCGGAGCGATTAATTTTCTCATAGCCCCTCCAATCATTGCGGTGGAGAATATTTTACTCAAACTTATCAGGTAAATCATGCCGTATGAGGTCAAGTTAGATATCTTTGAAGGTCCTCTGGACCTACTACTACACTTGATCGAAAAAAATGAAGTCTCTATAAGCGATATTCCCGTTGCGTCCATTACCGGTCAATATCTCGATACTATCGAGAGTATGAAGTCCCTCAACCTTGAAGTGGCGGGGGAATACCTGGTGATGGCTTCTTATCTCACTCATATAAAATCACAGATGCTGTTACCCGCGCCGATCAAAGATGACGAAGACGCCACAGAAGATGTAGAAGATCCCAGAGCCGAGCTTGTCGCCCATTTGTTGGAATACAGAAGATACAAGACAATTGCGGCTGAACTTGGCGCAATGCCTCTGCTTGGCCGGGACGTATTCCACAAAGAGTCCGGCAGTCTCCTGGGCGCCGGGCTGGAATGTTCGTCACTCACCATCAATGTCGACGAGTTGGTAAAGGCTTTCAAGAATTTGTTGGAAAAACAAGAGCCGAAAATGCTAATGGAAATCAGGAATGAGCCTGTTTCTATTCGCGAAAAGATGGACGAGATCTTGGGCAGGCTTGAAAAACATCGTTGGCTGTCATTTGGCGGGCTTTTTTCCGAGGATTTTTCGAGGAGCAATCTTGTAGTAACTTTCCTGGCTTTGCTTGAAATGGTAAAAATGGGCCTTGCAAAGATTTATCAAGATGTCCCATTCGGATCTATAGTCATTTCGAGAAATTGATCATTCCAGAGAGCTATGGCCTATTGCGGTCGTTAGGCTGATTCCGTTCAACTGGTCCCATTTTACGGAACCTTAGGATAGAAAGTATGAAGACTGGTTCAAAACCTTCGACACGCGTAAATTTCGGTGTGCCGAATATGATCCTGCTGCTGGGTGTGGTTTTGATCATGCTCACCAGTTGCGGTAAGTTCAAGAAAGATGTTAAAAAGCAACCTCCTCCCGTGCCGGTGGATATTGCAGAAGTCCTGGTAGAGAATGCTCCGCTTTTCATAAATGCTATCGGGAATGTTTCCGCATACAATACTGTGGACGTCAAATCACGTGTCACAGGGGAGCTGATAAAGACCTTTTTTAAGGCCGGAGACCCTCTGACCGCCGGCCAGGACTTGTTCACTATCGACCCAGCGCCCTTTGAAGCCAAGGTCCAGGAGGGCGAAGCCCAGCTTAATCAGTCGAGGGTGCAATATGAGCAAGCGAAGAGGGACTTCCTTAGATACAAAGGTCTTTTTGGAGAGAAGGCGGTAAGTGAGGAACAACTCGAAGCCAAACAGGTAGACATGAATTCCAAGCTCTACCAGATGAAACTAAATGAAGCTCAACTAGATAGCGCCAAACTGAACCTCGGTTATTGTTTCATCAAATCACCGATTAGCGGCCCTTCAGGTGAAACTTACATAGACAACTTCAATATTGTAAACGCCAACCAGGACAGACTGGTTACTATCAAGCAAATACAACCCATAAAAGTTAAATTTTCTGTTCCGGGCAAATTTCTCGACCAAATTAACAAGTACAATACAGTTGCGCCGCTTCAGGTGGATGTCCTGATACACGGTAGTAAAATTCATGAGACAGGCCAGCTAACTCTTATTGACAACAATATAAACCTGCGGACCGGAATGATCGCTCTTGAAGGGACTTTTGCAAATCCAGAATCAAGACTTTGGCCCGGGCAGTTTGTAGAGGTTCGTTTGAGGCTGACTACTACTATTGGAGCCTTGCTTGTTCCTGTAAGGTCTGTTAACGACGGGTCTGACGGGCAGTACGTGTGGGTCGTAAACCAGGACCAGACGGTGGCGATGCGACCTGTAAAGGTTGATCGTCGTGAAACCGACATGGCTGTGGTTTCTGAAGGGTTGAAACCGAATGAGAGAGTTGTAACCGATGGTCAGCTTATGCTGCGGCCTGGGGCGATAGTTATTACTAAAGAACAAATGCAGAAGGCCCTTCAGGCGACAACATCCGGGAAAGACGGGAAAGTGGACTCGATCAAAGACGGCGCGGGCAAGGTTCAAAAACCATGAATCTGACCGAGCTTTTTGTAAGACGCCCCGTGTTGACCACAACCATAATGGTGGCCATGCTATTTTTCGGGGTTGTAGCCTACAGAAATTTGCCGGTGTCGGCGCTACCGCAAGTTGATTTCCCCACTATATCGGTCCTGGCGACTCTACCCGGGGCTGATCCTGACACCATGGCCTCCAGCGTAGCCACTCCCCTCGAGAAGCAATTTTCGTCGATCGAGGGCTTAAGGACAATGAACTCCAGCAGTTCTCAGGGGAAAACCACCATCAATCTTCAGTTTGATCTTTCCAGGAAGATCGATGCTGCGGCTATGGACGTTCAAGCCGCAATTACACGAGCTAGCGGGTTGTTACCGCCCAACATGCCCAGTCCTCCCTCTTTTTCCAAGGTGAACCCCGCTGAAAGACCAATTTACTACCTGGTTTTGCACTCGGACGCTATGCCTCTCTATCAGGTCAATGACTACGCGGAAACATACGTCTCGAATGCGCTTTCTATGGTGCCTGGTGTTGCTCAGGTACTCAATTACAGCCAACAGAAATTCACCGTCAGAGTTTACGTTAAACCAGAATTGCTGGCGGCCAAACAAATTGGGATTAATGAGATCAGGAACGCCATTGTCTCGCAGAATGTGAACTTGCCTCTGGGCACTCTCGATGGCAAGCATCAAACAAACACACTTAAGGCGTCAGGACAGCTAATGGACGCCAAGGCGTACGATCCCATCATTGTTTCGTACGTTCAAGGGCAGCCTGTTCGGCTTGACGAAGTCGCAACCGTGAAAAATAGCGTTTATGCGGACAAGGTGTTTTGCTATTACAATGGCAAGAAATGCGTGGCCCTGGCAGTCCAGAGGCAACCTGGCTCGAACACAATCGAGATCGTTGATGATATAGAAAAACTTATGCCTGCTATCAGGGCTTCCTTGCCACCAACGGTAAAACTGGAAGTGGTCTATGACATGTCTCAATCGATTAGAGCCTCGCTTGATGATGTGAAACTGACCCTGGCCCTGGCGGTTATACTGGTTATAGTCGTTGTTTTCATCTTTCTGAGGAATTTGTCTGCGACGTTTATAGCCAGCATAGCGATACCTCTCTCGATTGTTTCCACCTTTGCCGTGATGTACCTGTTTGGGTATTCCCTTGACAACCTGTCGTTACTTGCGTTGGTCCTGTCCGTAGGCTTCGTGGTAGACGATGCTATCGTGGTTTTGGAGAACGTGGTGCGACATCTCGAGATGGGGAAAAGACCCTTTCAGGCGGCGGTAGATGGAGTTAAACAGATTGTCTTCACTATTGTCTCAATGACGTCCAGTCTGGCGATTGTTTTTGTGCCTATCATGTTTATGTCAGGAATATATGGCCGAGTCCTGCATGAGTTTGCCGTCACCATCACAGTAGCAATCGTAATATCGGGTGTTGTAGCGCTGGTTGTTACACCTATGCTTAGTAGCCGCCTGCTGCGGCCTCAGAGTCGACTAGCCGAGTCAGACCCTGTTTTTGGGGCCATGTTGAGGTTCTATAAAAGAACTCTCTTTTTAGCTGTTCATCACAGACTCGTTACTATGTTGATCTCAGTGTTTATCCTGGGGGCCAGTGTCTATTTCTTTATCGCTCTTCCCAAGGGATTTGTTCCTGCTGTCGATATGAACTATCTTATCGGCTTCTGTGTAGGTGAGCAGGGTATTTCACCAGAAGCGATGCAAGAAAAACTTCAGGAACTGCAACCGATGGTACGAGCTAACCCTAACGTAAGATCGGTCCTGAATGTGTCGGGATATCCTCAACGGAATCAAGGATTCACAATTGCGTTTCTAACTGATAGGCCTCCGAGAAGGGTTACGGCTCAAAAGGTTATGGCTGAACTCTTTCCGGTGGTGAATTCAATCCCCGGATTGCTCACATTCTACTCGGCGCCGCCTCTTATTGAGATCAGCACTGAGATATCTGCCAGTCCTTACCAGTTGATTCTGCAATCGACCGACACGCCGTCGCTGTTCAAAAATGCGCAGAAATTCACTTACGCAATGTTTGCAACGCCTGAGATAATGGGGGTCAACTCCAATCTGTATATTAAAAACCCTGAAGCTTACATCGATATTCATAGGGATAAGGCTTTTTCGCTGGGGATAACGGCGGAAGACCTGGAGCAGTCGGCGTTTTCATCTTATGGGTCCCGCGAAATTTCAAACATTTACGGGACAACCGATACATACAAGGTCGTCCTGGAAGTTGAAAAGGATTATCAGCATTACCCCGACCAACTATCTTCCCTCTATTTAAAAAACAGGTCTGGAGAGATGGTCAGACTGGATGTCGTGGCGGATGTGAAAGCCAGGACCGGACCTCTAACTGTAAATCATTACGGTCAGTTCCCGTCTGTTACCATATCCTTTGACACATCCCCCGGATTCTCGATCGGCCAGGCGACCGATACCCTTAGAGCAATGGCTTCGAAGATGCTTCCCGACTCCGTTCGATTTAAATTCGGTGGAACAGCGGAGGCTTTCGAAGGGTCAGTCCGAAGTCTCTCGATTCTTCTTGTCGTCGCCATCATAATTATTTTTATGATTCTGTCATGCTTATATGAGAGTTTTCTGCATCCTCTGACAATTATAGCCGGATTGCCATCAGCGGCCTTCGGCGGACTGTTGGTGCTGTGGCTTTTTGGGTTCAGTCTGGATTTATACGGATTTGTCGGCCTGTTTATGTTGATAGGCATAGTTAAGAAGAACGCCATCATGGTCGTCGATTTTGCTTTGGAGGCGGAAGCTGAGGGGAAAACGCCTCTGGATGCGGCCGTGGAAGGCTCAGTGGTGCGTTTCCGTCCGATCATGATGACAACAATAGCGGCTATAGCAGGTATGGCGCCAATCGCTATTGGGTTCGGGGCCGGAGGGGATTCGAGACAACCTCTAGGGCTCGCTGTTGTTGGCGGGTTGTTGCTATCGCAGGTGGTTACCCTCTATTTAACCCCTGTTGTTTATACTTACATGGGTGGATTGCAGCACTGGTTTGATAAAAGAGGGGAAAAGGCAAGAGAAATCCGAGGTATCCCGTCTTAGGATTGGCGAGAATTCCGGACAGTGAAGTGATTTCACGAGTGATGTCTTTTTCGACACTTTCGCGACCTCTCCCCGATTATTATGGGGCCTGGCGCCCGAGTAAACAAGGATTCGGGGAGTCGCACATTACCGTCCGTAGAATCGCGCCAATAGCTTGGGACAGATTCCAAGCAAATACGCGACTATAATAACCTGGTTAATCGCAGTCGTTGCACAAATCCCACGTTTCTCCCATCGTCTGGCGGACGTCAGGACGGCTGCTGGAGCAATACCAATTTTTCCCCTTTTGCTCAGGCGCCTCATTAATTCGAAATCTTCCATTATGGACTGGTTAACAAACATCCCCACCGCTCTAAAGATATCGGCTTTGATGAATATGGCTTGATCGCCATAAGGCATTCCCAACCTTCGAGACCGGAAATTGGCCAGCACCTCAATCAAGCGCATACTCCACCGGCTGCAATCGATACGAAGCCTGAATGCCCCTGCGACCACTCCTGGTCGTTGTAGTTCACGGTAAACGTGATCAATCCACCCCTCCGGCATGACCGTATCCGCATGAAGAAAAACTATAAATTCGCCGCCAGCTACCATTGAGCCCAGATTCATCTGAACAGCCCTGCGCTGAGGGCCAGACATTACTTTTACGTTGTGGTCGCGCGCTATGTCTATGGTTCCGTCTGTACTGCCCCCATCAACCACGATAATCTCCACATTGTCGAAGCCCATCACCGAGGCTAAGGTATCAGCAATGTTTGATTCCTCGTTCAGAGTCGGAATTATTACCGAAATTGATTTCAGCGAAGAGCGAGTGGGGCGAGGCTCCGAGAAATCAGCTGTTGGGATCGGATGCCCTTCGTGGATGATTAAATCTTCCGGTCTGTCCACATCTTTGAGACGCTTTATCAAGTCACAGGACAAATGATGCTGTCTTGCCAGCCTCAGAGTGTCCTGCGCCACGGTGTGAGTGCCCCATGCTATGCCTTGGAAAAGAATGTTAAATGGTCGATTGAAACCGATGAGGTAATAACCGCCGTCTTCAGATGGCCCAAGGACTATGTCGTGGGACTCGAGTTTTTTAAAAGCGTCTTCGAGTAAGTTAACGGAAAGGGTAGGGACATCGGTTCCACAAATTACAACGTGGCGTGCTCCTTTTAGAAACGCACGATCGAAAGAGAATTGCATTCGGCTCCCGAGGTCACCTAAGGGTTGCTCGACATACAAAAGGTCGGCCCCCAGCCAATCCTGCATAAATGCCTCGTTACCTCCAGTGTAACAGATCTCGATGGCCGTCCTCGGGTGGAGTTTAACGAAATCCCTGACGCAACTAACTGTCAGTTCGGAGAGAAATCTGTGATAATCCGCTGCGCCCTGCGGCCCAAGCGCTGGAATCAGACGGGTCTTGGTTTTTCCGGGCTCTGGGTGGCGACAAAATATTATAATAATATCCTTGTTACTTTTTTTGGAGAGAAAACTCTCAAGCGCCCCGTGATCGGCAGCAATCTTTGGCGTGTTATCGGTTGAGCGGTTGTAAGTCATCTATGCCACTCCTGACCGTGGCTATAACACTTGCAATATTTTGATCCTTTTTAAACGCAGGAATAATATCGGCTATGCTATTCCCATTCCTCTTTTTTTGTATTACCTGGCTACATGGGTCTCGTCTTTTGGTATAGTTTCTCAAGGACCCACCTGGGTCACAATCGATCCTCCTCAAGAAAATCCCGACCCTGCTGTGCACGCATAACAATGATTGCCGGTGGGGATGCGAGTTCCAGATCCCGGTAACCCGTCCATCTCAGATATATGTCGCTTATGGCCGGCAAGGTACACCCCCTTAGACAGGTTGAAATCGCAGTCGTACAGATAGCCATTCCAGTTGACGGACACTAACGTTCGACACATTAATCCCGCGACAGCGCAAGGGTTGAAGCCAGAAAAGAGCTTTTTCATGTATGAATCGAGGTTGCCGGAGTCTATGAGCCATGTCAGGAATCTCCCCAACGGCACATTCGCGAATGTAAACAGATTGTTGAAAGAAATGCCCCACTTTCGTTCGAGATCGCTCCTGAATTTCTTCTCGGCGTGAGACTGGGCAACCGGCAAGAAAGCGCCCGTCGGGTTGGATACCAGATTCAGTTCGAGGCCAGTTCCATTTTTCCCATAACCCAACGCATTGAGTTTCCCCAGCATGGCGACGCTCCTATCCAACACCCCTTTTCCTCTCTGAGCGTCGGTCTGGGAAGAACTCACGGAAGGAAACGACGCCACGATAACCACTCGGTTAGCCATGCACAGATCCAGCAAGTAGTTGGTGTTCTGTTGGGCTATAGCAGTGAGGTTCACCCGAAGCATCAGCCTCGGGGCTTCGGGTGCTATCGTTTCGATGAGATAGCCCAGGTTCGGGTTTAGCTCCGGAGCGCCGCCGGTGATATCTACAGTCTGGAAGCTTTCCCGTCGGGCATAGGCGACTACTGTGTCAACCGTTTTTCGGTTCATGAGTTCCGTGCGGCCAGGCCCAGCTTCCAGGTGGCAGTGCCGGCAAGTGTGGTTGCATAACAACCCAAGGTTGATCTGAAGAGTGGTGGTTTCTCCTCTTATGAGATCAAGTCCATGCTCGACCAATGTCTGAGCAAAAGGTCGTATCCCGAGACTTTGGGCGAGCTCGGCGCTCACATCCGGAGAGGAGGCTAACGGGGCGGTTTTCTGTGACATGACAGCCTCCGACTCACATGGACAGCTTCTTGGCTATCTTTCTCATCTGGGTCGCGTGAACGAGGGAAGCTCCACCTCTGATGGCCGTCGTTACATGAATCGCCTCGGTCATTTCACCGAGACTAGCTCCCTTTTCCAGACAGGTCTGAGTGTAAGCGTCAATACAATATGGACACTGGATAGCATGAGCTACGGCCAATGCAATAAGCGCCTTCTCTCGCTCAGTAAGGTCCCCTTCGGCAAACACCGCTCCGTAATAATCGAAGAACTTCTTTGCTAGCTCGGGGGCTTCTTCGCCGATGTCAGCGAATTTCGGCAGGTCTTTGGGATCATAGTAACTATCCATGAGTCTCCTCCTAACAATATAGACTTTTACAGTCTTGTCTCAACGTGTCCAGGAAAACCATTTCGTAAACAGTTTCTTCACAAAAGGGGTGAGCCGGGTCCGATTGTACGCGTCCGCAACCTGCTTGATCGCTTCCGCTTGCGTCGGGTATGGATGTATGACGCCGGAAATTGTTCCGAGCCCCAACTTGCCCACCATGGCCAGAGTGAGTTCGCTTATCATTTCACCAGCATGAGTGGCTACGATTGTCGCTCCGAGGAGCTTGTCAGTCCCTTTTTTCACATGAATCTTCACGAATCCTTCATCCTCCCCGTCCAGCATCGCTCTGTCCACTTCCGCTAGAGGTTTCACGAATGTGT
>JAJYDQ010000011.1 GCA_021777225.1 Deltaproteobacteria bacterium
CGATCTGTTTAAGCAAGATGTGGTGCATGGCGGTGTTACAGACAATTGTCATATCCACTATATCATTGGTTTTCAAGTTAAGATATTTATTACCTTCATGCTCAGCGGTCTCTGTTACATCCGGGGCCTCAATTATTTCATCGTCCCCTTCAGCCCTTTTTTTCTTTCTTTTCTTCGGGGGATGAGTGCTCTCGCATGCTTCAACGACCAATTTATTCAGGCCTTCGATGAGGTCGTTGCTCATGGTTTCGAGTCCTTTGGGGTTCATCATGTGATAAGTAATTCGAGCCATGACGTCTTCCCCATATTTACATTGCGGATTCATCATGGAAACCGTTTTGATTACTTCCATTGTTCTGAGATTGCACAAATAAGCTGCCACTGTGGTTGTGCCGACGTCAATGGCCACGCCGTAGCAATCTTCCACTTTTCCGGGAAGCACCCGGATAATTTTTTTATCCATCCAGACCGCCACAGTCACTGCCCAATTGCCATCTCGTTGACGCCTTGGAAGTTTCCTCAAAGTGTACCAGTCAATATCAAGGTTTTTAAGCCCATAGTTTCGCTCAAGTTCCGCGCAAATCCTTTCAAAATCGCCCGAGGGCTCTTCAAAAGTTGGCCCCACAACTTGCACATAATATTGTTTCACGGCCGGGTTCCAATCGATGTGAATGTCCCTGGCCGCTTTGCTGACTATTTGCTTACCGGCTCTAGCTTCTTCCGGCACGAATACTAACAAGTCACCCTGGACCTTTGCCACGCAAGCTAGGCGATATCCTTCTTTCTTCTGCGCAGGAGTAAAAAATTTGTTTTCTTCTTCCTGCCATTCACTTGCATGAGATCGACTTGATGTAATACCGAATTTTTCGAAGGACCCTTCTTCGATCCTAACTTTACATTTCCCGCATACTTTCTTTTCTCCGCATAGGGCTTCTATATCGACTCCTAACTGTCGAGAAGCCTCAATGAGATTGGTTCCTTCTTCCACCAACCCGCGGCGAGCCGAAGGCTGGAAGATCACCATGTACTGCTTTTTATCCATTCGGCAATTCCCCTTCTTTTACTGGCAGTCGTCTGAGTGCCTATTTCGTGTGTCTCGCCCACATGGTTAGCTACGTGAGGACGGCGAGCTAAGTTGGATCAAATTTTATGAACGCTAACCTGTAATTTAGAAAGTAACCAATCGTTGTGATCCTAGTCGCACCAATGCATTGGACACAACGGACCTTCCGCCGAGTCAATACCCGCATAGGGATAGTTCGCCTCGAATCTGCAATTGAGATGTTAGGCCAGGTTTACACCGGATCGTTTGCTTCAAGTAATCGATCAGGCTCTATTATAATGTTCTGATCTCGCAAGCGTTTAATTTTGCATAAGTGTAGCTGCTTTATGGTTGATCAGCGCCATTGCTCTATTCGCTATGGCGCTGAGTCGGCAGGTAACCTATTAATCTAATCACGCTTGGAATTGTAGAACATTTAGGCTGGAACTCCATCTTCCTTCAGTTTACGGAGCTGACCGATCATCTTTATGGCCTCCTGTACCGCGTTCCCTGCGCTTTCGGCGTAACCATCAGCGCCGAAAAGATTCGCAACGTCCTTAGTTACTGGAGCCCCACCAAGCATAATAGCCACATCCGGGTTTTTCTCTTTGATCATCGCTATGACTTTTTTCATACCCATCATGGTGGTGGTCATCATTGCGGAGAGCGCTACGATTTCGGAATCAGTTTTTAGCTGTTCTTCTGCGAATTTTTCTAGAGGCACGTCACGTCCCAAATCATGGACAGTAAAACCACCCACATCGAACATCATTTTGATGAGGTTCTTTCCTATGTCATGCACGTCACCCTGGACAGTTCCAATGACAACCTGTCCCTTTACACCCGACGCGTCGTCGATTTTAAGATGAGGTTTAAGAATATCAAGACCTGCATAAAGCGCATCTGCGCACATGAGAATTTCAGGGACGAAGTATTCCTGTCGGTCGTAAAGATCGCCGACTATCTCCATGCCCGCGGCCAAGCCATTCATGATGGCGTCGTAGGCATCCATTTTTTCATCGAGAGCGATGTTGGAGTATTCTTTGACCCGGTCTTCATCGTACTCCACCACCCCTTCGGAGAGATTCTTAAGAATTTCTGCGCGTTTTTCTTCTGAAGCCATTTGCTTTCCTCCATCCAATCATATGCAGTCGTTTATAGTCTTCCCACCGCTGGAGAAGGCTGCTTTCCAAATTCCCTCACAGTATTGACCCACGCTTCCACGTTTTCCGGTTTTACGTCGGGCCAAATGTCGCAGCCAGGCCAAACGGCATCTACCCCGGCATCAATGCAGCCTTTTATGACTGCTGGCACTTCAGAGGCCTCTTTCTGACAAAGAGTTCCATAAGGATCAAAGTTTCCCAACAAAATAACGTCGTTGCCAATCTTTTTTCTGGTTTCAACTAGATTGTTTTTTTGATCAAAGCTAAGCGCATCCGCGCCGCAGTCATTCATCATTTCAACGATCAAATCTGTTCCACCGCAAATGTGAAGAACCTTCGGGGATTCGAGCGCCTCAAAGATCTCGCGAAGATATGGTTGAATCAATTGTTTCCACATACGGGGAGAAAGAAGATCCGTTCCGGAACCCATTTCACGGATTGTCATGTAATCCACACCTAATGACTGGTAGTGTTTCGCCACATCGATGACCACAGAGGTCATTTTTTTCATAAAGGCTTGAACTTTATCAGCTTCCTTTTTGATTCCCTTAAGCAGCAGATCAAGTTCGATCACTTGTCCACCCAACGTAAAAGGTCCGAGTACCCAGCCTCCGACACCATATTTTCCCTCTGAAACAAGCTTTTTTAGAGCTTCCTCTACAACCGGCATCCTAGCCTTTGACGCCCAATCAGGATTAATGTCGGCTGCGTCGAGGTTCTCCCACTTAGTGGGCACTGTGGGATACAGTATTCCTTCAGCGTTAGCGTATGTACTGCATCCCCGCCCCATAGCCTCAGGAATTGTACACATGTCATAGGGAACGATAACTGAATCAAATCCAAAAATGTCAGCGCTAAGTGTAGCTGACTTGGCCAGGTAGTCTGGGGAACCGTGCACTTCAGCGAAACGTATTCCCATTTTGTTGATCGCCTGAACCGTTACCATTCCCATTCCGCTGAAAATGGGCATTGTGTCGACGGGTTCTCGTTTCATAAACTTTTTTACCCGTTCTTTAGGAGTCATCACTGCCATCTATTAAATCCTCTCTTTATACAACTTCAACATAGCTTAAATCCGGCTTGACCATTTTCCGGAATACCTTTTTTGTCTACATGCCTTTTAGTTGCTCAATAAAATCCGGGAAGAGCTTTCTCAAGGGGTGGGTCTCCAATTCAGGTAATTTCTTGGTTTCCCCGTATACTAATGTGGCAAGGAAAGCATTAGACATCGCCACCGCCGGGAAAATCCTGTCTGATCCGGCCATCGGGCCGGAGAAGATCATGTCGTGGTAAAAACAGGATGATAGAGCTTCCAAAGCAGCATCCGCGCCTGCCCAACCTTTTTGTCCCCACATCTCACGAGCGGCTTTCCACATGTAAGATCCGTTTGACGGAGCGCTAGCGCATGGGAAACCCCACTTTTCCTTTATGAGTTTGTTAGATAGTGAACACAGGGCTGTCGCTGGGCCATTCATTACCGAAGTGTCTACAAAAATGCTTTCAAATTTTGCGCCCACTTTTTCGATCGCGTCTAGCAGTTTTTGAGTTCCGCTGATCCGACCGGTAGGCATCTGGTCCGTCGGATCAAAGGCCACAAGCAATACGTGTTTGACTCCAATTGACGCTATTTCCTTGATTTCAGTCTCCACGTCCTTCTCCCAAACGGTAAGACTATTATAGAACATTCGATCTAAGAGGCCCTTTTCAGCACAGTAGGCCGCCGCTTCAAGCTTCGGCTTCATTACCCAGGCGTCAACGCAAAACGGCATGCATGTAACTTGAGTATAAAAATCAACATAAGTTTTAAACTCTTCGCCTTTAGTGCCGACAATATCCGCCATGTAGGGAATGCCGGTTTCCATACACAGCTTATCGCACATCTTGACAAGTTCTGTGGCGCGTTCTCGGTCAAAGCCTTCTTTGCGTTTACCTTCAAAGACCTTGTCTCCCTTCTGAAAAATTGAAGGGACGATTACCGTGGGATAGGAACCCGGCTGACCGCCGAATTTGACTCCACCGACCTCGCACACTTTCTGCTTGGTCTCAAAACTAAACATTAGGGTCCTCCTTTTTGTTTCCCATTATTTTCCAATCACACGATGCGGGTTTGGACAGTAACTCTGTATGAAGGTAAGTCCCTGCCTATGGTTGTCCTGCCTCATTTACTCACCTTCTACTTTTCCACCATGTGGTGTGGATATCTCGCGTAATATGTGTTGTAAAACTCAATGGCTTCTATTACTTGATCTATGTGTTCGACTGGAACATCGTAAGGCATGTCACAGCCTGGGGCGAAAACGTATCCCGTGCTACCCCCGGCCGCTAGTGAAATCAGAGCGTCTTCTCGAGGGGACACTAACCCTAGAGACATAGCTAGTGTCAGTTTCAAGTTCCCTCCAAAACCTACTTGGTGCTTCAGAGCAATGTCTCTAACGTAATTGAGGTTAAGCTGTTCATCAATTGCGAACCCATCGGTCCCTACCATGGCTACTTCTTCCAGGCACTTGGTTGCGTCACCACAGATAAAGAAACTCGAAACTTTACCGGCCTTCCTGGTAACCTTAATAGCAGATTGGGCGGCGGGGGTGACAAACTCACGAAAACTCTTTGGCTTGATAAGGGACGCTACTGGGTCGGTAATGGCAATCACGTCACATCCGATTTCCTCTGCGTAGATCCTGGCGGCTTCACCACCAACTTGACCACAGAAATCAATAATTTCTCTCGCAATAGCCTTGTTCTTGTACACATCGGTAAAAATTCTTACACCTCGCAAATGACTTGCCAAAGTCAATGGCCCGCACAATATACCGTATAGCGCAACATCCGGCAGAGCTGCCCTCACCATTTTGCCCGCCTCTATTATTACGGGCCAGCGGCCATCTTTTGAACTTGGAATCTTGATCCCAGATTCGGCAAGACTTTTATTTTCAAGTGGGTGTCCAGTTATTGACGGAGGATTGTCTGGCCACCATTTGTGGTTGCAACCCATAGAAATTGCTTCTACTGTGAGGTCAAACAACAAGGGAATTCCGTCAGCCTTATAACGTTGGGCTGCATATATAACCCCTTTGGCAATGAGGTCCGGATCCTGGAGAAACTTGTCGGCTGGCTCACCGATCAAGAAAGCGCTGTGTACGCCCGAATACGGAACCCAAGGCACTTTCTCAGTGGCAAGTCCTTTGACGGCATCAATAACATGCTGTTTGCCCATTTTTCTCCCGGATCAGACGAGGCGAATATTGTCCTCCAGATTTAAAACTGCTGGCTGTCTATGTCCATGTTTAGTAACGTTACGAGCCGGCTAAGGGAATGTCAAGATCTACTTTAAGTCTACTAGAGTCTAACATCCGTTGCGGATTATCCCCACCATCTAGGTCTAGTCAGCCGGATCCATATGGATTGATATGTATGGGAATTAACAACGGTTAATGCCTATTACTAGTTTTGAATGAGCACTGCGGACTTGACATTTATCTAGTTGTCTTTAGGTTACGTGTATAGACTGAAAGCTAAAAATCCAAATCAGAGAAATTCAAATGATTTGATTAAAATTCTCTTGAGGTCGTGATTCGTGTGGTCTTCTCCGCGCTTGCTTTAGTCCAAAGCACAGATAATCATTAGGCCATAGTTTGGCCTGCTAGTTTCTCAGATAGCACGTTTCAGCTTATCTCAAAAAATGGTGAGTGCCGAATGGCGATCCGGGGCAACTCGTCAGATGCATTTTGTTTGCGGGCCCGTACTTTTTTGAGGCTCTTCAATAAGCAGCGATCAGCTTAAATCAATTTTCTTTAAATAGCTGGCCAAATTCCGGTCTTTGCGATCGATCCCGAGCTTTTTACGAATGGAGATTCGCTGTAAACGAATAGTGTCGGGGCTCTTGTCAAGGATGAAAGCGATCTCTTCACTAGTTTTTCCTAGGCGTATCAGTTGAGCGACCTCCAATTCTTTTTCAGTTAATTTCAAGTAATGGTCTGTTCGTTCCAATCGTCTATTTTCTGGAGCTGTCCCTAGTTCTTGCAACAAAAGATTTGCCTGTGTTTCGACAGTTTGCGGTTTGGTTTTCCCTTCAAGAATACGGAACAAATGATCATTGATTTTACGAGCCATGTCGGCAACCACTCGTTCGCATGCCGTTACACGCTCTGTCTCAGCATGACGAAGCAATGTGTTAAGAGCCATGTTCTTTTCCTGAAGTTCCTGACTTTTTGCAGTGAGGCGTTCTTCGAGGCGTTTGCGTTCGGTAAGGTCATGGCTTAGCCCCACAGTGCCGTAAACCGTTCCCTGGTCATCTTTGAGCAGAGCAAAAACTGAAATAGCGATACCCCGTGAACCATCCTTGCGTACAAAGCCATATTCTCCTTTCCACACATCTCCGTCACGTAATACATCTCTGGACTGTTGCTTCATTTGAACGCCGTCCGGGCTTTGAGTCAATAAATGGGCTGACTTTCCTAGAATCTGTTCTTTTGAGTAACCGAACATTCTCTCGCTGGCTGGATTCCAGTCGATTACATTCCCGTCTAGATCAGTGACAATTATAGCCTCGTCCATGTGAGAAAATATGTGCCTATAATGTTTGAGTTCAGATTCCTCATGCCGAATAGCCGTAACATCATGAAAGAAAATGGCGGCCCCATCTCCCACTTTTCCTAACCAAAAATGAATCACCGACTGTTTGTTGTCGTCTGAATTCGGAGTAATACGAAGTTCAAAATCTTTTTCCGCTCCTGTCTCGGTAACCTCACAAGCGGACTCAAACAAGAGTTTAGTGGCCTCAGTGTCTTTGAAAACATGCGCAAAGGACATACCGGACTGAAAACTTGGATCAGAGCCTATAAATCTAAAACCGGCAGGATTTACGCTAAGACATTTGAAATCTCTGATGGCGCTATTTTCATTTCGAATCGCACGGATCAATAGGAAAGGCCTTGGAATAGTGTTCAGGGTCCTTTCCGCCAACATTTCGTCTGATTGATTTTCTACAGAGTCGAAAAATAAATCTTCTCTCGGAACGATTACAGCTAAAACACCAAATTTCTCTCTGGTTCCTGTCCGGATTCGATCGATGAATTTGTGTTCCAATATGTGCCGCCCCGGTAATCCTATAGGAGGGAATCCCTTTTTGGGTTCAGTTGAACCTGACGCCACGGACTCCAGAAAATCTTGCCACGACTCCGCTGTTTCTTTGGGTATCTGCAAATTTACAACTTTTTTGTCAAGAATATCTAAGGCTTTGAGATTTAGTGAAAAAGCCTGATTTATAACATTTATTGCCGCCGCAGATATTTTCACGAACCCCTTTTCGGGGAGATAGGTGTAAAGAGCACACGGACTGGAATTGATCAACAACTCATATTCCGTAGCGGCCCCAATCTCAAGAGGATCGAAAAAAAGCATTACGATCTGCCTGGCCTGACCGAAGTTGTCAAGTAAGACCACTGCCGTCATGGACAGGGTCAATACTGGTCCGTCTTTTCGCCTAATCATGAGACGCATGTTTTCACGCCCGGTCTTTCTAGACCAGAACATGGCTATGGAATCCAGAAGCGTCTGGACGGTTTCGTGATCAAACAGAACAGCATGCGCCCATACCTGGATATGAGCTAGTTCTTCAATCGAATATCCCGTCAGGCGTTCAGCTTCTGCGTTATAGGACGTGAAAAAGCCATCCCTGCGCATACTGATCATTCCGAGACAATTTTGTCTGGCCAGGAGTGTCAGCACAGCTTCAGTGCTAATGCGAGACATTCCAATGTTATCCCCAATCCCGCGACAAAGCTGATCGTAATCTTGTTTAGCCTCCACCATTTCTTGAAGTTTGGCCACACATGAAATGAGCGTATCGGGACTGCACGGCTGGTCTAGAATAATTGGTCTATAATATCTTGGCAAAGTCAGGTTCCCCCAAGCCAGTCCTGGACATCCAAGAATAATAATTTCTATTAACGGATTTATCTGCTTTATCCCGGTAGCCAGAGTAGCCAGTTCCATATCGGTATTGCCTGCGTCTATTATAACTATAAGATGTTCACCGGGTTTTTTGGCCAGTATATGGAGAGCTTCCCGAGCTTCGGGCGCGATATTTACGGAAAGTTGATCCAGTTCCACTTGAAGGATTTCTCTAGCAAACTCCGCCCGTGCAGCGGACGACCCAACCCACAAAAGATGACTACTTGACATACGACAACCTTTAAGTATAGTTAAAACGACGTTTCAAAGAGTCTACACAATTATAAAACGGAATAGCCGTTTACCTCTTTAGCTGGACTCACGAACTACTATTATCACGAAAACCCTTTTTTTTTGAAGTAGGTCTTTCATGAATGGGCCGGGAAAAATACAGGTGTTCACAGGTGAAGGAAAAGGAAAAACCACAGCGGCTGTGGGGTTGGCTGTGCGCGCGATTGGACGAGGATTCAAGGTGTTCATGGTTCAATTTTTAAAAGCGCCTGACACCTCCGGAGAACAAATCGCCTTACTGTCACTGGCGCCTATGATCATCATCAAGCCCATGGGCAGGAAGGGTTTCATATTTAGACGAGGATGCGAGCCCCAAGATGTGGAAATGGCCAAACTAGCTTTGGAGGAAGCTAGATCCGCCATGCTCAACGGCGCCTTCGATGTAATTATACTCGATGAAGTTAATGTTGCTATACATCTTGGTATAATTGATGTTCAGGATGTTCTGGATCTCATGAATTCAAAACCGGACAATGTAGGATTGGTGCTTACCGGACGAAATGCCCATCCTGCGATTATAGATCGGGCCGATGTAGTCACAGAAATGAAAAAGATAAAGCATCATTTCGACGAAGGTGTGAAAGCTCGCAACGGCATAGAGTACTAGATTTTTACCCTTTCGAGAATATCATTTGAGTCATTTCAGTATCTTAATGGTTTAACAGCGACGCAATTCGCTCGCCAAGTTGAAGGCAAGCTTCAATATCTCGGTCCATTGGGACATAAACAATGCCTAAGCCGGGTTCGACAACTTCGATACCACTTGCCCTCATTTCACTGTTAATGGCCTCTATTGCTTCTCCTCCCCAGCCATAAGAACCAAAGGCGACTCCTTTCTTTTTTAGTGGATGAAGTCCCTTTAAGTAGGAAAGAAGTTGGGCGACGGATGGGAAAATTCCTTCATTGATCGTGGGAGAGCCGACGACAATAATTTTTGATGTTAAAATTTCCTTAACAACGTCGCTGTAATGGTTCGTGCGCAATCGCAGGAGTTTGTGTTCTACCCGAGCTTTGCCTAATCCTTCCGAAATGGCTTTGGCCATGGTTTCTGTGCTTCCCCACATTGTGTCATAAATGATTAGAACCCGGTCCTGGGTTACACCAGTACTCCACTCAACATAAGAATTTATGATGTGGTTTATGTGAGAACGCCAGATGATCCCGTGACTGGGAGCAATGACCTCAATGGGGATCCGCATTTTTTCCACTTTCTTGAGTAGAGGTGGAATCAAGGGAGCCAGAGGCATGAGGATGTTTGCAAAATACTTGGTGGCTTCCTCCATTATGCCTTGGAAGTGACTGTCATCATCGTCAAAACGTTGAAAACTCGCATAATGCTGACCGAAACCATCGTTAGAGAATAAAATGCTGTCTTCCACAAGATAGGTAAACATACTGTCGGGCCAATGGAGCATGTAGGCTTCCAGAAATTTTAATGTCTTGCCTCCGAGGGAAAGCTCATGACCGGTTTTGACTTTTTGAACGGGCCAATCGTGTGGGAAGTGTTTCAGCAATCCCTTGCTCCCATAGTCTGTAGCGATTATCTGCGCGTTTGGGGCAAGTTCCTTGAACGACGGTATGGCGCCGGAGTGATCCATCTCCAGGTGGTTCATTATTAGATAATCGATCTTTCCAGGGTCCTGGATTGATTTGATCCTGGAAATCATCTCCGGGAAAAATGCGGACTTGACAGTATCAACAAGAGCGGTTTTTTCACCCTTTATCAAATATGCGTTGTAAGTTGTGCCTCGATTGGTCGTGTAACCATGAAACTCGCGAATGTCCCAATCAATCGCCCCTACCCAAAAAACCCCTTTTCCTATTTCAGTGGCTTCATACATGGTTTCCTCTCGTCACAACCTTCACCCGATGTTAGGTCCTCACCATTTTAAAACTGTCTTGAGGAGATCAAATCAAGCTATCGATGAGGAGTTTTGCCTGATGTTTCTCAGTTCATTGAATCTCCATGAATTTCTTTTCATCAACGCCACAATACGGACATTTCTTCGGGGCTTTTCCCCTAACAGTGTGCCCACAAACTGGGCAGACATAGTAATTGGCCGAAGAATTCAGGTTCTCCTCTTCCAATGCCTTTTTGAAGAGCTTGGCATGAACCATTTCAATAGACATGGCATACTCTAAACTGTGCCTCGCCTCAATCTCATTTTCTTCTACAGCGTCCTTAATCATGACGGGGTACATCTGTTTGAATTCAAAGGTTTCGCCCGTGATAGCGGCTTCAAGATTTTCCTGGGTTTCTTGAACCGTTCCAATTACTTTTAAGTGAGAAATCGCATGAACCAATTCAGCTTTGGAAGCTGCCCTAAAAAGTCTCGCTACACCTGGATAACCCTCAGATTCCGCTTTGTCAGCGAAAGCTATGTACCGCACACTGGCCTGACATTCACCGGCAAACGCCTTACTCAAATTGTCTACTGTTTTGCTCATTGCGCCTCCTTATATTATTGCGCAGAAAATGTTTGAGGGACAAACGTCAATCGAATTTAAAGCACTAACCGACAAAAAAGCTTTCGAGCCTAAAAAGCTTCTCGGGGCAAACTCGCTCACATCGTCTGCAAGCGACCCCATTGCATAAAGACTGATCCAGAACAATTGCTGGATAATCAGTCTCATCCCATATGATCAGGGCATTCTCCGTACATGAGTTGACACATTCATGACACATCAGGCAACCCTCAATGTTAACTTGGATCCGTTGTCCGATGTCTGAGATAGTTTTCAAGCCAAATTCCCCAAGATCGTCTATGTCACGCTGGACAGTTCGTATAACTTCAGGAATCCATTCTATGGTCGGAAGTTCAGGAAACCCATATTTCTTTAGGAATTTTTGATATTGTGAAAATGGCATCCCTTCAGTCCAATATGACAGTTCCAGAATATAAACTTTTTCAAAGACTTTAGACGCCGCAAACATACAATGGGTTTGGCGAAGGTTCTTTGCCAGATCACTCATCATGTCCAATTTTTGAGGATCGAGGACGAGATCTCGGGCCATGGCCAGCGAAGTGTTACCTACCTGATAAATTGTTTTGACCCTAGGAGGGATCATCCCTAAACGCTGAGCTTTGATAGGGTCTACGTAAGTTCCAGACGCTCCAGACATGTACGCGGTTGTCACGTCTTCAAGTTCTATACCCGCCTCTTGGCAGAGAGTGATGTGACCGGCGCGTACAGATCCGATTGCTTTTCCAGCTTCCTTGAAATCCTCTTCCGTAAATATAATATCCGGCGCAAGACGAAATTCGGCATCCAGGGTATTTATTCGGGGGATGTTGATAAGTTTCCGCTCAATTCCCTGATGCACAATGGCGACAGTCCCAGTACCTGTTATGCCTACAGGCTCAATCAAAGCATCGTCTATGACAGTTCCATTCTTGAGATCCAATAATGGTCCATCTATAGACATCATTTCTCGATCTAGAACTATGACCCTGTCATAACGTTCCGTTCCTACAAGATCTGAGATTGCTCCCGGCATGGCCAACATGCCACAGGTGATTTGCTGACCTTCAAGGGCTGGGCCGGCCGCCGTCGAACCTGTGATTACCCGGCCTTCGTGATACAAGGCCATTTCCGCGTTGGTTCCATAATCAGTTGTAAGGGAGGTTTCGTCTTTATCGAGCATCCCTGTCTGGATCATCATGGCTAAAGCATCAGCGCCAATCTCATGTCGAACGGCCGGTGGGATCATGACTTCTGCGTCCCCTGGTATCATCAGGCCCGGGATTTCTACCGCTCTCAAAACGCTGGCATCTCGTTTTGGAGGAACAACACCAAGCGACTCAAGTTTTCGTTTACCTGCAAATGCTAAGTCCCGGATTTCAATCCTCTGGAACAGCGAGAGTTGAATCGGGTTTCCGCATACCGCCATCCGTACTATCCGATCTAGAGGAACTTGGAGTCGTCCCAAAACCTTGTTGATGGCTTCAATCATGATACTGCCCGCCACATCTATCCCCATTTCCAGCGCAAAGTGAAGGTGATCTATCACGTTTGCTCCGGGCAGAGGATGTCGAGTGGTAATGGCGGTAGAAATAATTTTTCGCGAGTTTAGATCCATGGCTTGAGCCCTGAAACCACTCGTGCCTAAATCCATTGCAATCGCCAGATTAGTCATCAGGCTCCTTCTTAAATGTGGTATTTGAAATTTTTATCAATTATAATCAACTCTCTTCTGTAAATTCTAAGTCATTAAAAATTATCAATAAACGGAGAGATCCTCTCATGAAAGCTTGTACCCGGTGTGGAGCATGGCATACTGACGCGGAAAAAAACGTAGGACGTTACATGTCATGCACCGAAGTTAAACAATACTGGTCCACCGTGAAACGTCTCCATATGGAGGAATCCGGCCACCTTGCCATGATAAAATTGGACAAAGACGGCCGTTTAGTCTGCATAAAATGCGGTAAAGACCTCTCTAACCTTCTGTAAATCCTAGTAGCACTGTCCCTGTGCCCCATTCGTCCATATCCTGATAGTATTTTTTCTTCAGAAACACATCTCCTGCGGTGGAAGGCGAGCAATAAAGATAATTGGTAAATTCTCGAAACTCAGGGGCAGACTGTCCTTGGGTAAGGGCGGGTAATTCAAAGCAGCATTTTTTTTCAACTATATCATTGGGGAAATCAACTTTGTCTTTGTAAATTACAAAATTTTTGTGAAGAAACCATACGTTTTCGTCCTTTTCCAGTTCTTGAATTCGAGTCGGGTCCCGAACCTCCTCGCCTACAATTTCCTCATCTTTCTTGAGAAGAATGTGGGCCTGGCATCCCCAATCAAAAGCCATGTTTGTGATCGCCAATACAACAACAGGACGCCGAAGCACTTCACGAATCCCACTATTGTAGCACATTCCCAAACCCATGAAAGCCTTCTTCTCGGCTTCAGTTTCGATCTCCAAGAGCCTGAAGCGATCGCTTTCTTCGAGCACAAATGCGTCCAGTATTCCTTTGAGACACCGGATACGGACCAGTATCTGGTCATCCTTCGGCATATCCAACACCTCCGAGGCCACTATTTCTCGAGACACCCACCTAGAGAACTTTCCAGATATTCTTTTGCGATTTCCTGGCCAATTATGGAAACCACACTATATTTGGCGGCTGGAACAACTTCCACTCGCACTTCACTGGAAGCGAGTTCCAGCTTGATCCATTCTTCAGGGGTCCTAAAGATGCCCTTTGCTCGGACAATTTTCCCGAAAGCCCCGAATTTCATTTTCTCAAAGAAAGATTCCAACCGCTGCCGGGAAAATGTGTTCAAAAACCTCTTACCATAGGACTGAAATTGATCCGCCAGCCCATGCTCATGTACGAAGTCTTGGGGCTGTAATTGAAATTCGTCCTCCCCTTGACCAGAAATTCCCAGAATTATTTCTAGCTCAGCATCATTTAATCGACCAAAGCTGGTTCGATAGACCATGACATCCGGGTTTATCTCCTTAATGGATTCAACTAGCAGATCCACCATCATGGGTTTTACCCGGTCGATTTTATTGAGCAATACTGATTTACTCCTCCGGATCTGATTTTCAATGAAATTACGATGAGATTTTATGAATGACATGAACTCAGAAGCGTCCAAGAGATGAATAAGCCGAAGGTCTGAATACAGCTCTCGCATGTCTTCGCCTTCAAGTATCTGCATGATCTGCGAAATAGTCGCAACACCGGTAGGCTCTACAATTATCCGATCCGGCGACAACCTCTCATTGAGTTCCAACATTTGACGTCTAAAATCTGCAGCCATAGTACAGCAGATGCAACCTGATGGTAACTCGACAATCTCCGCGATTTGCCCACCCTTTCCGGACAAAATTAAACCATCAACACCAATTTCTCCAAATTCATTTACAAGGATGACCACCTTTTCTCCTACTGGTGGGGTTTCCATTAGGTAACGGATGAAGGTGGTCTTCCCAGCGCCGAGGAAACCATATACGACATTAACTATCACTAAAGCCTCCTGTTAGATCCTCGGTGTCAGCGCATGCTTTTTATCAGTTTGACTGGGAGACAGTCACTTTAAAAAATGACTGTCAATCATATTGTAAGTTTTAGAAGATAAATGTTCCTCGTAAAGATAAGGGACGACCTCTCTTCCATGTTGAGCCGACTGGCGTCGATCCCGTTGACAATACTGGAGCAACGAAAGTTGTCTTTCTAACAAAATCTACTGTCCGTTTTAGAACGGAAAACATCCACCGGCCATCATATAAAAAGATGGTACCCATAAACCAAAAACGACCCAAACGATTAGTGACCAGGCCAGTAGCGAGCTGGGGAACTTGCCATAGGCGTTTAGCCAAACCTCAAATGTCAGAACGGCATATCCTGCGCAGGCGAACGCAAGGTAATTGCTTTTGATCACCAAAAGCTTACCGCCCTCCAGGACGGGACCACCGGTAAAGAAAAGAACCATATAGATGATTGAAACTAGGGCCGTATAAAGACTTACATTTCCGACAGATCTCAGATCCTCCAGACCTGTAAGCAAAGCGTAGGATACAGCGCAATAAAAGATTCCGTGCGCAAACAACAATCCTGCAACAAACGGGTCCTTGAAGACAGCAGCCTGAAGTATGGCGCCCACGACTGTAACGGCGCCGACAAAGCCCGTGATTGCGCCGGTCCCTTTAGGCTCGCCTTTGCCCAGAAAGAATATTGCGACGGACAACCACATCGCGCCGATAGCGATAAGCACTGGCATTGCCATTTCTAATCCCCCTTTAGGTGGACAAAGAAGGTTTGTGACATTTGGCCTCGAAAAAAGGGAGGTCAGTTCGAGTCACAAGCAGTTTTGGAGCTGCTAAAAAACGACTTCATGAACGGGCCAGGAGCGGACTCTACCGTAGAAGGTCCACTCCTGGAGGAGGTCTCTTACAGACCGTATGCTTTAGGTTGGAATCCCTTAACTTTGGCGTATTTCTTCAGGCACATGTCGATAAAGTCCGCTTCCTTGTCAGGTAAAGCTTTCATATCCTTCATGTAACCCTCTAGTGATTCTTTCTCAAACACCGACAGCTTCAGCTTCGGGTCGCCTAGCATAAGCTCCCCACATTTCATGGCGGCGGCCTTTCCTCTAGAGTACAGGCTCTCGTTATTGTCAACGAGCGCTTTTCCTATTTGCCATGCATTGTCAGGACTTAGCATAAAGCCATGGCAACCGCGGTATTTATCAGAGTTCACCAGACATGCCTGAAATTCCTTCTGATACCCTAAATCTATCGAGGCGTTCATCGCTGCAACATCATAACCGAGTATTTCCGTAAACACTGCGGTAGTAGTGCCGCCAAACATATCGTGATACTCAACCGCTTCATTTGACCATACATCGGTCACGGCCGCGATGACGTTGCCACATAGATCTGCATGGGCGCAGGCGCTTGTCTTCCCTTCGCAAGAGATCGGCACACCCGTAACAGACTTGATGATCGGGTCTTCGTACGCGCAGTCCTTGGTAGGCCCGGTAGCTCCACATTCATAGGCCACTATGGTCCGACTGGCGCAGATGGCTCGCGAAAGAGCCGCGAGGGTATGTGGCACATCTTTAGAAAGGAAACCACCGGCCATGAACATTGCCGTGTTCGCTTCGGCACAGTTCGTGTCACCACCGGCTATACAATTGTACTTCTTGGCTATGGCCACGATCTGGTTCCACATCCACTCCATGTCGATGCCGCCCAACACTGCCTGACCAAAAAGAAGCCCAGCGATGTCGTTTCTGATAATGGCGTGATCGAAAATCTCCTTACCGCCCATGGACTCAATAGATACTACGTCGGCATACTTGGCGCATTCCGCAAAGGACTCAATGACTTCTCGAGTGTAATCGGAATCCCTCATGTCAACCATGTCTGGCTTGCGCAGGTCGGCCGGGGTAGCGCGATAGGCAGCTTTGAGGCCGTATTTCTGGAGATAGTCATCCATCTGTTTCGCTGTCTGGGCAGCGATTTCTCCACCCCATTTGGGGTTATGCGTCATCTGAAAGATGTGCTCATTTTCTATAAGTAGTTGAGGATGTCCAACTATGACGCATCTTTCCAAAGCGTCTCCGTTCGCCCTTTCATACTCACGTAGTAATGACTTCATGGTCTTTTCACTGCCGGGCCGTGGATGGGGGACGATTTCAGGTATTACATGTCCACCTCCGAATACCAAACCACGTTTGGTTTTCACGGGTTTTTTTGCCGTTCCAAACATCATTTCATCTGCGCTCTTATAGGCCATTTCACTACTGAACTTCATGATACTTCCTCCTCCTTGGGTCCAGGATCAAATTTGGCTAGAATTAGGCTATCCGGTTAGCCGTTCCACTTGCCTCTCATTGCTTGCCAGTTGTCACCGGATAGAGCGTCCTCGGCCATACCAGGGGCCTGATTTGCCTCTTTGCCCCAGATACCCAGTTCGAAGCTCGTCACATATTCCTCGCTGACTGCGCCACCACCACACACGAAGGGAATATTTAATCCGAGACGCTTCAACTGCGACGCGATTTTGGGGAATGCGGTCATAGTTGTAGTCATAAGAGCCGTTCCTGTAACCATTACAGGGTTGTTTACCCGGCACGCTTCCACAACCTTGTCAACAGGGACATCGGCGCCGAGATTTATGACCTCAAAGCCGTTGGCGTTGAGGAGCGCATTAACAATCACCTGACCGATATCGTGGATGTCACCTTCTGCTGTGTGGGTAACAACCTTGCCTTTTTTATCCATGGCTTTACCCATAGCTTCTTCGCACAGGGCTATGCCCGCATTCATGGCGTCTGAAGCCAAAATGACCTGAGGGAGAAAATAAACCCCCTCGTCCCAAAGCCGGCTCACTTCGTTCATGCCGGGGATAAGTCCTTCGTTGATAACATCCATCGGCGACTTCTTCTGAAGTGCTTCCTTGGTTAGTTTTGCCGATTCTTCATCATCCCCCCTCACCACGGAATCGGCCACCTTTTGGAGTAGCTCGTCTTTTGAGACCTTGCGGGCTGCCTGACGAGCGACTTCGATGTTGAGGTCGTACCGGGTGAAGATGTTCGAATAATCCGTCAAGTACTTCATTTTCCGCTCCTTCTGCTTAAAGGGTTGAGGCTAAAAGATTTGCCGGCCCTCTTAAAACCATTTTTAGAGGTAGGTGTATTCTTTGGCTACTTCAACCATCGCTAAGAGATTGGCTGTAGGTGTGCCAGGTGCAATGGCGCAGCCGGGCGCAAGGACATCGAGCCCCATTTCTATCTGTTCACGTGAGGCGTCTTTCACGTCATCAGGCCCCTTCATAAAAAGGGTCGTCGCAGCGTCAACTCCACCTATGAGTGCTACGTTGGTCCCTACGATTTTCCGAGCTAGTTTTGTATCTGACTTCGGCTCGAGGCTTATCCCTGCGCATCCTGTTTCGTGCATGAAACCGATGATTTTATCCACGTTACCGCAAATATGCAGAATCACAGGCACACTCAGCGCTTCAACCTGCTTTTTTTGATATTCGAGTTCCAAATCACGGTAAGTATGTGGAGCGATCAAATCTGGGGATGCTTGCATGTCCTCCACGGCAATCATGTCCGCGCCGGCATCGACGAGCGCTTGCCCCAGCATGGTCCCAGCTTTCTCAGCAACATCCAAAAATGGACGCAATTTATCCGGAGTCTTGAAACTGGCCTTAAGAATCGGCACCGCGTCGAGCATAGCGCCAGCGATAGTGAAGGGTCCTATTATCCCTCCGATGACCGCCACTTTGTCGCCTACCTCACGTTTCATTATCCGAACTGCTTCAATGAGTTGAGGAATGCGTCCTCGTTTTAAGAAATCGTCTGGCAACACCGGTATGTCGTCCAATTTGTACAGTGTTGGGTGGTCAATCCCTGGGATGTTTTCCTTACCGCCCAGTTTAACTTTACATCCCAGCGCTTCTGCTTCAAATGTCTGGCAAAATGGCGCTCGGACAGCATCAAATCCTAATACTGTATATGCGGCTATCGCCAGTTTCGCCATATCTTCGGCCCGTTCGTGACCTTCGGGCCAAAATGCGCCGACCTTTTCCATTTGTTCATAAGTTGGTGTACCGTTTACGCAAAAACATGGCATCCGGTCGGGTTTTTCGTGATTGAAAATTTTCATCACTCGTTCTTTGCCTAACATGTTCACTCCTTAGTGTTTCGTGTCATCTTTCATTGTAATGTGATCCAGAGACGCTGCAGCCACCTCCCTTTGATTTTGTCGTTGTCAGGCCGGTTGCCGTTGGTCTTCCAATCCCTCCTTCAACAGAAAAAGAGGCAGTTCGAATCCACTGACCGGCCCAATCGAGACTTGCCACCCAGTTGTTTGTTTGATCTGGCTGGCGAGATGCCGAGCCAAGCCTGGGATGACAAGGTTTCTGTGACTTACAAATGATCCCACTTCAGTTTCAGTGATTACTTTCAGTACCTCGAAAGGTGAAAAACGCTTCTCGGCAACCGCATTGTCAAGGCTATAGCCTTTAGTATCACTCATAATTAGAAAGGCCGAAGTCTCGCAGGCTGTTAAAATGTTTTCCAGAAGTCGCGCTGTCTCCTTAAAGTTGCCTGTTATCAAAACCGGGCTGGATGCGGCGGGGGCGCCTACGCGCAAGAGACCGGGACTGAAACTTTCCATCATCACATTGTAGGGAATCGACGGTAAATCAAATTCCATGAGAGTATCGATTACCGCAGCCACTTTTGAGTCCATTTCGGGACATTGCTCAATCTTGGCGCCGTGCCCAACAAGGGCTTCAGCAAATTCCAGACAACTCGAAAACCCACATGAGCGACAGTCGATATTAGGGAGGTACTCCACTATGTTTTCCTCAGTGAGAGGGTAAAGGTCTGCAAACTCTTGTTCGATCATTAGCTTTTCACCCGCTCCACTCCACGAAACGATGTCCATCATATCTGTGTTGCGTGGCAGAACCTAAGTGGTCAAAAGTAAACTTCTCGTCAAACTCTGACATTAGTTGTTGGTTCAAGAGATCATGGAATATTGTTGACTGCCTTCATACTATTGAGCAATTGTTGTGCCACAATTGTTGATTGGTTGGGCGTGCATAAAGGGAGATTGGTGATCATGAAGTGAAATTGCCAACTTTAAGATCAATTCTTTGAGAAATATTTGGTGGGATTGAAATTGGAAACAAGTATTCGAACTTGAACAATGAAGGAAATCGGAAATTCATATCAGACATAAATGTCACTTTCAGACATTGATGGCTGATATATGGATTATTCGGAAATCTTCTTGAAATCCGACCTGTTTAAACCGAATTGTTTTATCTTTCTTAAAACCGTGCGAGTGTCAATTTGGGCGTGGTTTGCGGTCAAGCCTACGGAACCTCTGTTTTTTTTAAGTAGGTGCATAAAGTATTGTCTTTCAATCTTGTCCAAGGCTTGGTCCCTAACAGTCTTATAGGGGAGGTTTGGATCAAAATCCAACCATTCTGAAGTGTTGGAGGTCTTTATATCGCTGGGCAAAAGAGAAAATGGAATTTCTTCAATCAAATTATCGGGGCAAAGGACCATAGCGCGCTCTATCACGTTTTCCAGTTCACGAACGTTACCCGGCCACGAATGTTTCATCAAGCTCAACATAGCCCCCTGGGATAACGCAGGTTTGTTCCTGTTTTTAGCCGCAGCGAGTTTTTCAAGAAAATGGTCTACCAATAAAGGCATATCTTCCAGTCGTTCTCGTAGAGAAGGCAGATGTATCGGTACCACATTAATTCGATAATAGAGATCTAAACGAAATCGATTTGAGGTCAATTCTTGAGACAGATCCTTGTTCGTTGCGGCGATTATTCTGAAATCCAGGGATATTAATCTGTTACCACCAAGCCGTTCGATCTTCTTCTCCTGAATGGTCCGGAGTAGTTTGCTTTGAAGCGCATAAGGCATGTCTGCGATTTCATCCAGAAATAGAGTGCCATTGTTCGCTAGTTCCAGTTTCCCGCTTTTGCGCCGCTGGGCACCGGTAAAAGCGCCTCGTTCATAGCCGAATAGCTCACTTTCAAGAAGGGTTTCCGGAATGGCCGCGCAATTCATCGCGACAAAAGGCCCAGTTTTACGGTGGCTATGAAAATGGATAGCTCTGGCTACCAGGTCCTTACCCGTACCTGTTTCACCGGTAATGAGCACTGAGGAATCGGTAGAGGATAACGATTCGATGAGATTGTAGATTTCTTGCATCCTAGGGTGTTTACCAACAAGGTTTTCAAAGCGGTATCGTTTAAGAAGGTCGGCCCTTAAAGCGACAACTTCACGTCTCAGGCGCCTTTCTTCAAATATTCGATTGAGTATGTGAAGTAATTTTTCAGGTATTACAGGCTTTTCGAGAAAATCGCTAGCTCCCAATTTCAGAGCGCTTACAGCAGTGGTTATGGATCCGTAGGCTGTTATGATTACGGCAAGTAGGTCTGGATTGATTTCTTTTGCGCTCCTAAGAAATGCCAGACCGTCCATTCCAGGAAGGATCATGTCAATCAGAAATAGATCATAATCTATCTCTTTCAAGAGCGCGAGCGCTTCTTCAGCACTCGGCGCATAATCAGGAGCGTAACCCGCGGCCTCAAGTATCATGACCAACGTTTTAGCGGAATTTACATCGTCATCGACAATAAGTAATCGATATTGCATATAAACCTCACCGAATAGGCAAGTAGACCCGTACTCTAACCCCGCCGGTATGCCGGTTTTCTAAGGTTACGGCGCCTCCGTGTAAACGAACAATATGCTCTACTAACGGGAGCCCCAAACCCAGTCCACTTTCTTTTCTGGAAAAAAACGGCTTCATAGCGTTCTCGATTTCCTCTGACGTCATACCTGGACCATCGTCTTCAAACACGATCTCAGCAAATTCGAGTCGAGGCTCGGGGCCGTGCCTAATCTTCATCTTTCTTGTAGAAACCCATAAATGGCCGCCCCTGCTTATGGCCTCCATAGCATTCTTGATTATGTTCTGGAATGCTTGATTTATAAGAAATATATCTACTTTTGAGATTGGTAACTCTGGATCAAAAGATGTAATAATTTCGAATGCGTCCAGATCCGTCCAACCCTTAAAAAGACGAAGCGTATTCTTAAGAATATCGTTAATAGATTCAACGCTTAATTTTAATTCAGGAATTCTGGTATATTGTATAAACTCATTAATCATTCGATTCATAAGTTCAACCCGTTCGGTGACCGTCTGAAAAAGCTCCTTTTTTTCAGATTCCGTGATGTGTTCTTGTTGCAGAAGATGGAGGCCATACACGAGATTACTCAGAGGGTTCCTAATCTGGTGAGCTATGCCTGATGCAAGCTCCGCAAGCAACGCCATATTGCGGGATCGTTCGATCTCGTCAATGAGGAGATCTGTCGTAGAAGATCTCCTGTTGCTGTTTGATGTGAAGGGTCGTCCAACATGGTCAATTAGAAACTGCTGTTTTTTCTCCATGTCCAGTTTTTCTTTAGAGATAAGCTTCACCTGTCGTTCGAGGTCTCCCATCAACGATATGTGCTCTAAAAAAAGCCCTATCATGTTTAGCGTTATCTTAAAAAGTCTGGTATCGCCAGGCTGGTCCTCGTTTTGCTGAAGTCCCAAAAAGCCTAGACCTAACAATTCACCATGATGATAAAGGGAAAACTCCAGAACATTTTCAATCCTTTGGGAAGCCAGATGCGCCTTTAGAAGGTCTGGAAAGCAAGGATTACCGTTTACGGATTGAACACTAAAGCAATTCCATCCCGCGGATTCTCCAGATGACCGCATCCTATTCTCGAAGTAAGGATTAAACCATGGATCCACACCCCTTTTCGGTTTCGTTTTTGGCGACTGGATTATTACACACTGTCGAGTCTCCGGAAAATAGATCACCCCCAATTTTGCTCTAACTAAGGGTAAAATGGTTTCGAGAGTATCTGTGAGCACATCTTCGACATTGTGCGATTGAACTATCGCGTTTGAAATTGTGCTTAAGCAATAAAGTTCCTTACTAAGGTTGGAAACAAGTCCGCGTAAAACCCCTGTTGCCCTTTTCTCCTGATTCAAACAATTCTTCAAATGCCCAATAATTCGATCCATGAGCAATATAGTCACATTTTTCGTAAATTCCCCAACAGCGTTCCGAATTATCCTGTCCTGTTTTTGGGACAAAAAAAACAGTCCTGGACATTCAATTGTAACCATCCCCACCCAGCGATGCGGCAAATCCAGGTAATAATGAAATTGTGATCTGAGGACAAAAACCGGTTTTGAACAGCACTGAGCACGAGAACGTCCCGATAAATCTTCAGGCTCGTCTGTTTCAAAAGTCCATGTTCCGCGATCATGGGTTTGCCTAGCACGAATTATCAAGTGATTATCGTTGTCTCGAATAAAAAGTGTAAGACTTTTTGCCCCCAACCAGTCCCCCAACTGTTTTAAGATTCGATCTGAATACCTTTCCAGTCTTCTTTGAGCTTCTCCTTCCAAATCAGACGACATTTCATCAGGTCTGTCAGAAGAAACAGTATCGTCTTCGGGGAAGGATTCCTGACGAATTAATTGCTGTGATCCTATTTTTTTTGAAAACAATAACTAACCTCTATCACCAACCCGTTTGGTACAGTTCAAGCCTGATCTTCCGTCTCATGATTGTTGAAGTCCCGGTCATCCAGAAATCTAAATCGATTTTTCCCAGCCTTGACCAAAGTCTGCGAGCGGCCTGATATCCTTGATTTCAAAAGTTAACGCTGCATGTATCATTTTGTTGGCTGCTTCCGGCCCGACTTTTTCGGCGATAGCCGCTCGTATTTGATCGAGTTTTTGCCCTGAAGTTTCATGTTCTTTCATTTCCACGTAGATACGAACACCTTTCCAATCCGTGACCGTTTTGCCGGGCTCCATAATTAAAAACACCGCATGAGGGTTTTCAAGCAAATTTGAATAAGTACGGTTTTTCCCAGTGCCCATTACAATGGTCTTTTCATCGACCATACGAGGTGAGCCAAAATATGCGGAATCAACGTTCCCGTTTGTGTCCGCCGTACTTAGTGTCCCTAACCTAGGCTGTTTATTGAAGTATTCCATAAGATTCTTTGACATTTAAAACTCCTTTCTTTTCACAAAAATTGACGAGCTTACATTTTTCCCATAAACGTAATATTTTGGAATCTGCAAATTATGAGCCATTTGTATGCTTAACAAACTTTTTAGCAACTGGCTATTAATGGATTTTGAGTCAAAATCGGAGCGATTGCAAGGGGCCTATAACACTTCAATCTGTTTGAACATTCCGAATATCTAGTCAAGAAGGACCATCGTAAACCACGCTGGTAACAGATTTCCCTGAGCGTCAAATTCGACCTTGAATCCGAGGGATTCAACTGTCTTGGCTATGTCTATGCCCAAACCATCCATTGACGGTCTTGCAAGATGCGGAAACCTACAAGGATCAGGAAAAGCGCACTCTTCGCACTGAACACATAGGGCCATTCCGAATGCAAAGGTAGCCCCATATTCCAGCATCGCTTTCTTTTCCACGACCAAGGTTATTTCCTGGGCGATCTTGGGCTCTACACATTGGAGGACTATTGCGGTCTTATACTTTTTAAGCGACTCCCTAAATTCGTCAATTGATATGCCTACATTTGGTTGACACGTCCAATACTTCCCCCATCGGCCGCATCCGAAACGACATTTTAAAAGTGAACGCGGATCCAACACTATGTCTCTTGCGCTCATAAGCTTTACATCGGCAGCCCCTTTTGATTTGGCGTATTGGACCAGACCCTCAAATGACTGTTCCAAAATTTCCTCCTATTATCAGGTCGGTTACTGTATTATTTTGCCCCTTATGTTCTATTTATCCTGACAAAATCGGTTAATTTAGGCGCCACGCACCCAACGATGCTCTGCCTCGTGCTGGACAACATCTAACAAATATTCATTGTCAATTTTCACATTTTTAAAAGAAACATCCAAAATAAACTCATTCTCCTCGTTGTCCACTATGTAAATGTGGCAGGCGGGGTGTTCATCTTTACTGTGAACTACCCATCCCCCTAGATCTACTACATGGAGTTCTCTGGTAACCCCTTTGATATTTGTAGTCAGTTCCCCCCAGCCTCCATTGTGGGTATGTCCGGAAACAAACGTCATAATCTGTGGAGGTTTACTTAACGTGTTGTCCAGGAACAGCGCCAAAAGCGGTAAAAAGTTTTTCTCGAAACGCGCGGTAGACGAATTTTGCAGTGGTTTATTGTTTTGGGTGAGTCGATTGATCCTTTTGGAATATCTGTACAATTCTGCCCAAGGAATCAGCGCTGAATCAGACGGGGCCTCCCTGATTTTTCCGAATCGGCCTGTCAGTTCACACAGCCAAAAATAAAGTTCACCCCGCCATGGAGTCGGGTTGTTGAAGGAACTTTTCCATATTTCATCAATTATAGGACCAAGTTCTTTTTCCAGATTCTCAAGATTATGGCTGGGGACCCTCTGGAATTTGTTGATCCAACTGATAATCCTTTTTCTAATTCCATGGCCAAGCCAGTAGAGCTTTTTACTCCATGCCACAAAATCGTCAAAATGAGTCCCATGGGAGAATACGTATGTCCTTTTCTTCAATTGCGTCGCGTAGACAGGATTAGCAACGATGAATTGGAAATCTTGAGATTTTGCTGGAGGGGTGGCATTGGCGTCATCCAGAATCTTTCTCCAGCAGGATCCTTTGTCGTAACCAAATAGAATAGTAAGAATTTCTTGTTGAAAACTCTTGGGGCTGTAATTACCAGACCCAACAAATGAGGTCCCACTTGGGGGGTTAATCCCATATTTTGCCCCATGACCGGGGCCTCCGACATAATAGTCGGTCCAGAGAGTGTGGTCATGGTTACCAATCACATATACGGACTTTTTTATACTGACCACGCTACCAAACATCTGGCAAAAGTCATTTGTGTTCGTGATAATCTGTGAAGTTGAAGAAAGACAGCGATCTGGAATATCTCCGACCATGATCAGTTCTTCAACTTCAGGCTTTACTCCAGGAATACCCCCCAATGTCGATTTAATAACTTCCCAAAGATGCCAACGACCATGAGGAAACGAGAGCAACGAGCAATCTTCACCCAAATGGGTGTCAGAGATTGCCATAATCTTTATAGGAAAATTGACTTGTTCCATACACGGCCTCCAAATAGTTCTTGCAGCAAAGGAGTTTGAGGCCTTAACTAATTCAAACTTGTGACCTTATGATCGCAAGCTGAACTGTAATTTGGTCTGTTTGCTGCTTAAACAGGTTAACCGCAATGATCGGGGTACTGACAGAGGCATAATCCTAATTATCTTGACTTTTCCATAATGCGTTGCAAAACTTAACTAACTGTGCCACATTTATTACTTTGCCTAAGTTGAACGATTCTTTCCGAAATTGTTTTCAAAGTCAACACAAATCAACATATTGAAATAACACAGGATTAGTGACACCCGAGAGACCTCGGGTCGCCTGACCGAGAACTTAGAGAAACTCCGATGCTCAATATTGCAAGATGCAAAGTCGTTGACGAGGTTTACGAAAGTAGTCGTAGTCGCGTTTTGCGCGCTGTCAGAGTTGTCGATAATAAACAAGTGATCGTGAAAATTCAAAACAGCGATCATCCGACGATTGGTGAGATTGTAAGGTACAAACACGAATACCGGATTATTAGTTCACTTATAAACTTGTCGGGAGTACCAAAAATATGTTCTTTGGAAAGAGATCGAAACAGGCTTGCAATAATTTTTGAGGACATTGGCGCAACATCTTTGGATAGGCTGATGAACTCAACTGTTTTTAGTATGGAAGACTGCATAATCCTGGCTATTCAGATCTGCGCAACCCTCGGCCAAATACATTCAGAAGGGATAATACACAAAGATCTCAATCCATCCAATATAGTTTTGAATCCGGTTTCCAGACAGCTCAACATCATAGATTTTGGTATTTCCACGTGGATGGCGCGTGAAAACACTACGCTGGCAAATCCAAACTCGCTCGAGGGAAGTTTGGCTTACATGTCTCCTGAGCAAACAGGAAGAATGAACCGACTTTTGGATTATCGTAGTGATTATTATTCCCTAGGGGTAACGCTTTATGAACTGTTCACAGGAAAGCTCCCGTTCAACAGTGTGGATCCGCTTGAGCTTGTACACTGCCATATCGCCAGGAAACCAAAACCGCCGAATGAAGCGCACCCAGCGGTTCCCGAACCTATCTCAAATATCATTACTAGACTCTTGAGTAAAAACGCTGAGAGCAGGTATCAAAGTATTCATGGTATCCAAGCGGACCTGGAACGATGCCTGACTCAAATCCAGCAAACCGGCAGAATAGTGTTTTTCGAAGTCGCCCGCTCAGACTTTTCAGAGAAGCTGGAAATTCCTCAACGGCTGTATGGTAGAGAAGAACAGACACAAAACTTGATAGAGGCGTTTTTTAGAGTGGTTGGTGGGGCTAGAGAGGTTAGTCTTGTTTTCGGGCGAGGAGGCATTGGGAAGACATCTCTGGTAAGGCAGCTTTATAAATCCGTTATTAGTCAACGTGGGCATTTTGTATCAGGCAAGTTTGACCGCTTTCGCACTCATGGTGGCCCGTATAGCGCAATCATTATGGCGCTCCGGGAATTTATTCTTCAGATACTCGGTGAGGACGAAAAAGCAATTGGCGATTGGAAATCTGAGATTCTTAAAGCGTTGGGAGATAGCGCTCAAGTTATTGTGGACTTCATACCTGAGCTGGAACTAATTATAGGGCCCCAGCCTCGTGTTTCCCGTCTTGAGCCACTCGAAGCAAGAAATCGTTTCTTCATGCTTTTTCAAAGTCTCATACGTGTTCTATGCCGCGCCGAGCATCCCTTGGTCATGTTTTTGGACGACATCCAATGGGCGGATTCGTCTTCTTTGAAACTCTTAGAACTCATCCTGACCGATCCCGATACAAAATGTCTTCTTTTGATTGTTGCTTATCGTGATAATGAAATAGGTCCGTATCATCCACTGACAACGATGATCAATATCCTTGAAGGAAAAGATGTTGTAACGAACCTGTTGCATCTAGATTCTCTACAAATTGAACATGTTACAGAATTAATTGCTGACACATTACGGGCTGACAAGTCTAGCGTGGAAGAGTTGGCTGGCTTGATTTACCATAAGACGGCTGGAAATCCTTTTTATTTGAAAGAATTTGTAAATGCGCTTTATGAACAGAAATTGCTGGAGTTCGATTTTGAACGCGGACTATGGCGGTGGAACGTACCTAAAATCCGAGAGCAAAAAATTTCGGACAATGTTGTAGATTTGGTTGAAGCAAAAATACTGAGATTGCCCACTCGTACTCAAAATCTCCTCAAGGTTGCCGGCTGCGTTGGCAATCTGTTTGGACTGCACATATTGTCTTGGGCCATCCATGACTCTCTAAGGAATGTGGCAGTTGATCTCAAGCCAGCGATTTCGGAAGGTCTTGTGTTTCCTGTAGGGACAGGATTTAAATCTGTTGAGCTAGAAATCGAGGAAGCAAATCCCAGCATGAAGGTTGAGTATCAGTTTGCCCATGATCGGATCCAATACGCCGCATACTCCCTGATACCTGAAAACGAAAGGGCTTTGATTCACCGGAAATTGGGCAGGCTTTTGCTGGATTCCATCGCGGCGGACTCTTCAGATAACCACATATTTGATGTGGTTGACCAATACAATTCGTCATTCAATATTATTGTGGATGATCAGGAGAAGTCAGAACTCGCTGAGTTGAATCTTCGCGCCGGCAAGAAAGCTAATATGGCGATGGCGCATGAAGATGCCTTCTCATATTTTCAGGCAGGTTTAAACGCATTGGAGGAAGATAGCTGGGAGAAGAATTATGTTTTGACTCTGGAACTTCATGAAGAGGCGATTCAAGCCGCTTATCTTGCAACAAGGTTCAACAATATTGAGCCATTGTCTTTGGCGGTAATGGAACACACTCGCAGCTTGCTTGACAAAGTTAAAGTTTATGAAATCCGTATACAAGCGTTTATAGCCCAAAACAAACGAGCGGACGCCGTACTAATATCTCTGGAAATATTGGATCAACTTGGAGAAAAATTTGCGGTCAACCCGAACAAATTGACTGTGATGGTGGATTTCGTCAAAACAAGATTGGTCCTTTCTATTCGAAGGATCAAGTCGCTTGCCAACCTATCGGATATGATTGATCGGAACAAAATCGCTACCATGAGGGTCCTGAGGTGTGTGATTTCGGCTTCGTATACCGCCGCCCCGAATCTGTTCGCCTTAATGGTATTCAGGATGGTACGTCTTTCGGCCAAATACGGGAAGACCAGGCAAACTGCCTTAGCATTTGCGGCATATGGGATCATTCTTAGTTCAGCCATGGGAGATGTTGACGCTGGTAACCTATTTGGCGATATGGCTCTGGAAATGGTGAGGCGAGATGACATTAAAGAAGATCTCGCAAGGATAAATTTTATAGTTTATTCATTTGTAAGAATCTGGCGTTATCCCCTTCGTGACACATTAAAACCTCTCCTGCAAAATTTTCAGATTGGGCTCGATGTAGGAGACCTGGAATATGCGGCGCTTTCGGCCGCATTTTATTGTACACACTCGTATGGTGTAGGCAAAGATTTGCCCGAACTCGAAAAGGAAATTGCCAAATATGGTCATTTGATAGGCAAATTGAAGCAAGACACGACTCGACATCTAGTTCAGGTCTATCATCAAGAAGTTCTCAATTTAACGATCTCTTCCGAGGATCCCTGTAATCTTGTAGGGTCAGCTTTTGATGAAAACAAGATTTTACCTGTTTTGTATGAATCCAACGAAAGGGCTATTGTTTCGGCCATGTTTGTACAAAAGCTGCGTTTATGCTATCTTTTTTATGATTATCGAACGGCTGTAGAATATGGAGCCAAGGCCCAACAATATCTCAATGGAGCGCAAGGCTCTGTGCTTTTCCCTGTAGCGTTTTTTTATTACTCTTTAGCTTTACTTAGCGTTTTTGATGAATCTAACTTTTACGAGCGGAAAGCCATCCTAAGAAAAGTCAATTCGTACCAAAGGCAGCTTGAAAATTGGTCCAGCAAAGCTCCGACAAATTACATGCATAAGTTTCTTTTAGTTGAATCGGAAAAGTTTCGGGTTTTAGGACGAAACCACGAGGCGAAAAGGCACTACGAATTGGCGATAGCAAAGGCGAGACAAAGTCAATACTTGAATGAAGAAGCTCTGGCCCATGAAAGAGCAGGTATATTTTACCTTTCAACAGAAGATACTCTAAAGGCGCAAAACGCTATCGAAGAAGCAAGAAACTGCTATTTGACATGGGGAGCCATGACTAAAGTTAAACATTTAAATGAAACGTACCCTGAGTTATTGAGCGAGTATCCTTCGCTTACTCCATCTGAATTCAGCGGCGAATCTCCCAAACATAGAAGGGCCGGTTCTTCCACCGAAGAAAACATCGATCTGACAGCCGTGCTCCGTGCTTCCCAAACGCTTTCGAGTGAAATCATTTTCGAGAACTTGCTTACGAAGATGATGAGTATAGTTATTCAAATTGGTGGGGCTGAGAAAGGCTTCTTAATTTTGGAAAAGGAGGGAGCACTTTACATAGAGGCGCGAACAAGTATTTTAAATGGCGAACATTTTGACTTAAACCCAGTTCAGGTTGTAAACAGCAAAGAATTACCTTCGTCTGTTGTGAACTTTGTCTCCAGAACTTGTGAACCTGTCATTTTGGATGACGCCCAGAGTGAAAACCCATTTGTTAATGATAATTATGTAACAGAAAAAGGGCCGAAGTCTGTTTTGTGCCTTCCAATCATGCGTGGTGGGCGATCATCTGGGGTCCTTTACTTGGAGAACAATCAGGCCACTGGGGCTTTTACTGCCGGTAGAGTTGAAATGCTGAAAGTAATTTCCGCCCAGGCGGCTATATCCATTGAGAACGCCAAGCTCTACAGAAATCTGGAAGAATCTGCCGCTAAGTATCGTTCATTGTTTGAGAACGCCCAAGAAGCAATTTTCATCGCTCAGGATGGTTACGTGAGATTTTTTAATCCACGATTCACTGATCTTTCAGGATGCTCTTCGCAGGAAGTGTCCTCTCAACCTCTCGCAAGCATGGTATATCCAGAGGACCAGAGCATCCTGTCAGAACAACAAATTAAGAGTCTGGGAAAGGAACCTACGCCTAACATTGCTTCCTTCAGGATTGTCCGAAAAGATTCAACCGAAGTTTGGGTCCAAAACAACTCCATCGGTGTTGATTGGCTGGGAAGACCGGCCACTTTGAATTTCCTGACTGACATCACTGATATCAAAAAGGCTTCCGATCTGAATGTTCGTACTGAACGACTTAAAGCCATAGCTGATTTAGCCGGGGGTGTAGCGCACAACTTCAACAATGTCCTCCAAGTAGTGATCTCCGGCTCTGAACTGGCCTTGGATGATTTGACAAAGGGAGATACTAGTAGAGTCCGGACCAACCTTGAACGGATCCGTGATTCTTCTATATTCGGCGCAGACACCGTAAAGCGACTCCAGAGCTTTGCAAAGGTCAGGTCTGAAGATACAGAATTGGAGAACAACCTGTTCGATTTATCCAAGATAGTGAGACAGGCTGCTGATATAAGTCGCCCATGGTGGAAGACCAACCTCGAGAAGAAGGGCCTTCAAATAAAAATGGGACTTAATCTCAAGGATGGCTGCATGGTATTGGGAAAGGAAAGCGAACTGTTCGAGGTGTTGATAAATTTGATCAAGAACGCCGCCGAGGCCATGCCGGATGGTGGTAACATCAACATATCGACCCGTGCCGACAGAGACGACGTGGTTCTGGAACTACAAGATACCGGGACCGGAATTCCTGAAAGTGATTTGAAGAAAATGTTTGAGCCTTTTTGGACCACCAAAGGAGCTATGGGCACAGGGTTGGGATTGGCCGTCAGTCACGGGATTATAAGTAGTCATGGAGGGACTATATCCGTTAACAGCAAATTCCGGCATGGCACGACTTTTACGATCAAATTGCCTCTTTCAAAGGCATCTGTTCAGGAAATTTCTTCTTCTCCCACCAGCATCCTGGACTTAAATCTGAAGGTCCTTGTTATCGACGATACGGAGCCAATACTGACGCTCATGCGGGACATGCTCACTGGATACCGTCAGACCGTTTTAACGGCAAAATCTGGAGCGGAAGGTCTCGATATTTTTAAGAATCATGAAATTGATATTGTGATTTGCGATCTAGGTATGCCCGGAATGAGCGGCTGGGAAGTTGGAAAAATGGTAAGATCCATATGCGAGGAGAAAGGGATTCTAAAGACGCCTTTCCTGCTGTTGACCGGATGGGGTGGCCAATCCTTGGGGCCTGACAAAATCGTGGAATCAGGGATCGACGGTGTTTTGGAAAAGCCTATACATAGCCAGAGTCTTTGGGGGATGATTCGAAGAGTTGTGAAAAAACGGCTCAACTACAATTAGTTGTTATCACATCATAATTATCCAGATCCTATAAATTCAGGGATGTTTTTTTTGAGAATCTCGAGTAACTTTTTTTCCTGCTCTTGTTTCATAAATGTTGGCTGAATCTTTGGCGCGCGTCTACCAAGAGTCTGGAATTTAACTAATCCTAAAGGATTATAGGGGATAGGCCACACTCTTTTCACGCCATACTTGCGCAATAAACGGGCAATAGCGGAGAGATTCTCCTCGGTGTCGGTAATTCCAGGCGCTAGAGGCACTCGAGAATGGACCTCAACGTCACTTTCTGTGATTAAACGACGAAAATTCTCTAAAATAATCGTATTGGGCTTTCCGCAATAGCGTTGATGGGCTTCATCGTCCGCGAGTTTGATATCGTAATAGATGAGGTCCAGGTACGGAAGGATTCTGCTCTGAAATGAGCCATAGTCAAAGTATCCCGATGTTTCTAGAACAATGTGTATGCCTCTGTTCTTAAGATTATTAAGTAACTTGCTGAGATAGTTCGGAAATAGAGTGCATTCCCCACCCGAAATGGTTACCCCTCCCCCTGAATGCCGGTAATAATCAAAGTCCCGGATCAATATGTCGAAGAGGGATTCTACAGAATAGTAATTGCCAATAAGTCTTAGAGCGTCAGTCGGACAAACTTCAGCGCATTTTCCACAGAGATTACATTTGTCCCTGCTAATTCGGCCAGGAACCGCCAAATTTAGAGCGTCATGTTGGCATTCTTTCACACAAGCCCCACATTTGATACACCTCTCTACTAAAAAGGCCATTTCCGGCCCCATTTCTTGGGCTTCAGGGTTGTGACAGAAAATGCACCTGAGGGGACAACCTTTGAAAAATACCACGCTACGTATGCCAGGACCATCATGAAAACAGTATCTCTTGATATCAACTACGAGGGGCCTTCTATTCATACGCATTCTCGGAACGAGAATTTTTAGACGAAAATCCTCTTGAGACCCAACCTTTGAAAAACAAGATCTTTAGCCATGAAGCCAAACTTGTAAAGATAGTTAAGATTACCGTAAACTTGAACATCGTTTGCCAACATGGAATCCACTATGTCATTGCCACCCGAAAATATGAATTTCCAAAGAGCCAATACATCTTTAAAGCTTATCTTTAAGTCCCATTTAGTGGCTCCGCCAGTCCCGACAACCATTGAACCATCATTAAAACAAGCTGTGGCTTGAACTAAATGGTCTTCTGTCTCAAATACGTAAACAGCTTTAAAGTTCTCGATATTTTCGTGATAGCCTTTCAAGCCTAGAGCTGCGCCAGAGGTATGGTCGGAATGCTCAAAAGCCCATTTCATAAATCCAAGAAATCGTTCCACAGACCAATCCTCCGTATTTCCCAACAACCAATCCAAAAATGATGCGCCTTCAGTCATTGTTTCCTCACTGTTAGCAATGCAAATCTGGTCGTCGTAATAGAATGATTTAAAGCCTTTCCACGAACCGGGTTTCCCCATCTAGATTTGAATGTCAACGGGAGCGGAAGGCTGCGCTTGTCCAGGTGACAAAAGATATTCTGTCCGTTCCATTATCTCTTTCTGCATTTGTCGATTAAGATCTACAAAATAGGCGGTGTACCCGGAAACTCTTACTGGAAGATCGAAATACTTCTCAGGATGGTTCATTGCTTCTAGGAAAGTTTCTTGGGACGTAACGTTGAACTGGATTTGGATACCACCGTGATTCGTCTCCTCGCCCTTGCCGAAAAAGGCGTCCACAGTCGCTGCAAAGTGGTCACACATTATGTTCGGGTCCGGTTCAGGGGTGTATTTGATATTAAGGGCCGCCCCGCTTGAAAGCGCCTGAACAGGCAGTTTAGCTAGTGAATTCAAGGTTTTGCTCAGATAATGAGTCACATTAGAAACTGGGGTGATCCCGCTGGCAAAGTTAGCTTGGGATCTTCGCCCATTTGGAAGGGCGCCTGTAAATTTGCCAATGCCAGCATGGAAGGTCATTGTCCAATAGCCAACCCGATAATTGGCGTCTCGGTAATTTTTCCTAGCATAAAATTCTTTGTCCAAAAAAGAAACAACTTCTATGGCAATTGAATCGGCATAATTATCGTCATTACCGAACTTGGGCGTTTTATTCGTATTTTCAAGTAAACCAAAGATGTCTGAGAAGCCTTCAAAGTCTGCTTCAAGAGCTTCCAGCAGACGAGAAAAGGGAATCTGCTTTTTGTCGTAAACCCATTTCTTTATGGCGCTTAGGGAATCTACGACATCTGCAAGTCCTATGATGGCCGCTCCTGAAGAATTAATTTCCGCCCCGCCTTGAAGAACGTCCATGCCCTTGTCCATAGGGCCTTTGAAAAAAGCTGACAGAACAGGGGTGGGATAGAATTCCTGATGTGTCTTGCCTAGTTGATCGTTAAGTGTGGTCGCGCGATTAATGAGCCATTTGGTCTGCTCCTGAAACGCCAGCCAAAAATCTCGGAATGATCCGAAAGTTGTTGGGTCGCCGGTCTTGGGGCTGATTTGTTTAGGGCCTGTGTGTCTGTGCTTGCCGTCGTAAAGCGCAAGTTCAAGAGCCGAGGCCAAATTGAGAATTATTGCCGCGTTATGACCAAAAGTCCTCCCGCTGCTAACAGGTTCTACACACCCTACTATTCCATAATCTCGAGCTTGCCCTTCCGAATCACCTTTCGACATGAGGGCTTTAAGCACCGCCTTATCATTGTGGATAGCGGGTATAGCCCCAGTTTTTATGTTAACTTCGCTCAGTCTTTTCAGATAGTCTCTGGAATTTTTATCCGGATGATACCTCGCCGCCAGATTGGGGTCACGAAGGCGCATGAGTTCAGCCGCTCGAAGTATCAGATAGGTTACGTCGTTAACCGCGTCTTCTCCCTTTTCATCCACCCCACCGATGGTTACAGCCTGATTCGACCCCGTTCCCCCAAATAACTGTTCTCCAGCTTCCAACATGGTTGGAACATGGTCTCCAATCTTGAGCCAGAGGTAGCAAAGTAGCTCCAAAGCGCACTTGTCATATTCAGTTCGTTTTTGTTTGCAAAGACTGGCGACATCCTTTTCGTAAAACGGGTAAAGGAGTTGATCCAGCCTTCCTAGGCTTAGCCCAATGTTGGCGTTTTCGAGGTGTAACGCAGTCCAGCAGGTCCATATAGCTGTTAAGGCTTCTAAAAATGTATCCGGCTTTGATTCAGGGATTTTTCTATATCGATTCACAATCTCTGACAGTTTGTCTTTCGTTTCGGCGTCATTTGATGAGGCTGCAAGCCGTGCAGCCTCATCCGCCAGTCTTTTGGAGTAAGAAATGATTCCTTCCAAAACCTCAACAACTGCTGAATAAAATTCATATTGCCTAACTTCTTCATCATTCTCAGACGATATTTTCTTTTCCTTGGCATCCAGGATCATACCACTTAGGCCTACCTTCAGGACCATGGAGAAATCAGGAATACAGTGAGAGATACAGATGGCCTTGCTGGTGAGGAAAAATACCACGTTTTGGAAAAGCTTCATTTCATCGGGATAATCGTCCGTGGTCGGTTCTTGGAACTGATTACAGTAGTGACGATATCTGGTGATCTCCCAAACGGTTTTCTTCATCCAAGGGGGATAAATTTTAAAATTGAGTTCTTCGGCATCCTTCTTGGAAATATAGAATGGATTGGACGGTCTGGTAGAAACAGTATTGAGTTCCGGCCACATTACCAGTCCGAAAAGTTCAGGATATAGGAGCACACCTTTAAACTTGCTTGTCGTAGAACCTGCGAATGGAGAAGTGTCTTCAACATCGAATCTGTCAGCACCTACATCATGTCTCCCCATCGCCTTTTCATGCCACACTATGGGCAACCTGTTTTCCAGAACATATCGGTATGTTTTTGCCTTATCGAGAATCGAAATCTTGTTCTTGTCAAACAATCCATTTTGCAAATGATATTGAGTTATCAGACGTGGGCGCTCTATGCACATCTCGGGAATAGCGGCGAAATATTTGTCTCTTAGGGCCATGAGTTTCGGGAATTGAGCCAAATCCCAACAAGACAAGTTCTCGTGGTTAATGGTAATCCCTGCCATGGGCAAGACCTCCTTGATTTTTTTCCGATGGTAAAAGGTTTTCGGTCTTACACTCAAAATCGTCGAGAGCGTTACTGTAACGGTGAAGCTGTCTGTACTAGAGGCGCAAATAATTTCAGTTGAAAGAAGGCTGCCTCGTTCTAGCCTTTAGCTATTGAAACTGAGTAGAAACAAAAATGTTTTCGGCTATGATGCCGACTAATAGGGTTTGCCGAAAATGGAGTGATCTAGCTTTAGATCGTTACGATGGTAATATTTCCGTAATTTGCCGTCAAACAAAAAAGTTGATCAAGAATAATAATAAGTAGTTTATGTATAAATAGAAATTTTTCTGGTACAAGCTAGGAAGGTCCTATGAAATCTGTAGCTTCAGTGAATACTAACCTTTATATCCGAGGCATTTCCATGAAAAACTTTGTCGCTTATATAATATGCTGTTGTCTCCTAATTGAGTCTGTCTATGCAGAATCTGATTGCTATGTGGTGACCGAGGATGCCTTAATTGCGGATTCCCTACAGACATGGGAGATGGCAAATTTGATGCTCAGGAATCAGGAGATGGAAAAACTTACCAGATTATCATTGGAAGAAAAAATTGCAGTGCTTAAAAAGGGTGAAAAGATCCATCTTCTGTCGTCGGGAACCACACTCAATGAAATCAGGACTAAAAACGGCCAAAAGAGATGGTTTATTGCTATAGAAGTGACAAAACCGTGTCCAGAATAAGATAAATTGGGCTCTGGCCAACACTGTCAAGCCGATGAATTTGATCCGCGCTTAACCGAACAGCTTTTAGCACCGCAAAAAGTTCTTTACTCAAATTAGTGTTTGTGTTTAGCATTGTTTATATTTAGACACTTGCCGGGTATCAGGGGCAGTTATCTTCACTTAGCTCAGAAGGTCCTATAATGGGCCAAAATTCGATGCAAGAGGCGTCATCCAAAACCGAAATCTATCGTGACATCGTTATTGGGGCCATAACGTTAATCGCCCTATATGTGACTCGACTGGATAGCTACCATTTGTTTCACAGTCTCGCCGAACTATTCAGCTTCGCTGTGGTAGGAGGACTGTTTGCAGTCACCTGGGCCTCCAAAGGCCGGTTCCTATCCGCGCTTTTCTATAGAATTAACGTTTTTGGAATAACCGTGCACCCCTTCGTGACAGGATCGAAGACATTCCAGTGCTATTGGAAGAGATCATGCAGCGGCTGGCGGTGGAGTTGCGCCTGTCTCATCTCCCTTATGTCGATCCCGCATTCGCAATTGCGCTTACGAAGTATGACTGGCCCGGTAATGTGAGGGAGTTGGGAACGTTCTGGAACGCTCATTGATGCTATCCGATGGGCATAGCTTGAGTTTGACGCTCCCTTACGGTAAGGCAAGTTCTGAGAACTGGTCTCACGTGTCCAGTTTTCCGTTGCAAGAACGCACGCTTTACGACGTGACGGATGAGGTGATCAAATCCCCGATTTTGGAGGCGCTCCGACGCTGCGAAGGCAACAGAAGATACGCCGCCCGTATGCTTGGTATAGCCCGTGACTATCTTTATCGGTACATGAAGCGTTTTGGGATTATGAGCGAAAACTAGACTGTGGATCAAGATGATTGACCGATATTAAGACGCTAGGCGCCATTGCAAGCACTTGATAAAACACATATCAAGAATAATATGGTCCGTATGTCGGACACATTTCTCTTTTCTCCTATCAAACCTTTGTAACTCACACCATATTTTGTCACTACACCTAACCATTTAATTAGCCTGGTTGTTCTGTACAGAGTTCTCTAAGAAGCGCCTTGGCATAAAAAATGCTTAAAGCGTTGCAAGGGTAAAAGAAATTCTTTCTTTATAAATGGGGTCAACAATGTGTTCAGAAAAGAGAATCGACGATTTGATAGAATCAGGCACGCTCGCTCTTAACTCTGATTTTAATCCAACCGTTTTCAAACGCTGGAGGCTACAAGCGTTTGATTGTCTGACTACCTTCCTTGGTCCCGATCATTATTATACGAAACATTTTGAAGATTTCGTCAGGCAAGCCCAAAGAATTGACCTTCTTGCGGCATACGGCATACTAAGCGCGGTCCAACAATTGTTCGGCGACAATTCAACTTGAGCGTCAACGGCGGTTACACTTGCGCATGTTTCAGAGGGTAGTTGTCTGTTAAACATACCCTAAATTTGTTCCAAAGAGACAGTTGCTTAAGGTAAGGCATGAAGGTCTGAGACTGTAGAACGGTGACAAGAGCTTCTAAAAATGAGGACTAATCCACTGCAAAAAATTCAGGAATTCGGTCGGAGCATCTGGTTGGATTTCATCCGGAGAGACATGCAAAGTTTTTCGATGTCCCTGTTGCCCTCACCACGGTTGAAACCATGAGTTTTGGAGGAAACCTCTAGCCTTAGCTTCAGGTTGTTTTCCCGAATCAAGCGCCGATCGAACGTACCATGAACTCTTGGGACAACAAGAACTTTGGCGCCATAATTAAGAAGATCAGCAAGATCAGCGCCGCCGGCGCCAATGATGAGATTCAGCGAGATAAGCGTGGCAACCCGACGGGGTTGAAAGAGATAAGTTCCTCTTGTTTGCTGACGCCTAATCGGAGGTGAACATGAAAATCCTGATTGCCGTACTCGGGGGTAGCATCCTGCTACTGTTCCTATGGGACGCTTTTGAGACAATTATCCTTCCCCGCCGCGTGACTCGCCGAATTCGCCTTACCCGTCTTTTCTATCGGTACACCTGGCTAGCTTATTCCGCCATAGGTTCATCTCTGTTAGCAGCAAAGCGTAGAGAAGGCTATTTCAGCTTCTACGGTCCTCTCTCTCTGCTGGCGCTGGTAGGAGTGTGGGCGCTCGGTCTTATAATTAGCTTCGGGTGTTTGCAGTGGGCCGGGGGTTCCGGACTTAACGTTCCAGATGATCAGCAGAATTTTATCACAGACCTTTATCTGAGTGGTACAACCTTTTTTACTCTCGGATTAGGAGATGTTTCACCTCGCACTACTCTAGCGAGACTCGTTGTTGTCCTGGAAGCGGGAATGGGATTCGCTTTTCTGGCTTTGATCATCGGGTATGTGCCTCCGCTGAATCAATCTTTTTCACGCCGAGAGGTTGGCATTTCCCTGCTGGATGCGCGAGCGGGCTCGCCTCCGACTGCTGCGGAACTTTTACTCCGTCACCGGGACACTCCGGGAATGGAGGCCCTGCGGGAACTTCTTCACGAGTGGGAACTTTGGTCAGCGGAGTTCCTCGAAATCCACCTTTCTTATCCGGTGCTTGCGTACTTTCGTTCACAGCATGACAACCAGTCCTGGCTCGCTGCTCTAACAACCATTCTGGACACTACTGCGCTTGTCGTGACCGGCGTGGAGGGCGCCTGTCAGCGTCAGGCCCAACGCACTTTTGCCATGGCGCGACATGCAGTTGTGGATCTTGCCATAATTTTTCAGACTCCTCCCCTCGAACCGGCGCGGGATCGGCTTTCTGCAACCGAACTGGTCCATCTACGCTCTACTCTGGCCGCTTCCGGCTTAAGGCTTCGTGAAGGAGACGATGCTGACCGAAAGCTTGCGGAGCTGCGCGACATGTATGAACCCTACATTTGCGCTCTTTCCAGGTATTTTTGTATAACCCTCCCTCCCTGGATGCATGAAGTGGCGCATCGTGACAACTGGCAAATGAGTGTATGGGGGCCGCGTTCACGTCCATCTCGCAAACGCGATACAGGGCATTTCTAGGCCAAAAACAAAGGAGTACGATGATGGCTCAAATGAGAAAGATCAGGAAGGTCCTGAAGAGTAAACCCACGATTGAAGGAGCGGGAGTTTACCTTCAGCGGGTTTTTATGTTGAGATTTCTTGAATTTTGAATAAGCCTTATCAAACGAAGCGCACCAGCTATCAAGGAGGCAAAATCAATGGCGGAGAAATCTGATCAGGAGAGCTTTCTCAAGGTGAAACTGAATGTTAACCGCAAAGAGTACACTGTAGCCGTCCAGCCCGATACTCCACTTTTGTGGGTAATTCGCGATGAGATTGGCCTTACCGGTACGAAGTACGGTTGCGGTATATCGGTCTGCGGCGCCTGTACCGTGCATGTGGATGGAAAGGCGGTGCGGTCCTGCCGAACTCATGTTTCGGATGTAGTGGGAAAGGAGATCACGACGATCGAGGGACTTTCCGCGGACGGGAATCACCCGGTTCAGAAGGCGTGGATCGAGGAGGATGTCCCGCAGTGCGGTTACTGCCATTCCGGCCAGATAATGACCGCTGCTGCCCTTCTAGCGGAGAATCCAACACCATCGGACGAGGACATCGACGAGGCCATGTCCAACAACATTTGTCGGTGCGGAACCTATCAGCGGATCCGTAGCGCCATTCACAGAGCGTCGGCGATGGCGACTGAAGGAGAGCTGAAAAAATGACCGAGATCATCAACATCGTTCGTTCAGTCAGGTGGCTGAAACCTCTGGAGGAAATTCCATGCTGAACCCATTCGTTCGCATCGCCTCTGATGAGACGGTTACGATCATCGTCAACCATTCGGAAATGGGACAAGGGGTATATACCTCCTTGCCTATGCTATTGGCGGAAGAACTCGAGTGCGACTGGAGCAAGATTGTCGTTGAAGCCGCTCCCGTTGATCCATCCTACAATCACACCCAATGGGGAGTTCAGGGGACTGGCGGAAGCACGAGTGTGTCAAGCGAGTGGGAACGATTGCGCAAGGTCGGGGCGACCGTTCGTGAAATGCTCATAGCAGCGGCGGCCGACACGTGGAAGGTGGACAAAGAAAGCTGTCAAGCCCAGAATGGCAGGGTGATCCATTCGAGCGGGAAACACCTCACCTACGGCCAACTTGCCAACAAGGCCGCTACAATCGCCGAGCCCAAAGACGTCCAGCTTAAGGATCCATCTGAATTCAAAATTATCGGCAAGCCGCTAAAACGGCTGGATACCCCTGAAAAGACCAACGGAAAGGGAGTGTTTGGTATCGATGTAAATATCCCCGGTATGCTTGTGGCTGTTGTCTCGCGACCTCCCGTTTTCGGAGGAAAAGTGAGGAACCTCAATGCCGATAAGGCAAAAGCCGTTCCCGGCGTCAAGGACGTGGTGCAGGTTCCGTCGGGAGTCGCTGTTGTCGCGAGTGGCTTTTGGGCAGCCAAGGTTGGTCGGGACACTCTCGAGATCGTCTGGGATGATGGGGACAACGCGACGCTTTCCACAGATGGCATTAGGGAACATTACGCAGAGCTGAGCAAAGCGCCGGGGATAGTGGCCAGGAAGGACGGTGATCCTCAACAAGCGCTCCAGAAGGCCGCCAAGGTGTTGAGCAGTGAATATGAAGTTCCGTACCTGGCCCATGCGCCAATGGAGCCCCTGAACTGTGTTGTAGATCTGCGTGCCGACAGTTGTGAGATCTGGACAGGAACTCAGGCCCAGACCCTGCACCGAATCGCAGCGGCTCAGGTCGCCGGTCTGGATCCCGACAAGGTGAAAATTCACACTACACTTCTCGGTGGCGCGTTCGGACGAAGGGGCAATCCACAAGCTGATTTTGTAGTGATGGCAGTTCAGGTGGCAAAGGCGATAGAGGCCCCGGTCAAAGTAGTTTGGACCAGGGAAGACGACACGAGGGGAGGATGGTACCGCCCCATGTGGCACGACAGAATCACAGGAGGGATCGATTCCGATGGAAACATAGTCGGCTGGCGTCACACTATTGTAGGCCAGTCAATTATGACAGGAACACCCTCCGAAGCAGTCATGGTTTCATCCGACGGAATTGATGAAACATCGGTTGAAGGGGCGAAAGACATTCCATATTCGATACCGAACATTGTCGTCGACTTGCACACCACTAAAATAGGCGTGCCAGTGCAGTGGTGGCGTTCAGTCGGCCATTCCCACACTGCTTTTGTAGTCGAGAGTTTCATGGACGAACTGGCGCATGCGGCTTGCAAGGACCCTTATGAATTCCGACACAACCTTCTCGCTAACCAGCCGCGACACCGAGCTGTTTTGGAGCTGGCGGCGCAAAAAGCCGGGTGGGGAACTGCGCTTCCCGAAGGCCATAGTCGCGGCATAGCTCTACATAAGTCTTTTAGCAGCTTCGTCGCCCAGGTGGCGGAGGTCTCTCTAAGCTCATCGGAAGAGGCGCATGTCCACAGGGTGGTGTGCGCAATTGACTGTGGGAGGGTGGTGAATCCGAACACTGTAGAGGCGCAAGTACAAAGTGGAATAGTCTACGGACTCTCTGCGGCGCTTTATGGCGCAATTACGTTGAAAGACGGCAGGGTGCAACAAAGTAATTTTAACAATTACAAGATGTTGACCATGAACAAAGCCCCAAAAGTCGAAGTTCACATCGTGTCGAGCCAGGAAGCGCCGACCGGAGTAGGAGAGCCGGCAACGCCACCAATCGCAGCGGCTGTGGCTAACGCCATATTTGCGCTCACAGGCAATCGCATCCGGCGTCTGCCTGTTGAAATCAAGGAGTTGAAAAAAGTGTGATATCGGTTTGCTGTCAAGCAAGGAAGAATCGAGGGGAGGTTGTTCTTGGAAACCCGGAAACGATGGGTTCCCCTAATCCCTCCCCAAGAACGGCTCTTACAAAACATTCCTGACATGGCTACGTGTTGAGATCCCAACGGCTACCACCCGAATTTTATCTTTCTTTTTCCCCTATGTTGATCTATTTTTAGTTTAAAAATTGCGAACGGCGCATTCCAAGAGACAGGGTTAATTATCTTACTTTTAGTAGCTCCTATGCATGTCGAAAGTCATAGATGAAAGCTAGACTCCTTTCCCAAAACTTACCGCAAGAAACTCTTTCATTTTTGCAACCCCCAAACAGGATCCAGCATCCTAAAAAATGAGGTTGAAATGCCTACTCGATCTATTTTAAAACCCATCGACATACTGTTGATAGAAGACAACCCAGGTGATGTGCGACTTACTATTGAGGGGCTCAAGGAAGGGAAAGTACTGAACAACCTGAGTGTCATGAGCAACGGTGTTGAAGCCATGGCGTTTCTCAGACGAGAGGGGACATACGCCAACGCCCCCAGACCAGAACTGATACTCCTGGATTTGAACCTACCAAGGAAGGACGGTCGCGAAGTTCTTGCAGAGATTAAGAATGATGATAATCTGAAGCGAATTCCTGTTGTGATATTGACTTCTTCGCAGGCTGAACAGGACATCGTAAAGAGCTACAACCTTCATGCGAATTGTTACATCACTAAGCCAGTAGAGTTAGATCAATTTTTGGGCGTGATAAAAAATATCGAACAGTTCTGGCTCACCGTCGTAAAACTGCCTCCAGGGGACTAAAATGCTCGAAGACCGAGCTAAAACTTCTTCTGACAGAGGACAATTCCGCACATGCCCGTCTGATTAAGGAAATGTGTCTGGATTGTGAGGCCGTTGCCCTCAGGCTTCTCCTTGGGTTACTTAACCTTGGCAGTAAGTACCCTAACAAACGAAAGAGAACATTACAATGGATGCCCTGATAAATGCGCTTCTGGTTGGTAATGGCGCCGACTCAATTGCCCATTCCCAACGGCTTCTGCACGCCGGGGTGAGCGTCGAAAGAATTGTTATTGAAGGCATCGAAGAGGCGATGACCAGCTTGGATGAAAAATGTACGGTATCGCAATTCAACCTGCTCGAAATCATGCTGGTGGGAAGGTCCGTAACGGATGTCATGAATTATCTTTATCCGGGCGGGTCGCTGCCTGCGGGATCGAAAGACACAGTCGTTCTTGCTACCATGGAAGGAGATATTCACGACCTGGGAAAGAACATCCTGAAAACGGTTCTAATGGGCAAAGGATATCGAGTGGTTGACTGTGGAAAGGATTGTCCTCTCCAGAAGCTGGTAGATGTGTCGGAGAAGGAATCCCCGCTGGCTGTTGGTATCAGCGGGTTGGTAACCTCGATCATTCCGCTTGTCAAACAGGTTCGAGGCTCTCTGCGAGCACGCGGGCTTGAACAGGTGAAGGTTATGGCGGGTGGAGCCGCTTTAAAGCAGTCTTCTGCCGAGCGGTTACATGTCGATTACCTGGCCGAAACGGCCTTTGATGGGGCGAACTACCTGGATCGGATCTCAGGAGGCGCAATCCCATGAACAGCATGGAACGTGTCATGGCAGCGGTAGCTTTTGGTAGCCTGGATAGGATTCCGGTCATTGCCCAGGTTTTTGGTCACGCAGCGATTGTTGCAGGCGTCCCTCTGGACGAATACATTCAGGACGGCGAAATACTGGCCTGGTGCCAACTCAAGGCCCTTGATCTATATGGGTATGATGCGGTCTTCTCCGTGATGGATGTTAATGTGGAGACTGAAGCGATGGGCTCCATCTTGAATTACCACAAGGATCAATACCCTACTGTCGAAACTTATGCGCTTTCCAAAGAGAATAACTGGGGCAGCCTTAGCACTCCTGATCCTGAACAGGCAGGGCGGATGCCCGAGATGCTAAAGGCTTTACGGATACTAAGGAGGGAACTGCGCGACGAAATACCCGTAGTAGGATGTGTAATGGGTCCGCTAACTCTGACGACCCAATTACTCGGCATGGAAACAGCCCTCTATCTTGCCATTGACGACCCGGATCGATTTGGTCGCCTGATGGATTTCGCTACTGAGGTGGTGATCCGCTTTGGAGTGGCCCAGATAGGGGCGGGAGCACATTTGCCCATCGTATTTGACCCCTCGGCTTCACCGGCGGTTGTTCCGCATCAGTTTTTTCGAGAGGTCGAACTCCCACGTCTGAAAAAGCTTTTCGAGTCGTTCAAACAGGCAGGCGCGGCGGTAAACTGGCTGAATATTGCCGGACCTGTCGAATCGATTCTGCCATATTACACAGACGCTGGTGTGAATATAGCGAACTTTGATTACTGTGTCACTCCGCATGTAGCATCGGATAAGCTTCCTAAGACCTGCCTGGACGGCAATATCAAACCGCTCGCCTTTGTGGAATCGGCGCCAGACCAAATTACAACAGAGGCTGACATGCTTCTAAAGAGCTTTGCCGGACGAGGCGGATTCATCCTTTCATCCGGGTGCGAGATCCCCCCGGAATCCCTACAGGAAAACGTGGCGGCTATGGTTATGACGGCTCGTAACACGAGGTAAAACCCGATGCCTTTGCTTAAGGTTACGTGGCAGGGAAGACAAAGGACCCTATCTTTTGAATCCGATCCATCACTACGAGAGATACTGGACACCACTGATAGCAGAGTGAGGTCCGGTTGTCGGGGTAACGGGCGCTGTGGATTGTGTCTGGTTCAGGTCGAAGCAGGAACCGTCAACGAACCGACTGAGAATGAACGTGTCGGACTAACTCAGGAGCAACTCGACCAAGGGATCCGCTTCGCGTGCCAGGTGGTTCCCCGGCATGATTTATGGATCTCCATTGTAAATCCCGCGCCTGCATCCAATTGGAAAAGCATTGCGATGCATGAGTACTTCAGTCCCTTGGAGAGCCCTACAATAGTAAATACACAGCGGCAGGGTATTCGACTTTCCACGGGTGTCGCCATTGATTTGGGGACGACTCATATCAGCATAACCTTGTGGGATATGTACGGCGGCAAACGGTTGACCGGCCGCTCGGGGCTCAATCAACAGCTCCTGTTCGGCGCAGATGTGATGACGAGGGTTGTCGCCGCCAACGAATCCGTTGAACGTGCGAGGGAAATCAGCCAACTGGCCGTGGATTCTATTGGCGAGGCCCTTTTTGACATCTGCTCGCGGGAAGGATTAAATCCCCGGGACATAACCCATGTCTCCATAGTGGGGAATACCCCTGAACTAGCGCTGTTGTCTGAAAAAAATTACGATATGTTACTGCAACCTAAATTCTGGACAAGGCAAATAGATTGTCAACCGGGGAATACTCGACCATGGTCTGTTGCATGGCACGTTAATCCACATGCGGTTGTCGATATCATTTCCCCTTTGGCGGGATTCGTTGGTTCTGATCTGCTGGCGGGTGTGCTTGCCACAGCGATGACTGCTCAACCCAAAGTAAGTCTGCTGATCGATTTCGGGACCAATTCCGAGATGGCCCTGTGGGATGGCTTTACCTTATTGGTAACATCCGCCGCTGGGGGACCGGCATTTGAGGGGTCTGGTTTGAGTTGTGGAATGCCTGCCGTGGCGGGAGCGATTTATAAGATCGAACACGATGAGTACTCGCAGGATTTCACCTTTCAGGTTCTAGCCGGCACTGATCCAAAAGGTCTCTGTGGTTCAGGTATGGTTGATCTGATTGCGTATCTGCTCCGTGCTGGGGCCTTGGATAGGAAGGGAAAATTGACTGGTGAGATGCCCAGTGAAGGATTCCCTTTGCTGAAGGGCAGCCGGGGCATTGTGTTGACAAATAGGGACATCGATATCTTCCAGCGTGCAAAGGCCGGTATTGGAGCGGGGATACGGCTTTTGCTCAAGTCTGCTGACATGACCACAAAAAACCTGGAGCGAGTTTATGTCAGTGGCGCCTTCGGACGTTTTCTAAATGTCAAGAATGCCCAGGATATCGGTCTTCTCCCCAGAGTCCAGCCTCACTCGATTGAGTTATGCGGCAATACTGCCCTAGCCGGTTGCGAAATGCTCCTGGTTTCCCCCGACCGGTTGATTGAAATGGAATCCATAAGAAAAAGAGCCCGTGTGATCAATATGTCGAATCACTCGGAATTCGAAGAACTCTTTTTAGAAAACCTTTATGTGAAGCCCATGGAGACAGACTAAATTATGGACCCAACATTAATCGATGAAAAGGAACAGCACGAGGCATTCATAAAAGCAACTCAATATATTGCGCGACTTACCGCCCAACAGGACGTTTATGAACACCTGGCAGAAGTTGTGGTGAACTTTTTCAAAGCGAACTGGGTCGCATTTGCTCATCAGACGGCGGAAACAGAGATTGCCATGCGCCTCTGCACTATTTCTGATCAGGTTTTTCGGAACAGTATTTTAACAGTGGAATCACGGCGAATTATATCGAACGTTTTGGGCAGCGGGTTTCTCGACATGCAGATTCTAGAGATACCCGACCCTTATATGACTGTCTTCCTGCCGATCCATGAGCGAGGGCAGACGAACAATGTCATGCTGATCGGCTATAGGTCCGGGGCATCTTTGCCCAGAGATCTTCTAAATCATTTTCTGGCAATGGTAGGGTTAGCCGAGACGTCTTTTGAAAGGCTTGCTTCCGAACAAGAACTCAAAAGTCATCGCGATCATTTGGAAAAACTCGTAAGGGAACGCACTGCGGATATTGTTACGAAGAACTCCAGACTAACAGAGGAAATCGCTGAGCGTAAACAGGCAGAAGAAGCACTGCGCAGAAGTGAAGATCAATTCCGTCTCCTGCTTAATTCGACCGCCGAAGCGATATACGGTGTCGACCTGAATGGCAATTGCACGTTCTGTAACGCCAGGTGCCTCAACCTGCTTGGATACAAAGAGCCAGACGAGCTGGTCGGGAAAAATATACATCGGCAAATCCACCACAAGTATCGGGACGGAACTCCCTTCCCCGAGGAGGAATGCCGGATGACTCTGACCCTAGGTCATGTGGAAGGCGCACACGCAGACGACGACGTTTTCTGGAGGACTGACGGCGGCTGTTTTCCAGTCGAATATTGGTCATATCCCCAACATCGTGATGGAGTGATTGAGGGCGCCGTTGTGACTTTCCTGGACATCACGGAGCGCAAACTTGCGGAACAGAAACTCCAGGAGAGTGAAGAGCGTAATCGAAAGCTAGTGGAGTTCCTTCCGAAAATGATAGGCGTCCATGTTAAACAGAAGTGGGTCTACATGAACCCAGCGGGCCTGAAACTCCTCGGAGCCAGGAGCGAAGGAGAACTGCTCGGAAGGGAAATTCAGGAAATTATCAGTCCGGAATTTCGTGATATCGTAAGGTCTAGGATAGAACAAGTTCAGCAAAAGGGGTTATCTGTCCCGGAGATCGAGCAGCAATTTATTCGACTGGACGGCGTAAAAGTGGACGTGAGTGTGTCTTCAGTTCCAATCGACTATCAAGGAGAGCCCGGGATTCTAATGTTTGCCGAAGACATCTCCGCAAGGAAAAGGGCTGAAGATGAATTACGACGATCTCACGAGCAACTGGAGCGTTCCAACGCAGAGTTACAACAGTTCGCCTATGTGGCCTCACATGACCTACAGGAACCATTGCGAATGGTGTCAAGCTACATGGAACTCATTGAACGTCGCTACAAGGGACAACTAGACGCGGACGCCGATGATTTTATAGGTTACGCCGTGGACGGCGCCAAACGTATGAGGATGCTCATTAATGACCTTTTGGAATATTCGAGGGTGGGGACTTACGGTAAAGCTTTCGTACCTGTTGACTGTGAAACATTGTTGAATAGGGTCCTCGACCATCTTCAACTGTCGATTGAGGACAGCAGCGCCACGGTAACTCATGACCATCTTCCTGTGGTGATTGGCGATAGCGCCCAACTCATGAGGCTATTCCAGAACCTCATCCATAACTCGTTGAAATTTAAAAATGATTCTCCCCCATTGATCCATGTTTCCGCTGAACAATGTTACGGGAATTGGCTCTTTTCGTTCCATGACAATGGTATCGGAATTGATCCACAATATGCGGATCGAATATTCGTAATATTCCAGAGGCTGCACAATCGAGATGAATATCCTGGAACAGGCATAGGCCTGGCAATTTGCAAGAAGATCGTTGAACGACATGGAGGACGCATCTGGTTTCAATCAGAGCAGGGCAATGGAGCCACCTTCCTTTTCACCATTCCCAGACAGGATTCAGAATCCTGAAAAATGAGGCTGAAATGCTGGAAGATCGGCTGACAATTCTGCTGATAGAGGACAATCCCGCTGATACCCGTCTCATTAAGGAAATGTGCCTGGATTGCGGGACCAGCGATCTGGATATCCAGTGTGAATCGCGTCTCGCTTCGGGATTGGCTCGGCTCCGAAATGGAGGGGTTGATGCGGTGCTTCTGGATCTGAATTTGCCCGATAGCCTGGGCATTGAAACATTAACTTGCGTTGACACAGAGTTTCCTGAAATTCCAATTATCGTGCTTACCGGCCAGGAAGATGAAGCTATAGCAGTTGAGGCTGTAAAACAGGGAGCGCAGGATTATCTGGTCAAAAGCACGCTAGATGGAAACCAGTTGGCTAGGTCCATACAGTACGCCATAGAGCGTAAACGGATGGCGGTAGACCTTATTAGAGCAAAGAATGAGTTGGAGAGGCGGGTTGAGGAACGCACGGCCGAACTCCTAGATACGAATGAGCGACTCAAGCAGGAAATTGCCGAGCGCAAGGTGGCCGCTGAAGAGCTGAAGAAAAGTGAGGAGCGTTTCAGGGCCATCTTTGAAAGCGCTAACGACTTCATATTCATCAAGGATCTCTCCTTAAGATATACACACATCAATCCTGCCACGGCAAAACTTTTTGGTGTTCCAGCATCCGAGATGTTGGGAAAAACCGCTGAGGACGTCGTTAAAAAGGAAGTGGCTCAATATATTAGAGAGGCTGACTCTCGCGTTTTAAAGGGAGAATCTATTGAAGAAATAACCACTAGAGAAATGAGGGGTGTGTCCATGACTTTCCATGAAGTCAGGGTACCCATGCATAATGGCTCAGGAGAGATCATAGGGATTTGTGGAATATCTCGTGACATAACGGACCTAAACAGGCTGCAGGATACTCAAAAGTTCGTGTCGCAGGAATATCGTTCAGAAATTATGAAGGCTGTTCTTAAACAGGCCGCATTTGCAGCGTCCACCAAAAGTGTGGTCCTGCTTTTGGGTGAGAGTGGAGTAGGCAAAGACTACCTAGCCAAATACATACACAAACGATCTAATTATTCTTCGGGATCATATTACTCCATAAATTGCGCGGCTGTTCCACTAGAACTTGCAGAATCCGAACTCTTCGGTCATGAGGCCGGAGCATTTACCGGGGCCGGTAGGCGAAAGCGGGGTCTTTTAGAACTGGCTGAGGGGGGAACTCTTTTGTTGAACGAAGTCGGAGAGCTTTCACCTGCCCTCCAGGCAAAATTTCTGACTTTTCTCGACACAAGAACTTTTACTCGAGTTGGTGGGCAACAGAACATTAGGGTCAACGCGCGCATTCTTGCGGCGACCAACAGAGATCTCCAACATGAGATCTCGATCGGCCGTTTTCGGGCTGATCTCTATTACCGTTTGAATGTGTTTTCAATCAGAATTCCTCCGCTTAGAGAACGTATCGAAGATCTTCCGATCCTTGTTGCAGAGTTGCTTTCCATCTTGGCCAAAGAACTGCAAATGAGCTTTTCACCGGGATTGGCGGCCGGAGAAATGGCTAAACTATATAATTATCAATGGCCTGGAAACATCAGAGAACTTAGAAACGTTCTGGAACGTGCAGTGATTCTTTCCGGAGGGGGAACCATAAAGGTGGATATTGACGGATCTCAGACTCGAGAACCGGTTTTATCTTCCTCTAGGGTCTCAAATATTGCCGATACTTCGACGTTAGCCGATTCTATGGAGAATTTGAGTAGGGCTATGATCGAGGAAGCTCTTACGCGTTCAAAAGGTAGAAAAGAATTGGCCGCGTCCTATTTAGGGGTGTCTCGTTATACATTGAGGCGCTGGATACAAAAACTCGGGATTAATGTGCGAAAATGACACATTGTTCTTTTGATTAATGTGTCTGATTCGCACATAGGAAGATTGGTATAATTAAAGAATGAGATCATTAGCTCAAATAATATAGGTGAATCTGCCAGATTTACTATTCTTGATTAAAATCCTCTTATTCTTTACTCTAGCTCTTCTTTTAACTCCAATCAAAAATACAGTCTTTTAACTAATTGTTCTTATGAGCTTTTTCGTAACCGGCTGGACAAGCTTATAAGTGTGGCACATAAATTGCTCTGAAAAATCTAACGCAGTTGAAGGTTTCAGAGTTCAGTAGCCGTTGATTGGTATCTTTTCGCGTATATCTGGAAATTTTCGTGAAAAGCTGTGTCGATACTCTTCTGATAATAGCTTGCATGGTTAGGGGTTACCATGCGGTAGCTTTCCAACATCTCAGAATTAAAACATTCTAGTGGATGGAGCAAAGAAGCATGAAAAGTTGTCTTGGCGAGAATACTAAGACCACGCCAATCAGTTAGATGAGAAAGGAGGCCGCCGTGAAATTGGACGGAGCATCGCTTACCCATGATGAAGCGTTTGAGGCTCTAGTTGAAGCGGGATACCAGGTTGTTCAAACCGATTTCGACGAAATGGCTTTCAGGGAATGGAGACAAAAGGCAATTAATTGCATCGCCACTCTACTGGGCGCCGAACACCCTTATACTCGATCTTTTTCAGAGTATGTATTGCGCCGAGACCTAAACAGTCTTTTCCTCGGAAGAGGCCTGGTTTACGCGACTAAGCGAGATGTGTTAATGGATGCTGATCAAAATCTGGCACACCTCGAAAATAATTGACAAAAATATAATGAGAAACTGGAGTTTTCAACAACTGCCGGGACAAAGGGGCGCCAGATGAAGAATTATGATAAACCCTTTTGGTCGTTTGTGTTGGTCTGCACAATCATTTTGACCCCAACGCTATCACTGTCCGATGAGATCTCTTCAACAATGGATGAAGAAATTTATCAACTAATTACGCAGATCAGAGACATTGAGTGGCTTAAACGCAATATTCAGGATTGTTATTTCACAGAGAAGCTAATTCTGGATGTTTCCCGTTCGTCGGGACTATTTCCAAATTACTCGACCAGTTTGGATGGTGAGCTTGTAAATCGAGTTTTCGGTCATCTTACCGGCACACCTGAACATGAACGGTTTGTCAAAATGTACAACTCGCTTGCTCAAACATCGAATCGTAGAGATTTTAATATGGCTGAGCTATTTGCCGAATACATGCAATTTTTACAATCGGGACAGACCCGATTGATAGCTCAGTTAAAGCTATATCTCAAACGCACGCCTCATGTTGATTCCGAGAAATGTTACCCCCAGAAGGTGATGACCAAAACATTTCCTCTGACACAGCGGACGACAGTTGGTGTTCCAAGAGGGCTGAGAACATCTAACTAAAGCGGAATCCGTTATCTGCAATTGCCTAAGCTGAGTAATTGAGAAATCTACTTCACAAATTAGACTCGGAAATTTTCTGTATTATTGTTATATTGAAAGACATTCAAAATTTTATTTGGACAAGAGTATGGAGACCTAATTTTGAATACAGGCCTCTGGCCTTTGGCCCTCTATTTCTTTTCTGCTATCGCGCTTGTAATAATCATGATCGGGCTCTCTTCCCTGCTAGGAGAGAGCCATAAAGAGAGGACTACGGGCGATCCCTATGAGTCTGGCATGGTTGTGACCGGCTCAGCGCATGTTCGTTTTAACGCTCCATTCTATCTAATAGCCGTTTTTTTTGTTATTTTCGATCTCGAAACTCTTTTCATAATTTCATGGGCTGTGGCTATTCGTGAGTTGGGGTGGACCGGCTACATTGAGATTTTAGCATTCATTGCGGTTCTTTTTCTGTCACTGATATATTTATGGCGTGTCGGGGCGTTGGATTTGCTTAGCAAGCATAAGTTAATCTGCAGGAAATCGCCGAGCGCAGAGGCAGCACGAAAACATTGACATAATCCTTAAACAGGCTGATTTCTGTAAGGTTAGAGATAAACCAGGTTAGAATAAACCACGATTTGATGGAGATAAAACCGACAATATGAGTTGGAGTTTGACTAAACCTCATTCGGATTCATTAAATAGAGACGCTGCCTCGGTTGAGCATGCAGTGCAGTCAAGTATTATTCTCACAAAAGTTCAAGACCTAATAGCATGGGGGCGTAAATACTCGATCTGGCCTTTCAACTTCGGTTTGTCATGCTGCTATGTCGAGATGGCCACAGCGTTTACGAGTAAATATGATGTCGCTCGTTTTGGCTCCGAGGTTCTTCGGGGAACTCCCCGAGAAGCCGACCTTATGGTTATCGCGGGGACGGTTTTTATTAAGATGGCCCCCATAATCAGAAGAATGTATCAACAGATGATGGAACCTCGCTGGGTAATTTCGATGGGATCTTGCGCCAACTCCGGCGGTATGTATGACATTTACAGCGTGGTTCAGGGTGTGGATAAGTTTTTGCCTGTTGATGTTTATGTGCCGGGTTGTCCGCCCCGCCCTGACGCTTTCCTGGAAGGTCTGACTCTCCTTCAGAGCGCGGTGGGTAATGAACGTCGGCCATTGAGTCGATTTGTAGGCCCTCAAAATGTTATCAGTCCTGAAAAACCATCTATGCGTGATTTAAAGAAGGAAGCCAGAAATCAAATAACCACACTGCCCACACCGGATGAACTTTAGGAGATAACCCCTGAAATCTTATGGATCAGAAAACAGACATTCTTCAGCAATTACGACTTAGATTTGGAGATCAAATTCTTGCGACTCAAATCACTCATGATGATGTCACTACTCTATGGGTCCAAAAAGAAAATGCGCACGCGGTTTTGCGCTACCTTAAAGAAGAAATTTCTGACCCTTTCCGGATGCTTTACGATGTTACGGCCATTGATGAACGGCTTCGCTCGCACAGACAGGATCAACCGGATGGGGATTTTACAATTGTCTACCATTTGTTGTCACTTGATCGAAACTCAGATGTTCGTGTCAAAACGTCTCTTACTGGAGATCGGCCTAACATATCCAGTGTCGTTGACATCTGGCAATCAGCTAACTGGTACGAACGAGAAATCTGGGATATGTTCGGGATTCAGTTTGAAGGACACCCTCACTTAAAACGAATCCTTATGCCTCCTTCTTGGGAAGGTCATCCCCTCCGTAAGGAACATCCAGCTCGAGCCACGGAGATGGGACCCTTTCAACTTCCAGAGGAAAAGGCGGAATCTCTCGAAAAGGATTTACAGTTTCATCCCGAAGAATGGGGTATGAAACTTGGAGAAGAAGACACCGACTACATGTTCCTCAATCTTGGTCCCCAACATCCGGGAACACACGGCCTACTAAGGATTATTCTTGCTCTCGATGGGGAAGAGATTGCCGACGCCGCCATGGATATTGGTTACCATCATCGTGGGGCAGAGAAAATGGCGGAACGCCAATCTTGGCACACGTTCATACCCTATACGGATAGAATAGACTATCTCGGTGGTGTTATGAACAATTTCGCCTATGTTCAGGCGTTAGAGAGTCTTGCTGGAATCAAAGTCCCTGAAAAAGCACAAATGATACGCGTCATGATGGCTGAGTTCTTCCGCATTTCAAGCCATCTGGTATGGTATGGCACGTTCGCTCAGGACTTGGGAGCAATGTCACCTGTTTTTTACATGTTTAATGACAGGGAGCGGGTTTTCGACATAGTTTCAGCCATCACAGGCGGGAGAATGCACCCTGCCTGGTTCAGACTCGGTGGCGTGTCTCAGGACCTTCCCAGAGGCTGGGACAGGCCTGTCAGAGATTTCATTGAATATTTCCCGGCACGTCTGGCAGAATATGACAAATTGGTGATGCAGAACCGGATTTTCAAGGCCAGGACTAAAGGAATAGGCGCCTATACTTTAGATGAGGCCATAGACTGGGGCGTGACTGGACCGGGCCTTCGGGCCTGCGGGCTTGACTGGGATTTTCGTAAAAAAAGACCATATTCCGGCTATGATCAGCTCGAATTCGATGTGCCTATTGCCAGTAATGGTGATTGTTATGACAGAGCTGTTGTCAGAGTGGAAGAACTTCGGCAGAGTTTGAGGATCATAGGCCAATGTTTGAAAAACATGCCCGAAGGATCCTATAAATCCGATCACCCTCTTACGACCCCACCTCGTAAAGAAAACACTATGAAGGATATCGAGACACTTATAACGCACTTTCTCAGCGTTAGTTGGGGGCCGGTAATTCCGCCAGGTGAGTCTTTTTTCAGGATTGAAGCCACAAAGGGCGCAAATAGTTATTATTTGATCAGTGATGGCAATACCGTGGCCTATAGGGTTAGAATTCGAACCCCGTCTTTCGCCCATCTTCAGATGATCCCTAACATCGCCAAGGGCTTAACAATCGCCGATCTCATAGCGATTCTTGGAAGTGTGGATTATGTGTTGGCTGATGTTGACAGGTAGTATTCCAGATGCTGTCTGATGAAATAAAATCTGAAATCCAATGTGGCGTCAGTGTTTGTCCCACAAGACATTGCGCGATCCTGGAAGCTCTGCAAATAGTTCAGAAACATCATGGCTGGATTTCTGATGAAAGAATCGAAGCAGTAGCGAAATTTCTGGGCTTGACTGTTGAAGAAGTTGATGGCGTGGCCACATTCTATAACCGGATTTATCGAAAACCTGTAGGAAGGCATGTAATCCTGGTGTGTGACAGTGTGAGTTGCTGGATAATGGGTTTTGAAAACATCCTGGATGAGCTTAGAAAGCTTTTGGGCATAGGTTTCGGGGAAACAACGCCAGATGGCCGTTTCAGTGTGTTACCTATTCAATGTCTCGGGGCATGTGAACAGGCGCCGGCCATCATGATTGATGGAACCTTGTATGGCTACCTGGATTCCGACAAGTTAAAAAAACTACTTGGCAATTACGAATAGAAACATTTATGGAGAAACCTCTCACTCAACATTTTGTAATCGGTGGAGAACCTCTCGACTTGGCCGGATATGAGAAAGTCGGAGGATATGAAGCTTGCCGAAAATCCCTGAAGTCTTTGACCCGTGACGATATTATGAAACTTGTCAAAGATTCCAATCTTAGGGGCAGAGGTGGAGCCGGTTTTCCGACTGGGCTGAAGTGGAGTTCCATGCCATCCTCACAAAACAGTCCCAGACCTCGATATTTGATAGCTGACGCTGACGAAATGGAACCTGGCGCATTTAAAGACCGCATTTTAATGGAAGGGAACCCCCACCAATTGATAGAAGGCCTTATAATCTGCGCTTACACAGTAGACGCTGAAATAGGCTTCATATTTATACGATCCGAATACACAAAGGCGGCTGCACGAATCAATAAGGCTATTAGGGAAGCCTATGAAAAAGGCTACCTCGGCTTCAACATTTTAGGGACAGGCTTTAACCTTGACCTGAAGCTTCATATTAGCTCGGGGCGATATATCTGTGGAGAGGGCACAGCGCTGACAAATTCCATTGAGGGTCATAGAGCCATTCCACGGCACAAGGCCCCTCGTCAGACCGAGTCTGGTCTCTGGGGTATGCCGACACTCCTAAACAATGTGGAAACCCTTTGCAACATACCTCATGTTGTTAACAACGGGGCGGAGTGGTTCAGAGGGTTGAGCAAGTGTAAAGACGGTGGAACAAAAATCTTTGGCGTTAGCGGAAAAGTTAGAAATCCAGGATGCTGGGAACTCCCTATGGGAACCACAATCAGGGAAATTCTTGAGGAACATGCTGGGGGGATGAGAGACGGCCTGAAGTTTCGCGGAACACTTCCAGGGGGCGCTTCTACTGATTTTCTTGTGGAACAACATTTGGACACACCTATGGATTACGATTCTGTCCAAAAAGCGGGAAGTCGTTTTGGCACAGGCACTATGATAATTCTAGATAACCAGACGTGCCCAGTAGGGATGGTTCATAATCTGGAGAGTTTCTTTTCCCGGGAATCCTGCGGATGGTGTACGCCATGCCGCGAAGGTTTGCCGTGGACTGCCAAAATCCTGGCGGCAATTGAAGATGGAAAAGGTGAGCCCCGCGACATTGACACACTTGATTTTCTCGTGCGATCGCTTGGCCCTGGCAGAACTTTTTGCGCACTGGCCCCTGGGGCGATGGAACCCTTACGAAGCGCTCTGAAATTTTTCAGGGAAGATTTCGACGCACACATCAAAGAAAAGCGTTGCCCATGGAGATAAGGTTTGGCCACAATTTTCATAGATAACGTTCCCTACCATGTTCAGGACGGACAAAACCTGCTGAGCGCATGCCTTTCGTTGGGTTTTAACATCCCTTACTTTTGCTGGCATCCAGCGATGCACGCTGTAGGCGCTTGTCGCATGTGCGCTGTAAAGCAGTTTCGAGATGAGAGTGATACCCGCGGTTCAATTGTGATGTCGTGTATGACTCCTGCCTCTGATGGAACAAGAGTTTCCATAGATGATGACGACATCAGAGAATTCAGGGCCGCAGTTATTGAATTTCTTATGCTCAACCATCCTCATGATTGCCCGGTTTGTGACGAAGGTGGCGAATGTCATCTCCAGGACATGACAGTATTGTCAGGCCATGTTTACAGAAGAAATCGCTTCAAAAAACGCACATACATAAACCAGAATTTGGGACCATTCATCAATCATGAGATGAACCGGTGTATTCAGTGTTACAGATGTGTAAGATTTTACAGAGATTACGCGGGTGGCAGAGATTTTAATGTTTTTGGGGTTCATGACAGGATTTATTTCGGTAGATGTTCAGACGGAACCCTAGAGAATGAATTCAGTGGAAATCTTGTTGAAGTTTGTCCCACGGGTGTGTTCACCGATAAAACACTGAGAAAACAATATACCCGCAAATGGGACCTACAGACGGCCCCATCAGTTTGCCCTCACTGCGGACTGGGTTGCAATACCATCGTTGGTGAGAGATATGGCTCGGTCCGTAGAATACTTAACAGATATAATCATGAACTAAATGGTTATTTCCTTTGTGATCGAGGTCGTTTTGGATACGAGTTTGTAAATTGTGACCGTCGAATCCGTCAGCTGCTTGTTAAAGACAAATCAGGAGATTCAGAGGCCTTCTTACAACCGATTGAGAAGCAACAAGCTCTTCACTCTTTAAGCGAAATATTTAGATCCGGCGCGCCGGTCATTGGGCTAGGTTCGCCCAGGGCCTCGCTGGAAGCCAACTTTTCATTGAGATCGCTCGTAGGGCCTGAAAATTTCTACATCGGGATATCTGACCCCGAATTCCAGATGATTTCCAGGATCATTGAAGTATTGCGGAATGGACCGGCTCATTCACCGTCACTGCGAGAGGTCGAGCAGTCTGACGCCGTTTTGATTTTGGGAGAAGATGTTACTAATACAGCCCCAAGATTGGCTTTGTCCTTACGTCAGTCAGTACGTCAAAAGCCCATGGAAATGGTTGACAGGTTAAAGGTTCCTCGCTGGCTGGACGGTTCAGTAAGACAGATAGTTCAGGAAAACAAAGGACCTTTGTACATTTTTAGCCCCGTGGCCACCAGACTTGATGATGTCGCCACAAAAACATTACAGCTCGCACCTGATGATATAGCCAGAATCGGTTTTCAGATTGCTCACGAAATAGACCCCGAAGCCCCGCCGGTTTCAGATCTTACAGCAAACTTTCGAGGTCTGGCGGCTAACATTGCGGAGACTCTTAAACAGGCCTCAGTACCGCTGGTGGTATCAGGAACAGGTTGTGGTTCCATTCATGTGATAAATGCCGCGGCTAATGTCACTAGGGCATTGCGTAGCAAGGGAAAGAGAGCTGGATTGTCCTACACCGTTCCGGAATGTAACAGCCTGGGACTTGGTTTAATAGGTGGTGGTAATATCAGCGATTGTTTCCAAAGGATCATGTCCTGTTCGGTAAACACATTTATAGTTCTGGAAAACGATCTTTATCGCAGAGCTGAAGTTCAAATAACAGATCAGATTCTAAACAACTGTAAGCGTCTTATCGTGATTGATCACATAATGAGTCGTACCGCAGAAAAGGCCGACATAATGTTGCCTTCCGGAACCTTCGCTGAAACAACCGGTTCCTTCGTAAACAGTGAAGGACGCTGTCAGCGACAATTTCGAGTAATACCTCCTACAGGTGAAATTCAGGAAGCGCATCAGTGGATATTTGATATAATGACCTCGCTTCAATGGGATACATTAAGACATTTTTCTGATATTGAAAGCATTGGAGAATTATTGGCAGCAGAATTTCCAGTTTTTAAACCACTTCCGGAAGTAGCTCCACGCTCAAGTTTCCGGGAGTTCGGGCAGAAAATTCCCCGCCAGTCTCACAGATACAGTGGTCGAACATCAATGCTCGCCAATATCACCGTGAATGAACCGAAACCACCGGATGACCCGGAATCACCTTTATCCTTTTCAATGGAGGGTTACCAGGGTATTCCTCCTGCTTCGTTAATTCAGAGATTCTGGGCTCCTGGTTGGAATTCCTCCCAGTCTGTAAACAAATTTCAGAGCGAAATCAATGGACCCCTAATTGGTGGAGATCCCGGTCAACGCTTGATAGAACCATCCGCTAGCGGGAAATGGTCTTATTTTACTGACATCCCAGAACCTTACAAACCCCAGGATGACCTTTGGCTGATGATTCCCAAATTTCATGTTTTTGGTTCTGAAGAACTGAGTAGCCTCGGACCGGCGATCTCAGAAAGAATCCCCAAACCATATGTAGGGATCAACCCCAAGGACGCTGAGTCGCTAGGTAAGCAGGAAGGCGAAAAAGTAGCAGTTGCAGGTGAAAATTTTTCAATCAGTGTGCCTGTACGGATCATTAAATCATTGCCAAGGGGTATTATGGCATTACCCGTAGGGTTATTCACCTTAGATGGCTTCACATTTCCTCAATGGGTAAGAATTGTGAGAGACTGAAATGGCCGAACCAGTCCGATCAATCGTAGTTTTAGTAGCCATTCTCGTTGGTGTGCTTGTCACAGCCGCTGGATTGATTTGGCTTGAAAGGCGCTTGCTAGGATTGTGGCAGGATCGCTACGGTCCAAACCGGGCTGGTCGATTTGGATCTCTTCAAGTAGCCGCTGACATGATTAAGATATTCACAAAAGAAGACTGGGTCCCTCCTTTTGCTGATAAGCCTGTGTTTGTGATTGCTCCTGCCATTATCGTTGTGACCACTCTTCTTTCGTTTGCGATCATACCTTTTGCCCCCCACATAGAGATAGTGGATTTGAACATAGGACTGTTATTTTTTCTTGCAATGTCTTCTTTGAGTGTTTACAGCGTGGCTTTGGCGGGTTGGGCTTCAGACAACAAGTATTCTTTGCTGGGCGGTTTAAGAGCCGCTGCTCAGATGCTGGGTTACGAAGTTTTTATGGGGTTGTCCCTCGCAGGTGTTGTCATGCTCGCAGGGTCATTTAATCTTCGCGAAATAGTTGAAGCACAAACGAAGACATGGTTTGTAATCCCACAATTTTTGGGTTTCGTGATCTTCGTGGTCGCCGGGCTAGCTGAGACAAGGCGAATTCCCTTTGACCTTCCTGAAGCCGAGAATGAACTAGTGGCGGGTTACCATTCAGAATATTCCGGTATGAAATTCGGGATGTTTTTTGTCGGTGAATATATAGGTGTCACGTTAATAAGCGCTTTGATAGCCACACTTTTTTTTGGCGGCTGGTTGGGACCTTTGCTGCCACCTCCGTTATGGATGATAATAAAAACTTTTGTCTTTATTTGCGGTTTCATTCTGGTTCGAGCCGCGCTTCCCAGGCTACGGTATGATCAGTTGCTGGAATTCGGCTGGAAGCTGATGCTTCCACTTTCGCTCATCAATATTATGGTGAGCGGCGCAATTATCCTGGTCGCAAGTTGATGAAGGATAAAAATGTTTAGTTTGCTCAAAGGAATGTGGATTGTTCTCAAGCATACGATTAGAAAACGCGAAACGGTCCTTTATCCTGAAGAAAAGCCCATTCGGAGCCCGAGGTGGAGGGGGAGAATTATATTGTCTCGTGATCCTGATGGGTGGGAACGTTGCGTGGCGTGTTATCTATGCGCTGCGGCGTGTCCGGTTGACTGCATTTCTTTACAGGCTACCCAGGATGAACATGGGAGAAGATATCCGGAATTCTTTAGAATTAATTTCTCGAGATGTATTTTTTGCGGTTTTTGTGAAGAAGCCTGCCCTACTTATGCGATACAGCTTACAAATGATTTCGAGATGGGTGAATATTCTCGTCACAATTTTATATATGAAAAAGAACATTTACTCATTAGTGGTCCGGGGAAATACCCTGACTACAATTTTTACCGAGTTGCTGGAATTTCGATAGCCGGAAAAGGCAAGGGTGAGTCTGAAAATGAAAAGCCGCCCGAAGACGTTCACAGCCTGATGCCCTAGAAGGATCTTTTTCGAGGACAAACGTATGAACAGCGTTTTTTATATATCTACCGCAGTCGCTATCTTGGCCACTTTGATGGTTGTAACACGCTCTAACGTAGTCCATGCTCTACTATATCTAATAGTTTCATTTTTTGCCGTAGCCTTAATCTTCTTTACGCTCGGAGCCCCATACGTAGCGGCCCTGGAAGTGATTATCTATGCTGGAGCTATCATGGTGTTGTTCGTATTCGTGATCATGATGCTTAACCTTGGAACGAGTTCCAACATTCAAGAGAGCGATTGGCTAAAACACCGCGTCTGGATTGGCCCATCTTTGCTTGCCGGGTTTCTCGTCCTGGAGTTAATATATCTCATTATCTTCACCAGCGCCCAGCTATCTCCTACTTCGTCAGTGGAAATTTCTCCAAAACAGGTGGGAATAGCGCTTTTTGGCCCTTACGCTGTTGGTGTAGAATTGGCGTCAATGCTGCTTTTGGCTGGATTGGTCAGCGCCTATCATCTCGGGGCTAGGCGGTCACAAGTCCTGTCTTCCAGAATAGAGGACAAACCATGACAGCTAATATCCCAATCGAACATGCCTTCATTGCGGCTGCTATCCTTTTTGGATTGGGTTTGACTGGAGTGCTTATCCGAAGAAACCTCATTTTCATACTAATGTCTGTCGAAATAATGTTGAATGCTTCAGGCTTGGCCTTTGTGGCGGCTGGGTCAAAATGGGGACAAGTTGACGGACAAGTCATGTTCATTTTTATTCTTGCGTCGGCAGCGGCTGAAGTGGCCGTAGGACTGGCGTTGGCAATTCAGTTCTATCATCAATTCAAAACATTGGATACGGACAAAGCAAGAAAGGCTCGAGGCTAGAATGCTTGATCTGTTGTGGTTGGTTCCGGCATTTCCAATTTTCAGCTTCCTTGCCCAGGTTTTGGCTGGGTCGAGGTTATCAGCCAGAGAGCAATCCCTGGTAGGGGTGGGATCTGTCGGGGCATCAGCAGCTTTAAGTTTAGCTATCGGTACAAGTTTCGTGGCTGCTCCACCCGCTGATTACCATTACAGCCAAGTAATGTGGAACTGGATCACTATTGGTAAATTTTCCCCATCAATTGGATTTCATTTAGACGCTCTTTCAATCTGTATGATGGTTGTGGTTACTGTGGTTGGATTTTTGATTCACTTATATTCTGTTGGATATATGAGCGGCGATGAAGGATTTAGCCGTTTTTTCGCATATATGAATCTTTTTGTAGCCTCGATGTTAACTCTAGTGCTGGCGGACAATCTGCTCCTGCTTTATCTGGGTTGGGAAGGTGTCGGACTATGTAGCTTCTTGTTAATTGGTTTCTGGTACAAAGAACCTGAAAACGTCAAAGCAGCGACCAAAGCATTCTTGATAACACGTATCGGCGATACTTCAATGGTAATTGGCTTATTCCTTTTGTTCAATTCACTGGGGACATTGCAAATACAGGATTTGATAGTTCACGCCAGCCAACAATGGGCGATCGGATCGACGGCGCCAGCACTTGCCGCAGCGTTACTTTTAGGTGGGGCCGTGGGTAAATCCGCCCAGATTCCACTCCAAACATGGTTGCCTGACGCGATGGCCGGTCCGACACCGGTAAGCGCTTTAATTCATGCCGCGACAATGGTTACTGCGGGTGTATATTTGATCGCCCGTATGAACGCCTTGTTTATTCTAGCGCCTGTTGTTCAGTCAGCCGTAGCTATTATTGGCCTTGTGACCTTACTTCTAGCTGGCTTTAGCGCATTAACACAGACTGACATCAAACGAGTCCTTGCGTACTCTACAATTAGTCAGATTGGTTATATGTTTTTAGCCCTTGGAGTTGGGGCCTGGTCGGCCGCGATCTTTCATTTTGTGACACACGCCTTTTTCAAAGCTCTTTTGTTCCTGGCGGCCGGATCCATCATTCTTGCATCTGGTCACGAACAAAATATGTTTAAACTTGGTGGGGTACGTAAACAATTGCCTGTTACATTCTGGACATTTCTCATAGGGGCGGCGTCTCTAGCTGCTCTCCCTCTTGTAACAGATGGGTTTTACAGCAAAGATATGATTCTGTGGGATGTGTGGTCATCACCAAAGGGGGGGGTGTGGTTGTGGGTCGGGGGAATCATAGGCGCCTTTTTAACATCGCTTTACACTTTTAGAATGGTTTTTCTCACTTGTTTTGGCGCTCCAATGACCCCTTTGACTTCACATCCAAAGAAATCAATCCGCATTCCTTTGATAACACTTGCAATATTGTCGATAATCGTGGGGTTTATCGAATTGCCTCACAATTTTGGGAACGTGCATTTATTTTCGGATTTCCTGGAATTAGCTTTGCCGTCCTTTGCGTCGAGTGGCGCCAATCAGCATGGTGAACTGTTGTTGGAGTTCATTGCGGGACTGGTTTGTCTGGCAGGGATTCCTATCTGTTATCTATTATATCTGAAAAGCCCTGATTACTCTGATAAATTGGCAAGAAGTCCTTTAGGTTCAGGATTACATGATCTCTGGTTTTCCGGTTGGGGTTTTGATCTAGTATATGACAAATTAATTGTTATGCCGTTCATTTGGATCACGGACTTTAACAAAGCGGATTTTATGGATAGTTTTTATGGATTCATCGCAACCATTACTCAGGTTTTTCACCGGATTTTTAGCGTAACTCAAACGGGAAAACTCAGGCAATACGTTTTGGGTATAACATTTGGAGCCATCTTGATCCTAGGAATACTGGCCTGCTTATGACACTGATTTGGCTAATCACTATTCCCCTATTTGCTGGAATTGCATCGTGGATTTCGGCTCGCCGTAGCGATCTGTGGCCTCGCTGGATTTCGTTATCCGCTCTCTGCCTGGAAATGTTTATCATTTTATTTTTTTGGGTAGACCATACGAGTCAAATAGCTTCCGGCAAAAGTTCTTTGTGGATAACCTCTGTCAATTTGCCCTGGATCCCTCAACTGGGCGTCGGTTTCCGGCTTTCTATAGATGGTTTGAGTTTGTTGATGGTTGCCCTTACAGCTTTTTTGGGGATAGCCGCAGTTCTTTGTTCCTGGACAGAAATCAAGGACAGGGTCGGATTTTTTCATTTCAACCTTATGTCATGCCTCGCGGGTATAATTGGCGTGTTTCTCGCCGTAGATCTTTTCCTTTTTTATTTCTTCTGGGAAGTGATGCTTGTCCCAATGTATTTTTTGATCGGAATCTGGGGTCATGAAAACAGGATATACGCTTCCGTAAAGTTTTTTATATTTACCCAGGCAGGCGGCCTGCTGATGCTGATGGCGATATTGAGCCTTTATTTCGTTCACGGACAGATTACTGGCGCATATACCTTCAATTATTTTGATTTATTAGGAACTTCACTTCCACTATGGACGTCAGCGCTATTAATGTTAGGGTTTTTCGCTGCTTTCGCTGTAAAACTTCCCGCCGTTCCTTTTCACACATGGTTGCCTGATGCGCATACAGAAGCCCCAACCGCAGGAAGTGTAATCCTTGCTGGTCTATTGTTAAAAACAGGGGCCTATGGACTGATTCGATTTGTTCTGCCTCTTTTTCCGGAGGCGGCTCACTTGGTTGCGCCCGCAGTCATGTTAATGGGGGTAATTGGTATAATTTATGGGGCTTTGCTGGCGTTCGCCCAAACAGATTTAAAGAGACTGGTCGCATATACAAGTGTGAGTCATCTTGGTTTCGTGCTCCTTGGAGTGTTCGCTTTCAATGAATTTGCGCTGCAGGGCGCAGTTGTGCAGATGATATGCCATGGAATAAGCACTGGCGCCCTATTCATGCTCGTTGGTATGCTTCAGGAGCGAATGGGAACACGTGATCTTACCCTAATGGGAGGTCTTTGGACGTCAATTCCACGAATCAGCGGAGTTGCGCTGTTTTTCGGTCTCGCTTCTCTTGGGCTTCCCGGATTGGGAAATTTTGTTGGAGAATTTCTCGTTCTGCTCGGCGTGTATCAGGTTAATCCGTGGATGACGGTTCCTGCGGCTTTTGGTCTTGTGTTGGCGGTTATCTACTCGTTAAGAATGGTAGGAAAAGCCTTCTATGGTAGCGCGGATGAGAAACGGGGAATTCCGGATATTTGGCCCCGAGAGGCTTGGCTTATGACAGTAATGATCCTGATGATCCTGTGGCTGGGTCTGTTTCCTCAAACTGTGCTGAACACCGCTCAACCAGCTTTAACAGCAATCAGGGATAGATGCGGCTCAGCGGCGCATGTAACCCAAAACGTAATTGGTGGTCCAGGCATTGGCGCCTATGTTCAAACATCGAATGATGCGAAAGTCATGCAGGGGAGCTTGCCCAACAAATGAAAATCGCTCAATTGCTCCCATTATTGCCCATCCTGATGATCTCAGGCACTGTTATATTAAATTTGATTGCAATCTCGTTTTTGAGGAGTCATTTTGTGACGGCCGCATTGACCGGCGCAGGTCTGATAGCGGCTTTGTTTTCAGCTGCAGCTGTTTATTCCTCCGCTCCACAAAATGTTACACCCTTAATTCTGGTTGACGGTTACTCGATTTTCTTCATGGCCCTTATTTTTGGGGCCGCATTTGTAGTAACTCTGCTGTCTTATCGCTACCTGGAATTACTAGAGGAAAATAGAGAAGAATATTATGTCCTTCTATTGTTAGGAACGCTGGGTTCCGCTGTAATAGTTATGAGCAGTCACTTCGCTTCCTTTTTTCTTGGTCTGGAAATTCTCAGTGTTTCTTTGTACGCGCTCATTGCGTATGATCGACAGGGTTCTCTTGGGACAGAGGCCGGCATCAAGTATCTCGTATTGGCGTCCACATCGGACGCTTTCCTGCTTTTTGGAATAGCCCTCATTTATGCGGACACTGGTTCATTGGAATTTGGTTTGGTAGCCAAAACGCTAAATATGGCGCACCCGGGACTTTTGCTCCCCGGGACAGGCATGTTGATCGTGGGACTTGGTTTCAAGTTGTCTTTAGTTCCCTTTCACATGTGGACACCGGATGTTTATGAAGGAGCGCCAGCCCCTGTCACCGCTTTCCTTGCTTCGATTTCCAAAGGGGCGGTTTTTGCGCTTATGTTACGGTATTTTACCAAGATCGGTATCCATACAACCAATTCGCTTTTAACCGTATTTTCAGTTATCGCCGTAGCCTCTATGTTTGGAGGAAACCTGCTGGCCTTGTTGCAAAACTATGTCAAAAGGATACTGGCATATTCATCGATTGCCCATTTCGGATATTTGCTGACGGCGTTTCTTGCAAGTGGTAATCTGGCTTTCAGTGCTGTGACTTATTATCTTGCCGCTTACTTTGTGACCATTTTGGGAGCTTTTGGGGTCATAAGCGTTTTATCAGAACCAGAAGGAGAACCAGATCATCTTGATTCTTACCGAGGAATTTTTTGGAAGCGACCTATACAGGGCGCAGTTTTTTCCGCAATGCTGTTGTCATTGGCCGGTATTCCCTTGACAGCCGGTTTCGTTGGCAAGTTTTACGTCATGGCTGCTGGGATTGATTCACATTTGTGGTTATTGGTTGTATCACTCGTTGTGAGCAGTCTGATTGGGTTATTTTACTATCTGAGAATCATATCGGTAATGTTTTCGAAGGACTTGGTGAACTCCGAAGCTACAGGCTCCGATATGACAGGAATGGCCGCAGCAGGATTTGCACTGGTTCTGTTAACTATTGCTCTTGTGTGGCTAGGCATATATCCGAGTTCACTAATTGCGCTGATCCAGAAAATAGTTCCAAACCCGGCTTAGTAATTGCCATGAACCTAT
>JAJYDQ010000086.1 GCA_021777225.1 Deltaproteobacteria bacterium
GAGAAATCAGACGGCCTAAAGCTCGATACCGTCGAAGGAATGCTTCTATCTGAGCTTGTACTACACCGGGAGTTGGTTAACCCGGAGGAAGACGCTGCATGGGCCGATTTGTAAGAGGTAGCGTAGTCGTCGTGAATTATTTCTTCACAGACCTTAGTGGATCCAAAAGACGCCCGGCGATTGTCGCCGCCGATCTGGAGGGTGATGACCTCATTATCTGTCCAATCGTGAGTTCCCGGTCTGATCGGTATTCCGTAAAAGTGACAAGCCAGGACATTTCCGGAGGACAGTTGCGCAAAGATAGTTTCATCCGTCCCAATATCCTCAACACCGTTGACTCGAGTAGAATATTATACGCTATGGGGGTGTTAAGCCAAGAGAAAATGGCAGAGTTAAGTGACAGGCTAAAAAAGATTTTGGGAATATGAGTCGTCTCGACTCCGGAATGATTGTCATTACGAGCGAGCGCAGCGGTGGCTGCCATTTCGACAGAGCCTTGCGACGAGAAATCTTATTCCAAACTTGGACCCCCTTGACATACAAGAGATCAAGGCCATAAGTTAAATACGTTCAGACAAAACAGGTTTCAGCCTTGTAGTCTGTTAGCTGAGATACTGACCTAAGAAGAGGTGGAGTTATGGCTCTCCCAGAATCACTATCGTGGGTATTTGAGGGTAAAGAGGCTCAAGAGTTCCTTGAAAAAATGCGGATCAAGAGAGACAAACGAGCCCTGATAACCGGAAGCCGCCATTCAATGGATGAAGTTCATAAAAAAGTTGTTGAAAACGCCAGAAAGCGTAAATCGGAAGGGAATGGCAGGAAGCGAGAGAAATAGGTTCAGGTATAAAGACTGGATCTTCCAGCCAGTAGAGCGAGATTCAGGATCATATGATTTTAATTGCGGAGCGCCAGAAATAAACAAATTTTTCATGGAGGATTTTTTTGTTTATGAGGAACTTCTTGTTACTAAAACATATGAACTGAGCACTGAAGAAATAATTTCTGAAAATTTACCGCCCTTAGGTTTTATCAGTTTCTGCAATGACGCCGCCAAAATAGAGAAAAACATCAAGGAGTTTGTTCCCCGCCCCGAAGAAAAACATTTTCAGTCTTATCCGGCAGTAAAAATAACATGGCTTGGCGTGAGTCAAGATTGCCATCGAATGGGCGTTGGGACTGATATGTTGGACATCACGAAACTACTGTTCGCATCAGCCGAGAACAGGACCGGATGTCGCCTTATAACCGTTGACGCTCGGAACTCGGAACAAGCGATTAAACTTTATACAAAATCTGGATTTGCGTTCACCAATAAAAACAATACACCTGAAACAAATCCGGGCAAACCGTTGTATCGAATGTTTTTCGATTTGTTAGGACCTTGGGAATATGATCCCCTTCTGCTCAAGCCATTGAATGGGTAAATATTCCGGTTAGGAAGTCCAAATCCGGTGGCGACGGGCGTCCCTGCCCGTATATTTCCGATGGTTGTATGTTGTGATTTCGACGACGCTTGTGCGGCTGTCATCTCGACGACCAACGTTTGTCATCTCGACAGAGCGCAGCGACGAGAGATCTATCCAACCCACTATTTACCCCTATGGTCGGTAACGTACACAACATTTGATGGGATGGATTTCTCTCTTCGTTCAAAATGACATTCAAAGCCCTGAAGACCGTTGATGACTGATGCTGTATACTATACAGCACAGAGGCATATAATGAATAAACTAGATCGTATCACTATAAAACCTGACTTGTGTCTGGGGCAGCCGACAATCAGGGGAATGAGAATCACAGTGAGTGTCATCCTGAAGATGCTTGGCGCAGGCAATTCTATCGCAGATGTGTTAATGGCATACCCCGAACTTGATACTGAAGATGTTCGGCAGGCCATCCAGTATGCAGCCTGGTTAGCTTCTGACCAGATACAGGCTTCCCCCAACTAATTCGCTGTGTTTGAGTCAAAATTACAATATCTGGCTGACATGAACGTGTCCACCACGATTTTGAACCCTTCCCCGACCAGAACGAGGTTTCCCATGAGCAATAATATAAGACAAGATCTTATCAAGACGATTCAGACACTTGATGACGAGAATCTGTTGGCTGTCCGCGAATACATTCAATTCATTCAGGACGCCGGTGAAGAACAGCCTACCAATGAAGATCTAGAAGCCATTTCAATCGGACGGCAGGAATATGCTCATGGCGAATTCGTTGCGTGGGAAAAGTTTTCCTCCTGATGGCCTATAAGGTTTTAATCACCAAAACGGCTATCAAGGCATACAACAAGACAACTGGGAAGTTGAAGCTCGGCATCGATCGGTGTCTATCTAATCTTGAGATCAATCCCAATTTAGGGCCTGGGATCAAGAAACTAAAAGGCTTTTCAGACTGTTATAGATACCAGATTGGTGGCCTACGATTAATTTATGAGGTTCATATAGACCTCATGGAAGTTAGAGTATACAGCATCAGACCCAGGGGTGACGTTTACAAACATTGATGATTTCTGCATCGTGACGGGGTCCGCGCCCGTCAAGTCCACGGCATAGCCGTGGGCTCATCGATTACTCTTAAGAGAACATCCCATTAACCCTGGAAGGGTTACACATAATAGCCCATTGCAGCGCTATGGGTCATAGGATTTAAAATTATTCCCATTTGGGCCGCTCCCGCGGTCCAACATTCATGAGCCCATGGCTGCGCCGTGGGATGTTGGTTTGGTATTGTTTTTCTTGTCTCAATGTCTTTGCCATGGTGATTTGGCTGTTGGTTTTTGTTTTCGTATGCCCATGGTAGGCTGTTTGCATTAAGGTTTTTGGGATTGCGGATTTCACCCAATAAAACCATTGCCCATAATATTCTTTCAGCGCTACCTCGGAATAATACAAACCTGCTCCACTCGGCAGCAACAATTGATATGTCGGAGGTTGTCTAGTGGTCCTGAAGTCACCATAGTTGTTTGAAATCTCGAACCACTTCTATAGAAGGATCAAATGAACTATATTGAAAATTGGAAGGTTGAACCTATCCTTGAAATCCTTGATGAGAGTGTTTTCTGATGCCCATAATCTCTTTTTTCTTCGGAATAATCATCAAGATGTACTTCGATGACCATAATCCACCGCATTTTCATGCGGAGTATCAAGGAAGAGAAGGAGTCTTTTCTGTAGCGGATGGAAATTTGCTTGAAGGGGACCTTCCTCGCAAAGCTGTCTTAATTGTCAGTGAGTGGGCTATAGATCACAAGTCAGAACTCTTGGAAGACTGGGACCTTGCAAAAACCAATCGACCTTTGAACAGGATTCAGGGAGCGGATAATGATTAAGATCAAGCGAGTTAGAGCATTAGATAATTATCGGCTAGAATGTCTTTTTGAGAACAATGAGATTGTTATTTATAACATGGCCTATGTGTTGGAACAGGATACTCCGATGCTCGATCCCCTGAAGAATGAGTCTTTTTTTCGGGAGGTATTCCTCGAGTCAGGGGCGCCGGTATGGAAAAATGGATATGATTTGTGCCCTGACGCGATCTGGGAACGGACGCATCCTTCCCAGCCCTGAAGGGGCCTCTCAACCCAGCCCAGATTGAACGCCTGCTGGGTCGACCAATGGTCGAACAATACGGTTTTGAACCCATTCCCCTTTGGGCCGCTCCCGCAATCCAACATTCATGAGCCCATGGCTGTGCCGTGGGTAGGCTGTTTGGAATAGATTTCTCTCTTCGTTCGAAATGACATTATCCGGGAACTTAATCCAATGGCGCCGCCTGGCAAGAATGGTTTTATCGCCGGAGATCGATATCCCGGATTCAGACGTCTGGACAATTCGGTTGAATATCAGCACAAACTTCAAAGGCCACAGGCTCCGGCTTAATCCGCAGGATGACCATGACAAATAGATTGATCGGCGGGGCGTCCCTGCCCGTATATTTCCGATGGTTGTATGTTGTCATTTCGACAGAGCCTTGCGACGAGAAATCTATCCAACCCCCTTATTCCCGCTATGGTCAGCAATATACTTAACCCGCGACGCAATAGATTTCTCTTCGTTCGAAATGACAGTTAGGAGCCCCCATTGAAAACTGTTATCCTCGCAGGTGGTATGGGAACTCGGCTCGCCGAAGAAACCGATAATCGGCCAAAACCCATGGTCAAGATTGGTGGCCTACCGATCGTCAACGATTGCCAATTTCGATAAAAATGGATAAGCTATTGGTCAAGGAGAACTATCATGGCTGTTCCAATAACTCCAACGCCGGTCCTGGAAGGTAAAGAAGCTGCGGATTTTATCAAGACCATCCTTCAAGAGCAGAACATTAAAGTTCCGCTAACACCTTTGCCCAGAATCGAAGAAGCACGAAAAAAGATTCGTGAAAATGCTAACACAAGACAGGAATAGAATACTTTTTGATGGATTTGTCCTTGAGCCACTTTCTGAGCAACAATATCCTCTGAGATTCGATTGTGGTGACTCAGATCTGAATGATTTTTTTCGAAACGACGTTCTTAATCATGAAAGACAATTGTTCACCAAGACATATTGCTTGTATGAATACAACGCCGAATTGGAGAAGAAAAGCCCCTTGGTGGGTTTAATAAGCTATTCGAACGACAGTGTTAGAATAAAAGATTTCAAGGATCATGAGGAAGAGATTCCCGAAGAAAAGCGTTATCCAAATATACCGGCTGTGAAAATTGCCAGATTAGCTATCCAGCAAGATTTCCAACATTTAGGGATTGGTTCTCTGTTGTTGAATCTGACAAAGCTCTTTTTCGTAACCAATAATCGTACAGGATGCCGCCTTTTGACCCTTGACGCCTATAATGATGATAAGGTCGTCTCTTTCTACATGAGGTCGGGTTTCAACTTCATTCACGAGAAAGACAAGAACAAACGTAACCGGATCATGTTTTATGACCTTACAAGGACACCTGTTTAGTCCCACGGCATAGCCGTGGGCTCATGAACATTGCCCCGTCAAGAGGGGCAAACATGATTGCTCTTAAGAGAACATCATCTTAACCCTGCAAGGGTTACACATAATAGCCCATAGCAGCGCTATGGGGCACAGGATTTAAAATTATTCCCCTTTGGGCCGCTCCTGCGGTCCAACATTCGCATGGTAGGGGTTTATGGCCATAAACCCTCTATGCGGTGGGGAATTTGAATCGTGTATTTTTGGTTTTTAGGATTTATTCATGGTGGCGACGGGCGTCCCTGCCCGTATATTTGCTCTTTCACCCAATAAAACAATCGCCCATAATATTCTTTCAGCGCCACCTCAGAATAATACAAACCAGCCCCACTAGGAACCAAGAACTGATACATTGGCCATTCTCGGGTTGTCCTGTAATCACACGGACACGGTATAGGATTTGTTCCTGCGGCCCTGAACTGCTGGAGCGCCCTTGGCATGTGGAATGCCGATGTTACAAGAGCGAATGGTTCTTTGCTCACAAGTTTAGAGATCGAATGCGCCTCACTGGCCGTGTCCATGGCGCTCGTCTCTAAAATCATGGCCTCCTTTGGAATCCCAAATCTGACAGCAAGCCCCTCCATCGAATTAGCGGAACTCCCAGGTCCGCCGGACATCATCAGCATTGCGCCGGGAACTGCGCGCCATAACCTGACAGCTTCCAGGAACCTTGGGTTAACGCTTTCCCAACTATCAGGAGGGAACAGATCATCGTAGATTCCTGTTCCACCCAACACAACGATGTATTTTATCACTGCCTGCTTCAGACGAGATGGATCGGCGTAGGGACCAGCATCGGTTTCGAGCGCCTTGAGCAGCGCATATCCGGACCACCCCATGGAGAAAATCAATAACATCATGGTTGCGGCCATGACCAATAGCGTTCCGACTCTCTTCCGGTGCTTCACAAGCAGAATCAGTCCGGCAGACAATAGCAGAAGACAAGCGCCACTGGGATAGGCCACCGCCGTTAGGATTTTCTTCACAATGTAAAGAGTGCTATCCATTAAACTGGTATTCCTTTTCGAGGTTGTGTCTGGCGATCATTTCAATAATCGAGTATTTCCCATTTTTCAATGAATTTTAAGGATCCTTCGTAGAGATTCAAAAGCTTAAACCTCTTCCGTGCTATATGGTAGGTTTTCCAGATGTCATTTCGACAAATTGAATTCAAAAGCCGGCGACGATGACAAAGACAAATACAAAGATCCACGGAACAGCTTTCGAAGGGAAAGCACAGACAGACTCTACTGAAGAGCAACAAACTCTTTCTTCTTGTAAGAGGGCTAAGTATTTGGAGATTTGCAACAAATCGTGTCAAGCAATCACCGAAGCTCTGGCGGAACTCAAAACGAGATCCAGGTCCAAAAATTAACAAGATCGTCATCCGGAATCACCGAACTCGTAACAAAAATCATGAGTGAGTTCTAAATTGGCGCTAATAAATGCCGAACCCCAAACTCAATACGATGGCCAACTACGCTGGTTCTATATGGAGCTGTCATGGTAGTGGTGTTTGTCCCGATATACATAAAGTAAATGGCACTGAAATTATTCTGGAATGAATACGGTCCTTCGGCTCAAAGATTTGATTTCATATCGCAAATTTTGTTTACTGAAAGGAGATAAGGATGCGCGTCGTGTTTACTCTATCTGCCACACTTATAATAACTTTGAGTATCATCACTGGTTTAAAGACCCCTTTCGCCCAATACAGGTATGAGATTCAACCAAGTGGAAACGAGAAATTTGGCGCTATAGCCTATTCTTCTTCAACCGGCAAAACCGGGAATTCATGGAATCATAACAATTTAACAGCAGCCCAAAATGCGGCTTTGGCATCATGCGATCAAGATGACTGTAAGGTTGCGATTTGGTTCAAAAATGCTTGTGGAGCGCTGGCGGTGGGGAACAATGGCTGTTGGGAAGCACATTGGGGCGTTAGTAGATCTGACGCCGAGAATAAATCTTTGAACAGTTGCTCTCAACGTTGTAGTGATTGCAAAATTATTTCTTGGGCATGCACTGATCATTAGGATTTATCATGTTTGACTTTGTAAATCACGAAAAGTTTAAGAATATACTGACTGGGGTACAGAGCCTCATTATAGCCATAGGCATAATAGTTGGAGGACTATGGACGGCAAAAACTTTCGATTTAAAAAAGGAAGCTGAAATTGCAAAAGTAAGTTATGAAAAGGCTGAAAGAGAGCTTCGAGAGAAAAGAGTTGTTAACATCAGTATTAATCCTTCTCAAATGACAATCCCTAACGAGAAGTTTCGCTGTATCTGTTCACTCGTTGAGATAACTAACGTAGGGAATCACCCCGAAACATTGGATTGGAATGGTCCTTGTTTCAGAGCCAGAAAAATTGATTTCGATGACAGAGGCTCTACAAAAGTAGGCCCTGCTACAGGTGACATGTTGACTGTTTTATCCGGTGAATCAGTAGCATGCCGTGTGGCTCCTGGCGAGATGATTCGAGTCCCTTGTCTGGCCAAAGTTAACGAATCCGGGTTATATTATCTAAGATTCACAGTCAATGCTTCGGTGGCCGAGCAAAAACAAGCGTCCGATGAGGGGCTCAGAAGTTTCGTGCAATGGTCTGGGTCTGCATTTTTCTTGGTGCAATGATTTAAAATGATCGCCAACCTCAAACGCAACATAATTGCTAACTACGCAGGATCCATCTGGACGTCACTCATGCAATTGGCGTTTGTGCCGTTATACATAAAGTTTATGGGTATTGAGTCCTACGGGCTGGTTGGCTTTTTTGGAACACTTATGGCAACGTTGTCAGTTTTGGACATGGGGTTAAACGGCACGTTAAACCGAGAAATGGCAATGCGATCTGCGCTACCGGGGCAAGAGCAGACATCTCGGGATTTGTTAAGAACCGTTGAGGTAATCTATTGGTCTGTTGCACTCATATTGGGTGCATTAATTGTCCTGCTTGCGCCTGCAATTGCCGCTAACTGGATCAAATCTAGCACACTCGCCGTGACTGACATCCAACAAACTTTGATGATTATGGGATTGGTTGTAGTAATGCGGTGGCCGTTTGCGCTATACCAAGGCGGCCTCATGGGGTTACAAAAACAAGTCTTAGTCAATGGGCTGAATTCTTTATTTGCGACATTCCGTGGACTAGGCGCCATAGCGGTCCTGTGGATGGTCGCACCATCGATCAAAGCATTTTTTTGGTTCCAGGTTTTGGCAAGCAGTCTTGAAACGTTGGCGGCCATGTATTTCCTTTGGTCCGCCATTTCTGTCACGGCTAGACGGTCCAGATTCAGGATATCACTATTACGTGAAATCAGAGGATATGCCACTGCAATGATGGGGATAGGCGTGGCCGCGACTGTCATGACTCAAATTGACAAAATTGTAATCAGCAAGTTTTTTACTTTGGACTTACTTGGTTACTACTGCCTCGCATGGACTGTCGGCACATCTCTGATTAGGTTTGCCTCCCCGATCAGCTCGGCAATTTTTCCTCGTTTTGCTCAGCTCGTCTCGATTCAAGACAGCGCCATAATAACCAATCTTTACCACAAATCCGCTCAATTAATGTCAGTAGTGATTCTGCCACTTGCAGCAGTGATAGGGCTCTACTCTCACGAAGTCCTATTTTTTTGGACTGGGATACCCAAAGTAGCAAATGAAACTGGCTTGGTTACTGCTATCTTGATTTTGGGCTCGGTTTGCAACGCGGTAAACAACATACCGCTGGCAATGCAACTAGCATACGGTTGGATTTCTCTGCCATTTTGGACTAATGTTGTAGCTGCAATGCTGTTTACTCCTGTCGTGATACTATTAATAGAGACTTTTGGGTTACCCGGCGCCGGGCTAAGTTGGTTGTTCCTGAATCTTGTTTACGTCTTGATCCAAGTACCGATAATGCATCAGAGGATTTTAAAGGGTGAGCTTTTTAACTGGTGTTTGCATGATATTGTAATTCCAGGATTAGGAGCACTAGCGCCAGTGATGTTTTGCAAAATCTTCCTCGATCAACCATCGTCAAAAACTGGAGTGCTATTCCTTTTGGGCGTGGCTTGGTGTCTGAGTTTCTTATGTTCCACTGTTGCAGCATCATGCATTCGCCAGCATCTGGCAACTTGGATCGATGTTTTGATAGCGCGCTTTTACTCTAAATGCATAAATGGTTTAGGTTGAGGTCGGTCTGTAGTTTTTCCTAACAGAGAAAAGTAAATGCAAAAATTATTCCAAGCCAATCTGACTTAAACGAGAGACAAAAATGACAAATGGAGACCTAAGGCATAACGGAATAGCGCTTGCCACATGTCTTATTTGCGGATCAAAAAACGTCAGATCCAAGCGCTTGGCCCTCCTGTCGTTGAAGGAACTCCCTATCCTAATTTGTTCTGATTGTGGATATGCCAGGAGAAGTGATCAAAGGTCTTTTGAAGATAATCTTACTACTCAGACCAACATTCACGATCAATACTCACTGCCTAACTTGCGCTATACCAAATGGCCGCACCGGCCCGCGCTGATCAGAAGAGAAATTGAAAAGATCCAAGGACAGACGGGAAAAACCCTCGACATTGGATGTGGCAACGGGCAGTGGTTGTTAACCCTTGGCGCTGGTTGGGAAAAGAATGGTCTTGAACTCAGCAACGCCGGTGCGCAGATGGCAAGAGAATTGAGTTCAGCAAACGTGTTTTGCGGTCCTCTTGAATCATATGATACCCCCCACACATTTGACTTAATTACTGCCTTTGCCATAATTGAACATCTTTCAGATCCCCGAATACTCGTTTCTTGGTCCCAAAGACATTTGAAGCTGGGAGGACTGCTGGTCTTATATACGGGTGATACAGAAAGTGAGACAGCTTTGAAAATGGGAGAGAAATGGCCTTTATATGATTGCGAAGACCATGTTAGCTACTTCAGCGCTCGCGCCGTGAGACGCTTGTTGCTAGAAACTGGATTTAAAGTAGTAAGGGAAGAATGGCGTTTCATGTATTTGGCAAATGGAGAACAGCCTCGGGCTATTAAGGTAATTCAAAAACTCAAAGAAATCGTCCGTATGGTTCAGTATCCTAAGCACGACCACTATTACTGTTATGCTATTAAGATCAAATGATATATTCACATTCAATGGCTGCCAACCCCAAACTCACAGTCCTTACCGATCCCATACCCTGCGGGCGCTATTTCTTCACAGAAATAGCCAAAAATGCAGGCCGACCTGTAAAGAACTTTCTGCGACCCATACCGCCGTTTATGCGGAACGAAAAATACCGCGGTCACTTTGCCGTGACACGTAGCCTAGTCGAAGGCTTAAGGAAAATTGGAGCAACCTTCAATTACAACCCAAAGCGACTCACGGATATTGGCGAAGTCGTAATCGTGCTTAGCGGTATTGGGACTCTAAGACAAGCGATCCAATGGAAAAAAGAAGGGCGAATTCATAAGTTGTTCGCTGGCCCTAATCTTTTTGTAATGCCTTCCGAAGAGTGTCCTGAAATTGCCAACCCTGAAGTAGATTTTTGGATAAGTCCTTCAGATTGGCCAGTTTGGTATGTTGAGGAGGATATGCCAGAACTGGCAGGCCGCGCATTGGTTTGGCCGGCGGGTGTTGATACTGAATATTGGCGACCATCAAAGAAAATCCGTGAAAGAACATCTGTCACGATATTTATCAAAGGAGTACTTCCAAATCTGGATCTTCCAACTGGATACGTAGAATGTCTACGTGAAGCCGGATTCGATGATACGGATACCAACTTCATATATCGAGGGAATGGTCGCTATTATACGCAGGAAGAATACTTTTTAAAGCTGGACCAATCCGGACTTTTGATCGGTTTTTCTTTGAGCGAAAGCCAGGGTATTGCGTGGGCCGAGGCGTGGTCAATGGATGTGCCCACGTTCATTTGGCACAACGATGAAACTATTATAAAAGGACGATCAGTAAGAGTTTCAACAGCTCCTTATTTAAACCCTCAGAATGGGGCATTTTTCAAGAATGCGAGAGAACTGAGAATCTTGTTTGAGATATGGAAGAATGGTGGATATAATTTTTCGCCTCGCAAATGGGTAATTGACAACATGTCTGACGAAATTTGCTCTCAAAGACTATTAGAAATTATTTTTCGCTGACCCGAGTCTTATGGTGTGACAGCAATGGTAACCAACGATCTAGACAGGTGGTATTATGAGCATCAGCCAAACAATGGAGCGCATTCGGTTGAGGATTTGAGAATACAATTTGAAAAGGCATCTAGGGTCTATAAGAGCATGATAGGGGAATATCTCCCTCGTAATCAGAGTGGGTTGATTCTTGACATGCCGTGTGGAGAAGGTAGTTTCATTTATTTTTTGACAAAAACTGGATTCAACAATGCGAAAGGATTTGACCTTGATCAGCAGCGCATTGCTGTAGGTCGAAAACTTGGGTTACCAGTTTATGTCGAAGACGTTCAGCACGTGCTTGATAATCAGGAGGATTCTTCGGTCCAATGCATAATTTCCATGAATTTTGTTGAACATGTCGAAAAAATAGATGCTGTCAATTGGATACAAAAGGTGTTCAACAAGTTGAAGCCTGGCGGAGTCTTCATAATAACAACGCCTTCAGCAGACAGTCCTTTCGGTAATTCGCACATTTATAATGATTTGACCCACAAATGGGCGGCAACATCATCTGTGGTCTATCAACTTCTCACTAATTGCGGATTTAGTAATGTGAAAGTTTTCGGATTTCATCCCAGACCTGGCATGCGTTTTGGTCTAATACGCTGTGTTTTGTTCTGGATCACCGCAAAAGTAATCAATTTTTGTTTGTTGCCGCTGGGACATAGTTACAAAATTTGGTCACCATCCATGTGGGCTGTAGCTGTAAAAACTTAAATGCTAGAAGTGCCATTCTGCAGAATTGATATATTACCTGCTTCCATGAATATAGCTAAACAAACACAACCTGTGAAGCTGATACGGGTTCTCATCGTAGTGGGTGCTTTAGCCGGCATCATAGAGGCTCGGCAAGAAGATCCCTTTGTGGCCTTTTATGTTTCAGTGATTCTGCTTTTCGTTTTGATCTGCTGGGCCAATTGTTTTTTCGATCGCCTAGAGTGGATGATATGTCTGTTACCAATTGCATTTCTTCCTTTCAATGTAAGCACGATCTCAGTGACGGCTCTAGACCTCGTTATCACGTTTCTTGCCATAGAAAGATGGATCTCAATTCGACTTGACAAAACTGAAATTGGAACTTTTGGTGTTTTAACTCTATTGCTTCTAATTTCCGTGACTCTTTCGTTCTTATTGTCTCAGGTCTCTGGTAGCTACTTTGGTTTTTATTTGAGGTTTGTTCTTACTCTCTTGTTAATTATTGGCCTCGATTCCCTCGTTTTTCCTTTCAATTCAATTTTTCGGTATACTAGAGCGTTAGCTATAACAGTGCCTGTATTTTTCTTGGTAATTTTTATTAATGGTGACCTATTTGAAATTATTCGTTGTGTCTTTGTTGACAATGAACGTCCGAATTATTCGCAATGGTTACCCCTCTATTTTACATTCTTTCTCGTTTATCTAATCAAATCTGATGAAAAATTCCGATCGATTGGGTACATTGGAATTGTCTTCTATATTTTCTCAGTATTTAAAGGCCAATCTCAAATAATGACATTAATCGCGTGTATCGTTGTTCTGTTTGTTATTGTAGAAAAGATGTCATTTTCATTCAAGGTGACCATCATTAGTTTATTTTTGTCAACCATTCTGTTGTTTACTCCATTGGTTATCAATTTTCTTAATCCCTTTGTCGATGAGAATAGACAATTGTCTAATGAATTGCGCATTTATAAAATGGAACAGAGTATTATGCTGTTCTATAAAAATCCGATCTTGGGGGCTGGCATCGGGAGTGAAACAAAGAAAGACGATTTGGGGCTTTATGAAGGGCGTACCGAAGGTAAAGGCGCTTCTGAAAATACTTTTGTTCAATGTCTCGCTGAAAATGGGGCCATCGGATTTGGGATATTTATTTGTATCGTATTTTTTATACTTCATCAGTTCTTTAAACTTAAAAAAAGGTATCGTATTTTTTCAAAAGAATTGTCCGTGCCTTTATTATTGTTCTTGTGCGCTTTAGGCCCTATGCTCTGGGGAGGAGCACTTTATTCACCCTTTATTTGGATCCTACTCTTTCTTGTCAATCTGACGGTCTCATCCTGCCTCAATTCTTCGCACAGCCGTAAGGCAGTATTTTCAAATTTAGTCGCTAGACCTGTTGAGAGTAATTAATTGAAATCTCGAATTAGCCTAATTTTAAGATTAAAGGGTGGACTGGGCAATCAGATGTTCCAGTACGCGGCTGGGCGCTCCTTGTCGATTAGGAATAGGATCGGATTTCTAGTAGATATAAGAAGTGGCTTTATTCGCGACAAGGTTTTTAATAGAAAGTTTGCCCTCGAACAGTTTGATATCAAGCCCGTAAAGGCTGATATTTGGTACTCAGTACCTTTCTGGGTAAGACAAACTTCTCGTAAATTGCATGCCGGATGTCTGAAGCCAATCACAGAAAATATGTGGGGCACGTTCCTGTACGAACCAGAATTAAGGTTTATTGAAGAAATTGCTCGGGCAAAAGTGAACCAAAATGCCTGGATGGATGGATATTGGCAAAGTGAAAGATATTTCGAAGACTTAAAGGAACTAATTGCTTTGGAACTCATGCCACCTACACCTGAATATAGAGTTTCGCTGTTTGCTGCGGAGTTAATTCAGTCAAAGGAGGCAGTTGCGATAGGGATAAGATTGTTTGAAGACGTACCCGGTCACGACAAATCGGGAGCGGGGGGCCTTACCCCATTTTCTTTCTATGAAGCCGCTGCTAGACAGTTGGGTAAGAAACTTTCTGATCCTACTTTTTTTTTGTTTTGCACGTCGATGCCTTTGATAAAGAACAAGCTGAGTTTACCTGGCCCAGTTCGTTATATAACGGCTGACAATGGCTATTCATGTCCCATGCAAACACTTTGGCTATTGAGCAGATTCAGGTACCATATAATTTCCAACAGTTCTTTTTATTGGTGGGGCGCATGGCTAGCTGAACGCAATGATCCTGGCGCGACGATCATTGCGTCTGATTTGTTTCCAAACCAAGACACAATTCCTGACAGGTGGGTTCGGGTGTAATTGTAGGCTTGATCTTTACATGAAATTTCTATTAGCCGGGAACTGGATAGCCCAAATTTATGAACAAGCTTGTGCCGACGCATTATCGAAATTAGGAGTTGACGTCGTAAGGTTTGCTTGGAAAGATTACTTCGAAGGATGGGCTGGTCGGCTGCAAGAAAAATTCCCCGTTATTAGTCCAGCGCTTTTGAGGCTCAATCGAGATTTCTTAATTGCGGTTAAAGAAGCCAAACCCGACGTCGTGTTGGTCTGGAGAGGTGCGCATGTCATTCCGTCAACAATTAGGAGATTGAAACTGGAGACAAACGCTACTCTTGTTTCGTACAATAACGATGATCCATTTGGACCAAGGGCTGACGTACGAGTTCCTTGGCACCATAAAATTCTTTGGCGGAATTACGAGCAATGTTTACCGGAATATGACTTCAATTTTGTGTACCGACTTGTCAATGTAGCTGAGGTGATCGCCGCTAGCGGGAAGAACGCTCACTTGCTCATGCCTTACTTTATTCCTGCAATTCACAGGCCCATGACTCTTACAGAGACTGAGCAACGCACTTTTAATTGTGATGTGGTATTCGTAGGGCACTATGAGCCAGATGGAAGAGAGAATTATCTACGCCTTCTCGTAAAGAATGGCCTTCGTGTGCGCTTATTTGGTGGTAAATACTGGACCCGTAAAGTCCTTGGCGAACTAGCTGACTATTTTGGTCCGGTCCATACGGTAGTAGGTGAAAAATACACGGCCGCATTATGCGGAGCAAAAATATGCCTTAACTTTCTATCCAGATTGAATAGGGACACTTATACCAGGCGTTGCTTTGAAATACCGGCGTGTGGCCGTTTACTGCTGAGCGAACGAACCAAGGATCTCCAAGGATTTTTCAAAGAAAATGAGGAAGCGGTATTCTTTTCAAATCCTGCAGAACTTGTAGAGAAAGCCCTATGGCTAAAAAGGAATCCCAATGAAATTGAACGTATAGCACTGGCAGGAATGCGCCGAGTTCATGCAGATGGGCATTCAGTAGATGAAAGGATGAGGCAATTCCTCGCGATCATAAATGGCAATTCAAGTTTAGCTGTGTAACCTGAGAACTACTTAGAATGATATATCTTTTTCCTAAATTGAGTAAATATGACCTATTTTTTGTACGACTGATTGGTGGTGGCCTTGGCAATTTACTTTTCCCATGGGCCAGAGCAGTATGTATTGGAAAAAAGTTCGACCTTCCTTTAATCTATCCGGCATGGCCTCAAATAAAGGTTGGACCATATCTGAGGAGAGAAAAGGATAAGAGGCATTACATCCGGTTATTTAAACCAACAGCGGATTACATACACGGGATGACAAAGTTTCAACTGCTGATTAGACTCCCTCGAATCCAGGAGGCAAATTTTATTAGTAATCCTGGTTACTTCCTCAGCCAGCGTAAAGATCAAATAGTTACTATATCCGGTGTACCGGATTTCTTTCTCAACAGGCTGGGAGACGAAATTGATACGGCATCAAAAGCGCCGGATCTCTTTGGGTCGATAGCTACCGATTATAGGCTCATTAAACATAATCTTTTATCCATAGTACGCCCAGAGCATCTGCCAAAATTAAATGGTCGTTCATTTTTTGCCGCCCACATCCGTCTGGGGGACTTCAAAATTGGCCAACAGACTACCCCACTAGACTTTTTCGATAATTGCCTTTCACAAATAAAGCGAAAGTTCCCTCATATTGAAATAATGATCTTTACCGACGGGACAAAGCGCGAAGTAGCTCCGTTACTAGAAAAACACCAGGCCTCACTCGCTGATTTTGGATCTAGCCTGGCAGACTTGCTGGCAATGTCATCCGCAAAGCTTCTTGTGGCTTCAAAAAATTCGACATTCAGTTGGTGGGCCTCGTGTTTAGGGCGGATGTCGGTAATTTGGCCAAAGGACACCACCAATGCGCCGATATACTCTGACAAACTGGGGCAGGAAGTTTTTATCGAGAATTCCGGCGCCATTTCTGATAAATTTTTGTGTAGATTGCACGAGACAACTGATGAAAATAGACTCGATTGACAGGTTTATTAAGCGATTGATTATTTTAAGTGGTCTGCCTGGTACGACTATTTTTCGAAAACGACTAAGCCCATTGGGGTATACGTTTAAGAGATTGCTGTTAAGGAAGCTCGTGGACCAATTTCAGTGTAAGACTTTCATTGAAACTGGTACAAGCTACGGGGAAACTACGAATTATATCGGCCGGTATTGCGAAAACGTGTTGTCTTGTGAGCCAGACCCGGTTCTTTTTCAGATCGCCAGGCACAGGTTCCAAAACAGTACAAACATAAAACTTTGGAACGAACCCAGTGAGACCTGTTTGCCGGATATGATTGATCATGTAGTCGGGCGAGCGTTGTTTTGGTTGGACGGTCATTTTCAAGGACGAGTCATCAACAGCGCCTTAGAAACCCCGGTTCTCTATGAACTGGATTCGATTAAGAGGCTGCGGGGGGGGGGGGGGGGGGGGGTAAAATTAGTTGTGGGGGGGCGTTTTTTTGTTTGTTTTAAAAAAAATTTACAGGGTACTTTTT
>JAJYDQ010000087.1 GCA_021777225.1 Deltaproteobacteria bacterium
TCCTTTTTTTGACAGAGGTCTTCTCAGACAATGAACGGGCTATCTCACTAATACGCACCGAACCTCTGGCCTGAATTCCGTAAATCGCTTCTCCCACAAATCTACTCTGAATCTTGCCCATTCCCTCGCAAAGTTTCCCCATTTCTATTTGCACAAAATACTAAATCCTTAATATCATACCCTAAACGAGTTGACCTCGATTATGTTTTGGGGAATGTCCTGGGTTGCAAAAAAAGACGCGATATCGCGCGATTAGAAAAACGTTAAAAGTTTCCATTCACCGAAATCTAACCCTAAAAAGGGGCGCCCGCTGAACGGCTACACTTTTTCTTGGTTATCGCTTTTATCCTGAATCTTTCCTGCAAGATAAATTTTAACGGAATTGTCTACGGTCTGCTTGGTTCTGCCCGGTCATCTTGGATTCAAGATAAATTCTTGATCGGCGTGCAACTTCATTACCCTGATCAGCGGCTTTCCTAAACCATTTTAAAGCCTCTGAATAATCCTGAGTAACACCGTTACCCTCCGCATACATCCATCCGATCTCGTGTTGAGCATCGGCAAATCCCTGATCAGCGGCTTTCCTGAACCATTTTAAAGCCTCTGCATAATCGTAAGTGGTACCTTTACCAAATCTATACATCCATCCGATATGGTATTGAGCGTTAGCATGGCCCTGACTAGCAGCTTTTTGAAGCCACTTAAAAGCTTCGCCGTAGTCTTTGGAGACTCCAATACCATCGTAATACATAAGTCCCAGTTGCCTCTGTGCATCTGAATTACCCTGATCAGCGGCTTCTCTAAACCATTTCAGAGCCTCTGAATAATCTTGAGTGACGCCGTCACCTTTAGCATACATGAGTCCCGTTTTGTAGGCTTTATAGGTATCATCAGCCCTGACATCTAGCAGACCAGTGGCAGAGAACACCAGCAGTAATACAATCATCAGCACACCCAAAACCTTCATGGCAAATCTCCTTTGCACGGTTTCAGCCAGTTACAGAGGGGAAAGTCGTTAACTTAGTGTCACGGGCAGCTCCCGCAGATTTGACGCCTATTGCGTAGGATGTTTAGCAAATCTACCCTTTTGCCTGTTTGAAGAGGCTGACCAATCTTTTTCGAGAAATTGCACCGCATTCTTTGCTGCCGGAATAGCCTAATCAGCCGCTTTCCAACTCCACTTCAGGGCTTCTGAGTAGTCCTGGTTGACTCCTTGACTCTCTAAGTACATACAGCCAAGATTACATAGCTGTAACCCTCTTGAGCAGCCAATTGAAACCACTTAACGGCTTCGCTGTAATCCTGCACAACCCCTTCACCATAATAATAGCCACCAATATCATTTTGGGTTTCCGGATGGTTATTACTTTGACCAGACCATTCCTGGACCTTTGAAAAAAATCTTGGCCAATCTGTTAGAGCATTAAGCTTTGACATGGCCATGATCAGCAGTTTTTTGATAGCACTTAAAAGCCTCGCCGTAGTCTTTGGAGACTCCAATTCCATCGTAATACATAAGTCCCAGTTGCCTCTGTGCATATGAATTACCCCGGACAGCGGCTCTTCTAATCCATTTTAGAGCCTCTGTGCCATTTTGAGTTACGCCGTTAACTTACGTGAAATGGACCACAACCGACCACGATAGATATAAAAGATCACTTTAGAGTTCCGACCAGCATATCTACTCAAGTTGTCTGGGATCGCACGGGCGTCCGCAAAAAAGTTGTTTGGCTATTCAGGCCGTGGGCGAAAACCATTGTTGAAAATTCTGATGAGCCCATATTCGTTGCTAAATTGTCCGGAACACCCGTGCAGACATAGTGCAAGAATGTTATTCCCTTTGAACCGTATTCAGTTGATATGGTTTCCCCATGGCGAAGTAATGACCGCCCAACCTGAAACTAGGGTCAAAATAAACCAGTATATTCTCTGTCATTGTCTATTACATCCAACAGCGTAAAACTAACCTCCGCCCATTTTTGTTTCACATGCGTTAAGTTACCTTCCAGTAATATTTTATCGGGCGCCCGCTTGACGGGACATTGTGGCTTGAGCTTGTGAATTCTGTCTTCAAAGTCTTCGAGTATCGTGATTAATTCATTAAACCGGGGCATCACCTTTTGCTTAGTAACGATAGGCATCTTGTCTAATGTGCGCACCATATCGTATGCCTTGGCTTTCCATCCGGTGAGTTCGATATTAAGGCCGCTATAGTAAGATTTGGCGCCCATCGGTCTTTCTCCTGTCTTCAATGTTTGAGCCCTTTTTCAAAGGCTAATAAATTAAAGCTAATCATTTTGGAGAATGCTGTTCGGTATTGCGAGCAACCGAACCAACCCCTACACCTATCGTAGCAGGATCGGGGACACTAAGACGAAGCTGATCCGTAGTGTTGGCCCTGTAAATTAGCGTGTCACCAAGGGGATTGTTTTCTACAGAGTCGATCCGAAACATTGAGGTTTGCCCTGACCAGATTGCGTACCCTGAAATTATCAAGGCAAACGCCAAGAATACTGCAATTACCAAGATGAGTTTCGACAACGCTTGCATTTGGATCTCCTTTTTTCTGATGGTGGCATCCATCTTTGAGATAGACAGCATCGATTACTTGCAGCGTGGAATCCATCGCATAAACCGCTAACCACCACTCCCATATTCCATAAGGGTGATTTTTGCATTGTTTAGCATGGATCGTGCCAAGACCTAGATCATGGCTCCCAAAACTTATTAATGGCCATATTTCAAGGAAATTTGGGATGGTGATTGAAACAGGAAGTGACAAAAAGGACTTTTACCAGGTGTTAGACATCTAGCGAAATCGCTAGCGCGATTCTGGCTGGCCTAAACAAACCTATATTTCATAGGGTTGTGGCAAGTGCGATTACGCACTAAATAATATGCCCCTAGCGTTAACGCTAGCGTATAACTAGCTTCTCCATGTGACGGGCCAAAGCATGTGGGGAAATGTCGAGGATGCGAGCGGCCTCGCTTTTTATATCACCAAAAAACCTGAGAGCTTCCTATATCGAGGCTCGCTCAGTTTCTGCCAAAATGTCTTTGAGTGATCGATTCAGAGACTTCGCTCGGTCCAGTAGGGAGTCGGCCGTTTCTGTTTCGCTCATGCCGACCAGATGCTTCTTTTCGATTCCGCCGAAGTATTCAGTAGCCAGGTGGTCGGGTTCATCAGAGGCAAGAGCGCCATTCAGATCGCACGAACTTTCAGCGGACGTAAGCGGAATTTCACAGTACAGCGCTTCTGGGCCAGGGGCTACTTCGTCTCAACGGTGGGAAGGGACGAAGATGCCATTCGGGTATACATCAAGAAGCAGGAACAGGAAGACAAAAGGCTTGATCAACTCGATGCGTTTGAATAGTTGCCACCTTCAGGTGGTACCCCCATATCTCAACCGCTTTGAGCGGTTCACGATTTCATGCCTCCGGCTTTGCCGGAGGTCTCTGACTATGTCGGACAAGCATGGGGGATGTTTCTGGGGGTTAGTGATCGCCGGGAATCCAAATACTGAAAAAATGATTTTTAGCTCCCTAATTGTTTCGGATATGTTTTGTCCGGAAACGTCAACGAGGCCCAACTCCTCGATCCCACCATCCTCGCAATTTGTGTTCTCCAGGCTCCCATATAGTAATATTTAGGACGGGAGTTGAGTGGAAAACATTCAATATCCTTTTCGTCTATGATTTCCAACATCAAAGTTTCAGCAATTTCATAGCACTTCTTTTCAAATTCTGGACCATGACCATCATTTTCTTTAACATCTAAAACCTCTACACAATACTTATGAATCATCTCATGTAGAAGAGAATCAAATATATATAACTCAATTCCTTTGATTGGGGCTTCTGGGTTTATAGAGTAATGGCTTCCGGTAATCAATTCCGGATGTATTTTGATTCGATGTGACTCAAAATTATATGATGCGCTCCATGTCCACACTTTTGGTTGTTCTAGCAATTTGTCCTGTTTGGCAATCTTGCCATCAAAGAATTCTCTGTTATAAGAGTCAAATTTCTCCTGAAGTATTTTCTCGAATTCGAATTCATCACATTGTTCCTGTAGTTCATCAAAAAGCTCTGCCATTTCTTCTGCTCTTCCTCCGGTGAAGGGAAATTCTTTTGCGAACCGTTGTACAAAATCGCTTCGACATCAAGTGAGGTAATTCATTCCAAAGTGGCGACAATAACACCGGCTATTATTACAATGCCGCTCAGCACGCTGATCAGATTGATCGGCTCACCCAGCAATAACGAAGCGGAAACACCACTTAACAAAGGGTGACAATAGAGCACAAATCCTGACCGTACCGGTCCTATGCTTGCTATAGCCCGGTTCCAACACAAAAATCCTAACAGTGAGGGACCAACACCCAGGTAAATAATGCCTTCGAGAGCGGTTGATGAAAAGTTGATGGAGCTGACTGTAGCGGTCTCCCATAGGAGCCAAGGAAGCAGGAAGAGTAACCCCAGAATGAATGTGGCAGAGAGAAATCCAGCCGGACTTAACCCCACCGGCTTTCGCCGAACGAGAACTCCATAGATGGCAAGACTCGCCGCTGCGCCTAACATCCACTCATCGCCCTCAGAAAAAGTTAAACTCATGAGACGCCAAAGATGACCATGGGTAATCAGAAGGACAACCCCCACAAACGCTATGAAGAGGCCGGCGATTCTACGAGAAGTGAGGGTATCCTGGAGGAAGGTCCTGGCAAGCACTACCGTAAAAGCTGGCACGCACATGAATATCAGTGACATGTTGAGGGCCTTCGAGGAGTGGGCCGAGATGTAAATAAGCGTGTTGCATATGGTGACACCGAGAAAAGCTGTCAGGGCGAAATAACCCGGATTACTTAGAACTATCTTTATGTCGCGGCACAAAGGGCGAAGCCCAAAAGGCAACAGCACGGTAACCGCAGTGGCCCACCGGAGGAATGCCAGAGTCACCGGCGGCATGGAATGAGAGAGGCCCCGGGCCACAATAAAATTACCCGCCCACAATGCCGTTGCCGTAAACGCAAGCAAGTAGCCGGTGGCAGACGCCGGTTGCCTCGTTGGAATCTCATTATTCAATGCACATTATCCATTGGCTGAACTTGATCTCCAATTGTTTGAGATTTGGCTCAAATCATCCAGGAACGGAGCTTTAGAGAAAATCCTGGGTTGCGTCGCAGTTATTAATAGATTCCCTTTAGTATGTGGACCGTAGCAATCGTCAAGCTTGAGGTATCATGAGGACAAGGTTTACTAGACAAAAATTGAGTTCATTTTTAGTCCTCTCTCTTCTTTCCAAATGATTTCTTTCCTTTGACCAAATTGGCTTTTGTGAAACTCGGTCCAAAAAACCCGGGGCATAGTCAAAATGCCGACTCGATTGTCGTCGAGAACAGGCCCAACGTGGAATAATTTCGATGTGCCTGTCTCGCGGATTCCTCTGCATCCTGTCGGCGGCGTCTGACATTAGGCGCTAGGATTGAATCCTTAACGAAACCTTAGACTGTCCGGCCAACTTATCTGTCTGCTGTCAACCCTCGGTTAGCATGAATACCGCCATCCCTGCTGGGCAGAGAAACGCAGCAGATATGACAGTAGTGAAAATGATTCAGGCTCCTCGATGAAGCCGCTCTCCCCCCACTTCTTGACGCCAAGTTCTACTACGTTGTCCTGGCTGGTTTGTAGAAGCATTGCCGCTATTTGCCAGTAATGATCACCGTCGCTACAATTTGATTTTTGCAAAACACCAGGAGTTAATGGCAAAGCTTTATTCCATACCCTCCAAAGGCAGATATTTTTGTCCGTTGAAAGTCTTTAGGTTTTCATCGCCGGCATTTTTAAGCTTCAGAAAGGCATCGAGTGATAGCTTGTTTGGATTGTCTGGATCAACGGACGCACTCGCGCTGATAGCCGCCGCAGCAATGTACTGGTCCAACCACTCGTGACTTAGGCCTGTTTTTGGAAAAGCGAACAGTAGCAAAGCCACTATAGAAATACCTGCCAATCTGGACATCCTCTTCATTTTGATCTCCTTTGTTCTGGTGTAGGTACCCGTCTCTAGGATAAACTCCAACGTTTACGTGTAGTTTGGATGCCATTGCATAACTCGGTAACACATTTCCACCTACATATTCCTTAGCAGGGATGGTTTTGGCCCTATGGTAAGCATGGATCATACCAAAGCCTGGATGTTGGCTAACAAAACCAATTTAAGTTGATATTTCAGGGGGATTTGCGGTAATGTTTGAAACGGAAGGGAATCTAAAAGCTTTAAGGCAAGCGTTAAGCGTCTAGCGATATCGCTATTGCCAGGTTGATTGCGCTAAAACACACCAGATTTCAGGGAGTTGTGGCAAGAGCGATTACGCACCAAGTAACATGACCTCCAGCGTTAACGCAAGCGTATCCTTAGCTTCTCCATGTGACGGGCTAAAGCAAAAGGGGAAATCCCTAGGATTCTAGCAGCCTCACTCTTCTTACCACAGGAACACCTAAGGGCTTCCTGTATCAGTGATCGCTCAGTTTCTTCCAGGATGTCATTGAGTGACCGTTTCAGAGGCATCCTGCTGTCCAGTAGGGAGACAGTTCCTTCTGTTTCGCCCATGCCGACCAGATGCCGGACGCCGATCGTTTCTCCATGGCTGAGAATTAGAGATCGTTCAAGGACGTTTCTCAACTCTCTCACATTCCCCGGCCATGAATACAGGCACAAGCGACGGAGAGCCTCAAAATCCAACTCTGCTGGTTTCTGCAGTGCCATATTATCTGCAAGTACTGAAACAATCTCTTTAACGAGCAAGGGGATGTCCTCCTTTCGTTCACGGAGGGGGGGGACATGTATGGGGAACACGTTTAGACGGTAGTAGAGATCTTTACGAAAACGACCCTCAGAGACCTCGGAACCCAAGTCCCTATTGGTGGCGGCTATCAACCTTATATTAACAGCGACCTTCTTTTCCCCTCCCACCCGCGTGAAGCAGAACGTGTCCAAAAATTGGAGAAGTTTTCCTTGAAGGGGATAGGACAATTCTCCAATTTCATTCAACAGCAGTGTCCCCCCCTCTGCCAGTTCAATTAGGCCTCTCTTTCTGTGTGCCGCTCCTGTAAACGCGCCGGCTTCATGGCCAAACAGTTCCGATTCGGCGAGTTCGGACGGGATGGCCGCACAGTTGACAACATAAAAGGGACTGCGCGAGCGAGAGGAACGGTCATGAATATAACGAGCTAGACGATCCTTACCGCTTCCACTCTCACCGGTCAAAATGATGCTGCTATCTGTCTCCGCCGCCATCTGGGCTCGTGACAGTGTAGAACACATTGCGGATGAGAGATAACCGTCTCCGGGCGAGAACTCATCGGAGAGAGTCTGTGGACGATAAACCATTTCACGCACAATGCCACAAACGCCTACTATTTCATGTGAAGAATCCCGCAGGGGAAATCGAATACAATCTACCGATATTGGCTCCGATTTGTATAACAAAATCTCCTGTGTCTCTATTGTTTGGCCATTTAGTACTCTAGACTCGACATTTTGGGTCTTTGCAGCGATGTACTCACCGAGCAATTCTTTGTCGGTTTTCCCAATTATGTCAGAAATCTGAATATTTAAGAACTGCAACATTATTTTGTTGACATCAGTGTATTTCAGTTCGCCATCCTTGATGAAGATTCCGTCACTCGCACTGTCGAAAAGAGTCTTGAATCGTCTCTCGCTCTCCAGAAGAGCAGCGTCACGGTGCGAAAGCGCCCGCTCCACCGCTCTCAACTTCGTAACATCCGTGTGAATCCCGATAAAGCATATGATCGAACCTTGGGCGTCCCGGATTGCATTTGCTCGAAGAAGTACAATAAAGCATCGGCCATCTTTAGATAACATTTCAACTTCGCCTGACCAGCTTTCGCCCCGCACAATTTTCTCCAATATAACTGGGGCGTTATTTTGGTCCTTAAAAGCCCTCAAAATTCCGTCGGATCCGTTCAGATCATCGACCGTATAGCCGAAGAGATCACTAAAAGCACGATTCTGATAAAAATGCTCTCTCTCAGGGGTGGCCATACTAATAGCGTCACTCGCTCCGTCCACTGCGGCCCTGATGCGAAGCAGTTCTTCCTCATACTGTTTGCGTTCAGTGATGTCTTCTTAGATCCCTACTACTCCAACAACTCGTCCATGTTCGTCGCGGTACGGCACTTTGATCGTATGCGCCCACCGATCTTGACCCTGGAATTGATAAATCTCTTCGATGTCTTTAACTATACCGGTAGTTATACAAGCCTGGTCGTCGGCTCGGTACGCTTGAGCCAGTTCAGCGGGGTAGAACGCGAAGTCGTCTTTGCCCGCGATCTGTTCTGGGGTGATCCCAAGGTCAGAAGCGCAGTTTTGGTTGCATGACAGATAGATCGAATTGCGGTCTTTGATGAAAATACGTTGCGGAAGGTGTTCAACCAGACTGCGATGGCGCTCTTCACTTTCGCGCAGGGCATCCTCTGCCCTCTTGCGCTGGGTGACATCCTCAACGATTGACAATAACAGCCTACGAGTCTTGGTTTGTATCAACTCACCATTATAGATGCAGTGAACTTCTCTTTTGTCTTTAGTGAGAAGCTCCAGACTCATCCCTCTTACGCAGCCATGAGCTTGAAGTTCTTCAATCATCAATGTTCGATTTTCTGGTAAAAACAAACCTAGCTCGACCGACGTTTTTCCAATAGAGTCCTCGCGGCTAAAACCCAATACCTCGCCAAATTTGTCATTAACATCAATAATAGTCCCATCATCCACATTGCTAATGGCCATTAGTATTGGTGACTTTTGAAAGGCTTTTGAAAACCTTTCTTCGCTTTTCCTCAACTCCTCCTCTGCATTCTTCCGATCCGTGACGTCATGTATGATTGAAAAGAGAAGCTTCTGCCCATTTTCCTCAATCGGAGAGAAGTGAACTTCCACCGTGCGAATTTCCCCATTTGCAAGTCGGTGGGGGAAAATGGCGTAGTTGCACTGCTCTTTTACTGCCAAAAGGCGTAAAGCTTCGACCTCGGCAGGAGGTAAGATATTGATCTCCCGGGTATACATCGAGCGTAGCTGAGATATCGTGTAACCGTAGAATTGGGCCGCAGTCTCGTTCGCATCAACTATTTTACCCCCCACTGGTTCGATCAGGAGCATAACGGCGCTGTGTCCCTCGAAAATTCCACGAAACCGCTTTTGAACCATCTTGAATTCCGCAACTTTATGGCGCATATCATGCAATTCATAAATGAGTTGGTCCCTGGTTTTTTCATGGTCTCGCATGAACAACTCCTTTTGGTGGGGGTTTGTACATTCTGGCTCATGGCTCAAATTACAACTTCAACTTTCGCAGTTGATAACGATGGTAAAAAGCTAACTAAATCGGTAGAATAGTCTCATAAAGGGGCATTTAATGCGCTATCCAGGTATTGACGCCAAAAAACCTCACTGAAAGACGCCCTGAATTGGGAATTACTCCTTTTTAGACAGAAAAACAAGATGTTAGAAATAGGACACACGACACTGAGTAGTATAGACATGTAGTTGTAGTATTTTTCGCGCTCTTCATCTTGACAATCTTGAGTTGTCCGGCGTAGGCGCGCACCAGAAAAAAAAGACAGTCATTAGAGACTGTCAATGTTTCGAAATGAATGGAAGGGTATAAGTTTGCTTGTGAGTCCGGCGCATGCATGGAGTAAGTTCTCGGGTCCTCCCAATATGTTCTTTTCTGACTAATTCCACCCGAGTTTCAAAAGTAAGGGGCGCATCATAGAATGCGATCAGGTTGATAGTTTGTTCAACTACTAAAAATGATTTTCAATTGCACGAGCGTTAATGAGAAAATTGCCCTGATCTAGTTAATTGCAAAAAACCTGACCATTGCGCCCCGGTTTCAACAATTTTGAATTTGGTTCAGAAACAGAAACAAGCTTTCCAGTTCCAAACGCCGTAACCACCATCTAACGAATCGAGTTACTGTAGAGGGGATCCCCCCCCTCAAGCCCCTATAAAAAAACTACACACCGGAAGTATCTCTTGTTTTTTAACAAGAAGTCCTTCCAATACAAAGAAACTACCCCTGCTTTAACTTCTGTAAGCACGAATGGCGCCAAAACCTTACTCACAAACATGGGCTTAGGACAAAATTAATCATGTTAGTCAGTTATCAGTCATAGCAAAAACGGTGTTCGGGCTGTCGCCAGCGGAAGACGGCGATAACCCGTGAGCGATATCGCTCACAAATTAATCGCTAAAACCCAAAAGATTAAGATGTGAGGAGGTGATCGTCGTCGGAGCGATAACGCTCCATTGCCGATCTATTTAGAGCGATATCGCTCATTGTTGTCGTGAAACTTTTTATTTTATTAATTTTGAAATCGTGGCGTTAAATTTTTCGGTGTCAACCGGCTTGAGGATGTAAGCGTCGCAGCCCGCTTCCATGCCTCTTTTTTCATCATCTTTCCTTACGTGGGCTGTCAATGCTATTACCGGGATGTGGGCAGTCGCCGGATTTTCTTTTAGCGCCCTGGTAGCTGCCAATCCGTTCATTCCTGGAAGTGAAATGTCCATTAAGATAACCGAAGGATTTTCCCTTTCCGCCACTTTTATACCTTCTTCGGCGGAAAACGCCAGCAGTGGCTCATAGCCGCCAGCTTTCAGCAAGTTCTTGATAAGCCTTATGTTAGGACCATTGTCTTCCACAACTAGGACCCTTGGATGTTTTCTCTCTGGAGCCACAATCCCCTGGATCGATACGTCGGGTGCGCCACTTCGTTCCATTAGCGAGGCATCTTCCCGCGGCCTTTTGTCTGCTTCCAAGTAGGGAATGACAAACCGGAACGTGCTGCCTTTACCCTCACCTTTACTCTCTACCCAGACACGACCACCGTGAAGTTCCACCAACTTACGGACCAGCGCCAAACCAAGACCTGTGCCAGGCTCCGGACGGGAGAATGAAAAGTCGAGTCGTTCAAAAGTTCCATAGATACGCTCCTGATCTTCATGTTTTATACCTATACCCGTGTCGGAGACATTTATCATAAGTTCATGTCCATTCCTCTGGGCTCCCAATAGAATGCGGCCTCCAAGCGGAGAGAACTTGGCGGCATTGGATAACAGGTTTACTATAATCTGTTTAAGTCTGAGTTCATCGGCTAAAATCTCTTTGCCGCAAAAATCATTTTCATCAATTTCCAATTCAAGCGTCAAATTTCGCTTAATGGCCCTTTCCTTGATCATGCCCATGCAATTATTCAAAAGTTGATTCAAATCAATGGGGGAGAGGTTTAAGTCCGCCTTGCCGGTTTCTATTCTAGAGAGGTCTAATATGTCGTTGATAAGTTTAAGCAGGTGGTGGCCGGAATCAAAAATCTCCTGAACGTAACTCATTTGTTTTTCGTTGAGTTCTCCAAAGAATCGGCCTGCAAGGAGTTCCGAAAAACCGATGATTGCTGTCAATGGCGTCCGAAGCTCGTGGCTCATGTTTGTCAGAAAATCGTTTTTGGCGGCATTTGAAACTTCCGCTTCAGACCGAAGCCTATCTGTTTCGGCCAATGCCTGATCACGCCACGATATGCCAGCCTTAAGGTCTTTAACAAGGTCGTCCCTTTCGAATCTTAGCGTGAATATTTCCGAGTATAATTTGTGTACCCCGTGTCCAAAGAAAACCATCAAGACGCCGTACATGAAAAAAATGACGCTGACCATTATATGGAACTCGTCCCCTTCGTACAAAAAACGACCGGCGAGCGGAACTAGCGCCAAAGAAATGTTTGTCAAATATTCACCAGTTGGGGAATAAATCACTGCTGCCCCTGCGATTCGTCCACCGAAGAACAGAACCATAAAAATCTGGAGATGTTCGGAGTTTTCGGGGAAAAGAAAAATTGCGGCGACTGCCCACAATAGGCTGATTAAGAATGTCATGGCCCGATGACATCTTTCCCATGCCGACAATTGGTTTCCCGAAGGCTCAGATTTTCGGAACGCCAAGACCAGGAGCAATCTTGCTATAGACAGTATGAAGTAAGACGCGACCCAAGCGATCAAACGCAATTGTGGAATGGAGCCCCAGAGGATCCAAGTGAGCATTACTACGGCTGTAAGAGCAGTCCAGGTAGCCAGAATGGTGTGATGATATATTTGATTTATCTGCGCGAAGCGAATTCGCTCCAGCCTTGAAGTGTGGTTAAAATCCTTGTCCTGAATATTGATTTCTTCCATTCGTCCAGTTTGTGTTAAAAGTCGTTTATGCCTAGCTTTATCATGTGACGTGTCAAAGCAAAACGGGAAATGCCTAGAATGCGCGCGGCCTCATTTTTTTTACCGGACGCTGTGCGAAGCGCATTCTCTATAAGGCTCCGTTCCGTATCCCCAATCGCTTCGCACAAAGAACGCCCCGATTGTAAATGTGTTTCAGGGGTATTAGACAATTCCAAATTTCCCATGCCTAGATGACCGTTACAAATAGTCTGGCCTCTGGAAAGGATCAGACCCCGTTCAAGAACATTACGCAATTCCCTTATATTGCCGGGCCAAGAGTAATTTCTCAATTTCTCAATCGCATTCGTATGTATTCTGGGAACGAAATTTATATGTAATTTTTCACAAAGACGAACTAAAATTTGATTCGCTATGGTTGGCAGATCTTCCAGCCTTTCTCTTAATGGTGGGACATTTATAGAGAGCACGTTTAGCCGATAAAACAGGTCCATTCTAAAGCGGCCCTCGGAAACCTCTTTCTGCAGGTCCCTGTTGGTGGCCGCCATTGGTCTCATGTTGACACTTACGGTCTTTTCTCCCCCCACCCTTGAGAAAGAGAAAGTATCGAAGAAAGTCAGGAGCTTTGCCTGCATCAAAGGCGACAATTCTCCGATTTCATTCAGGAGAAGCGTTCCTCCTTCCGCAAGTTCCAGCATGCCCCGTTTCCTGCGGACAGCTCCTGTGTAGGAGCCGGCCTCATGCCCAAACAATTCGGATTCAGCCAGTTCAGGGGGAATAGCAGCGCAATTTATAGCATAGAATGGTCCGTTCGACCGGGATGAGCGATCGTGAATATAACGGGCCAGATGGTCCTTGCCGCTACCCGTCTCACCTGTCAATAGCACAATGCTGTTTGTTTCAGCGGCGACATTCGCTTTTGCAAGAGTCCAGAGCATAGACTCAGACTTGTATTCGCTAATTGGGGAAGAATAGCTATGAGAAATGGAAAGCGGGTCGGCAAGTTCCCTGACAATTCCGCAAATCCCTGTTATTTTTCCGGCTGAGTCCCGGAGAGGAAATCTAATAAAATCGAGCGATGTTGGTTGGGAATGCCAAACCAGGCTTTGCTGACTCTCGATAGTTTGTCCCTGGAGCACTCGACTTTCGATATCACTCCCGGTTGCGTCATAACAAGGGCCGAACAGCTCACTGTCCGATTTTCCTATGATGTCCTCACGCCGCAACTGAAGAAGATCTGTTGCCGCTGAGTTGACGTCCAGGTATCTACGGTTTCGATCTTTGATAAAAATGCAATCCTGAGCCGACTCAAAAATCTTTCTAAATCGCTTTTCACTTTCCAGAAGCTCGGCGGTTCGTTGTTTTACGGTCTCCTCAAGTTCATTCTTGTGTCGTTTGATGGTGTCCTGCGCCTCTTTCATTTTGAGGGCTGATTTGACTCGGATGCTCAGTTCCAGGCGATCTATCGGCTTGGTAATAAAATCATTGGCCCCTGCTTCAACCGCCCTCAAACGACTGTCCCTGTCGTCTAGTATAGTTACCATTATTATGGGGATGTCAAAATAGTCGGGGTGTTTTCTAAGTCTGCGAGTGAATTCAAATCCATCCATACCCGGCATCATGACATCCAACAATATCAAATCGAACCCTGACCCCAATTTTTTGAGCGCTTCAAATCCGTCACATGCTGACTCGGAGGAATAACCAGCCACCTCTAGAAAATTACCTATGAGGGTCCTGTTCCTTGATTCATCATCAACCACGAGGATATGACCAGTTCGACCCATAAATTGCCCCCAGGCGATTCTAACCGCCGTTTATAGAAAGATTTAAATCGCGTATAGCTTACAAATTCTAATCAAGCTTATCAGGAGAATTCGCTTTTGGGTGTAGTCAACAAAAGCTTCAGGTTTCTCCTTTAACTAAACCTGACTACACCATGGCGCGCCTAAACCACTCAATTTTATATGCAAAGTTTGCGCCACGCTAGCGCAGTTTTAGGAAAAGATTGTCTTGACCCTGGAAACGCAATAATTAAGAGGAACTTTAGCATAAAGAAGGTAATTTGAATGAGATGATCGGGATTACCAAAGTCTCAGAACTTTCTTGTCACCCCTCATTTCAGCCCTTACTTTCTCAATGTGACGCAGCGCAGCGAACTCGCGTTCAATTACTTTGCCTTCTATACCGGTCTTTTCAATAAGCGCTGGAAATTCAACACCTCCGGTTTCCTCAAGGATCTGAAGAATTTTCATTTGGATCTCGTTAAGTTGAACAGGACCACTATTCTTTTCCGATATTGATTTTGCGGTATAAACCGCCCAAGGATCACAAGTTCGTGTGGGTGACAGCGCATCCATATAACAATCATCACAAAGTTTTTGATCATGGAATTCGCGTTCTTCGCCATCTTCGATATTCTGACCACACTTATCACATTTCATGACAGCCTCCATGAAGAAAATTGAAAACATTTTTTATCAAATACATTGTAAACAAAGACTAAGAACACTAGCCTTTCAAAATATTGGCCACTTCTGGTCCCCAACTTCCGGCAGGATAAAAAAGGAGACGTTTACCTCTATCATCGCAGTCTTCACAATCCCTCAGCAAAGGCTCAAGGAAAGACCAGCAGAGTTCTACGCCGTCTTGTCGCCAGAAAAGCATATGATCTCCCTGGATGCAATCCATTATGGCCTTTTCGTATGCGTCCAACACGGGACCAGTGTAGTCCTGTCGATAATCGAAGTCCATTCTGACCGATCTCAAACATACCTTCGCTCCGGGATTTTTCGTCTCAAAACTCAGGCTTACTTTTTCATCCGGATAAATCCCAAGCGTTAGCACGTTGGCGCTTGCAACGTCTCCTAGAATTCCATGGAACATGGAATGAGGCGCCTTTTTGAAATGTATGACTATCTCCGTCGTCTTTTTAGCGAGTCTTTTACCTGAAACAAGATAGAAAGGGATCCCATGCCATCGCCAGTCATCCACAAAAACCTTCATGCCGGCAAAAGTTGGGGTCACTGATTCAGGGTTGACACCGGGTTCTTCACGATAACCTACTACGGCTTTTCCATCAATGGTTCCTGAAACGTATTGACCCAATACCAGAATTTTCTCGACATCACGATTGGAAAAAGGTCTTAGAGACCGAAAAACCTTACTTTTTTCATCTTGTACGAAATCAGGCTGAAGAAGCGATGGCGGTTCCATGGCGGTTAGCGCCAAAAGTTGCATCATGTGGTTCTGGAACATGTCACGCAGCACACCTGACTCTTCGTAATAATCCGCACGATTTTCAACTCCCAGTGATTCGGCCGCGACAATCTGAATATTGTCTATGAACATGCGGTTCCACAGAGGTTCAAAAATGGCGTTAGCAAAACGAAATATAAGTACATTCTGTACTGTTTCCTTGGCAAGGTAATGGTCAATCCGGAAAACCTGGTCTTCCTTGAAATGCTTGTGGAGGGTCTTATTAAGGTCGCTGGCAGTCTTAAGGTCCCTTCCAAAAGGCTTTTCCACGACAATACGAACCCATCCATTGCCGTTTTGATTTTCCAGGGAAAGACCCGCATTGCCAAGCATTTCCGATGTGCCGGCGTAAAACGATGGTGGAATGGCCAGATAAAATATCTTGTTACCTTTAGGATTTAGGTCTTTCTCCAAAGTTTGTAACGCTTTTGAAAGATTGTTGAAAGAATCGGGGGAATCGAACTGTACCGACTGGTAATAGAGAGACCTGGCGAATCCTCCCCATTTAGACATGTCCATTCCATTTACAGCGGTCCTTATTCTTTCACGGAATTGCATGTGGGTCATCTCGGACCTTGCAGCACCCACAATGACAAGGGAATCGGGCATCACTCCGGAAAGATAGAGATTGTATAGCGCCGGGGCCAACTTACGGGTGGTCAGGTCGCCCGTCGCGCCGAAGATCACAATTGTGCATGGCTCGACCGGGCCTTCCACAAGACAGGTCTCTACAGGAACATTAAGATCGGACGTTTGTCCCTTGATCACCATATCGATATACTCATCGAGATTTTCATGCGAGAAATTCATTTCTCAGATCTCCTTAAGATCCATGGCGCAACATGCTGCCCCTAACAACGCTGCATTGTCGTTGAGAACAAC